>DATABY010000061.1:0-10800 GCA_036259355.1 Nocardioidaceae bacterium
CGCGGCGACCGCCGCGGCCACCGAGCGGCTGGCCGCGGCCGGCATGCAGACCCGCGTCGAGGACGGCACGACGTGCTGCTACGCCGTGCAGGACAAGGTGTGGGTCACCGGGCCCGGCGAGGAGCCCTGGGAGGTCTACACGGTCCTCGCCGACGCGGGCACCGACCTGGAGGGGAAGACCCTCGCCCAGGTCCACGACCTGCCCGCCGAGGCGTGCGCGGGCGACACCGAGGCGGCCTGCTGCGCCGGCTGAACGCCGGGAACAGGCGCTACTCGAGCCGCAGGTAGCGGCCGCGGCGGTGCGCCAACGGCGGCGCCTGCTCGTCGCCGAGCTCGATGTGCTCGAGGACCGCCTCGGCCAGCAGCGCCCACCCGACCTCGCGCGGTTCGTCGTCGACCAGCCGGCACCCGGCCCAGGTGGTGGCGGTGGCCAGCACCGGCCCCCACTCGGTGTGCTGCCAGTCGGCGAGCTTGAACGGCCCGCCGGGCGCCGGTGCCACGCCGGCGAACGCGTCGGCGAGCAGGCGGTCGTCGTAGGTGAGCCAGCTGACCGCGACCGTCCGCGAGCCGGCGGCCGCAGCCCACAGCTCGGAGTCGGGGTCGAGCAGGGCCACCACCCGGCCCGGCTCCCCATCGGCGACCAGCATCGACGACACGGTCAGTCCGGCCGGACGCTCACCGCTGCTCGACGCCCACAGCGTCACCCCGGAAGCGAGCCGGCCCCGCAGGCGGCGTACCGCACTGCGGTCGGACTCGGGCGGCAGGAACGGGTGCTCACTGTGAATGGTCACGCCCCCGATGATGCCTGCCGGCTCACAACCCTCGTGGTCACGGTGCCCAGGGCGCTGCGGGTCACCGCGAGCACACCACCGGCCGCAGCGCGAACGCGGCCCGGCGCCAGACATGCGAACAGCGCCCACCGCGAACGGTGAGCGCTGCCCCCAGAGCCTCCGCGGAGGCCCATCCCTTGGCCCGTTCGGTCCGGTCAGTCGTCGGAGCCGGGCTGCCGCTGCTCCGGGACCATCCCGGACAGCAGGGCGCGGACCTCGGACTCGCGGTAGCGGCGGTGACCGCCGAGCGTGCGAATCGAGCTCAGCTTGCCGGCCTTCGCCCAGCGGGTGACGGTCTTCGGGTCGACGCGGAACATCGCCGCGACTTCCGCCGGGGTCAGTAGAGCCTCTGACTCCGAGGCATGGGTGTTCATCTCAGCGTCCTCCTCACGGGGCGCATTCACGGGTGCGCGAGGAGTGACAACGGTGTAATCACTAGCGCGCACTGTCCATGATTGCACCGCCACAAACGCTTTGCGAGGCGATGCCCCCTTTTGCGCGGCTCAGTCATGCAAAATCTGTATAGCCGACGAAGTCTCGGTTTTTTCGTGTCAGTTGGCGTGCTCGGCCATGCGAACCCGCCGCCAGCGCTCGACCAGACGCTCGTACGAGGCCGTCGCGTCGGCGACGTCACCACGCGACAGCTTCTGCACCGCCTCCGCCACCTCGGCGCACGAGCGGTCGCCATCGAGGTCGTCGCCGAGCAGCCGCGCGACGCCGGCGTAGTCGAGCTCGATCCACGAGTGCGGGTGGAAGGACTCCACCCAGCGGCCGAGCTCGGAGACCACGTCGGCGACCGGCTCGTCGGCGAACGCCCGCCGGATGACGGCGAACGCCGAGCCCAGGCGACGTCGGGCCTGCACGATCGGGCACCGGTAACGCACGCTGGTCTGGTCGTCGACCTGGTAGGTCTCCCGCTCCTCCGGGTCCATCAGCAGCAGCCAGGCCGGAGGGACGTGCCAGGTCTGCTGCCGGATGTGCGGCACCGCGTCGGGATGCTTGCTGCGCCAGCTCATGAAGTCGGGGCTGACGTGCTCGAGACTGCCGGGAGACAGCAGCCGCAGCTGCTGGTCGCCGATCTCGTCGATCAGCTCGGCCAGCGCCAGCCACGACCGCAGCCGGATGTCGTGCGGGCACACGAAGATGTCCTCGCCGGTGCGTAGCACGTAGGCGCTGTCGTCGAACGCGCTCGCGCTCGCCAGCCCCGCCGGCTGCAGGACCGCGGTGAGCGACTGGCGTTGTTCGTCGCGCAGCCTGGTGACGGTGTCGGTGGCGGCCGCCTCGGCGCGGGCGTACGACGCCCACCGGGCCGCCTCCGACTCGTCGAAGGCGCTGAGCGGCTCGTAGACGCGTAGGTAGGCCACGTAGGGAACCACGGCGAAGAGACTAACGGCTCTCGGCCTATGGTGGGGATCACACCGTCCCGCACACCCCCGCGGCGACGGCAACAGCGCGCCAAACCTGACAACGTGCATGGGCCGCGCCCACCACCACTGCGGCACCAGACGAGAAGGGGTCACCACCGTGACCGAACCACTGAACAGCCGCGACGGCCGGCAAGCCGGCGGCGTCTTCGCCAGGCAGGCGGGGCACGAGCAGGTCGTCTTCTGCTCCGACGATGCGACCGGCCTGCGGGCCGTCATCGCGATCTACTCCACCGCACTGGGGCCCGCGCTCGGCGGGACCAGGTTCTACCCGTACGCCAGCGAGGACGACGCGGTCGAGGACGTGCTCAACCTGTCCAAGGGCATGGCCTACAAGGCCTCGCTCGCCGGGCTCGACCTCGGTGGTGGCAAGGCCGTCATCATCGGCGACCCCGCCGCGCTGAAGTCCGAGGCGCTGCTGCGCGCCTACGGCCGGTTCGTGCAGTCGCTGAACGGCCGCTACCTCACCGCCTGCGACGTCGGCACGTTCTCGGCCGACATGGACCTCGTCGCCCGCGAGTGCGACTTCGTCACCGGACGCACCGTCGAGCACGGCGGCGCGGGCGACTCCTCGGTGCTGACCGCGTTCGGCGTGTTCCAGGGCATGCGCGCCTCCGCGGAGATGGCCTGGGGTTCGCCCAGCCTGGCCGGGAAGCGGGTCGGCGTCGCCGGCGTCGGCAAGGTCGGCTACCACCTGGTCGAGCACCTGGTGGCCGACGGTGCCGAGGTCGTGGTCACCGACGTCAGCGAGCACGCGGTCGCCCGCGTCACCAGGGCGAACCCCTCGGTCGCGGTCGTCGACGACACCGACACGCTGGTGCGCTCCGACATCGACGTGTACGCGCCCTGCGCGCTCGGCGGCGCGATCTCCGACGACGTGCTCGAGGTCCTCAAGGCGAAGGTCATCTGCGGCGCCGCCAACAACCAGCTCGCGCACGAGGGCATCGAGAAGGTGCTGGACAGCCGCGGCATCCTCTACGCGCCCGACTACTGCGTGAACTCCGGCGGGCTGATCCAGGTCGCCGACGAGCTCGAGGGCTTCTCGTTCGAGCGCGCCCGGGCGCGGGCCACGCGGATCTACGACATCACCAAGCGGGTGTTCGAGCTGGCCGCCGGAGAGGGCGTGCCCGCAGCGGCCGCCGCCGATCGACTGGCGGAGCGTCGGATGAACGAGGTCGGGCGCCTGCGTGGGGTGTGGCTGCCTCGCTGACTACGGGGTGACCAGAAGCACCGCTACGGGCGCTGGGGCGAGTCCGCGTCGCCGTCGTGGGAGCCCGCGGCGTACGGGTCGTGGGCATACGGGTCGTCGGACGCGTCGTCGGCGTCGTCAACGCTGCCCTGGTCGCCGCTGTCAGCGGTGCCGGTCTGCTCCCGAAGCTCGCGCTGCAACCGCTCGAAGTCGGTCTCGTAGGTGCGGTACTTCAGATCGCGAGCGACCTTGGTCTGCTTTGCCTTGGCACGGCCGCGCCCCATGGGTCGACCCCCTCGCACAAATGGGCCGAGGCCTGCTCCCGGCGGGAGGGCCCGGACTTAATGGCATCTTCTCGTGCCCACAACGCTACCTTGCCGGCCCCAATTCCCGCACATCGGCCCTGATCGCGGGCGGGTCATGCGAGGTCACGCGTAGCCGCCGTGCAGCCGGACGCCGCCCGCACCGGCGGAGACCTCACCACACACCCACGCCGACACCTCGGCGGCGTCCAGCACCGCCAGCGCCTCCTCGACGTCGTCGCGGTCGACGACCGCGACCATGCCGACGCCCATGTTCAGGGTCGCCTCCAGCTCGGTCCGCTCGACCCCGCCGAGCCGGCCGATGACCGAGAACACCGGGTGCGGCGTCCACGTGCCGCGGTCGAGGTCGGCGCCCATGCCGTCCGGCAGCACACGCGCGAGGTTGGCGGCCAGCCCGCCACCGGTCACGTGCGCCATCGCGTGCACGCGCGTACGACGGGCCAGCGTCAGGCACGGCTGGGCGTAGACCCGGGTCGGCTCGAGCAGCTCCTCGCCGAGGGTGCGGCCCAGCTCCGGCACGTCCCGATCCAGCCGCCACCCCGCCCCGGCGAAGAAGACGTGTCGGGCCAGCGAGTAGCCGTTGCTGTGCAGGCCGCTCGAGCGCATCGCGATGACCGCGTCGCCGCGCTGCACGCGGCCGGGGCCGAGCAGGTCCGCCGCTTCGACCACGCCGGTCGTCGAGCCGGCGACGTCGTACTCGTCGGGCTCGAGAAGCCCCGGGTGCTCCGCGGTCTCCCCGCCGAGCAGCGCGCAGCCGGCCGCGACGCACGCCTCCGCGATGCCCTTGACGATGGCCGCGATCCGCTCCGGCACCACCCGGCCGGTGGCGATGTAGTCGGTGACGAACAGCGGCTCGGCTCCGCATACCACCAGGTCGTCGACGAGCATGCCGACCAGGTCGAAGCCGATCGTGTCGTGGCGGTCCATGGCCTGCGCGATGGCGACCTTGGTGCCGACCCCGTCCGCGGAGCTGGCGAGCAGCGGGCGCTTGTAGGCGGTGAGGGCGGTGGCGTCGAAGAGCCCCGCGAAACCGCCGATGCCGCCGAGCTGCTCGGGACGGCGGGCCTTCTCGACCCAGGCCTTCATCAGCTCGACGGCCTTGTCGCCGGCCTCGAGCGACACCCCGGCGTCGGCGTACGTCGAGCGGCGGTCCGCGGACGGACGGTCGGGAGGCGGCGCGGCGCTGCTCATCGGGCTGGTCGCAGCCTCTCTACGGGCGGGTCAGGGCATCGCCGGCGCCGGCTCCACCGGCGAGTGCTGCCAGATCCTGGCCGTCGACCTCCAGCAGGTGCTTGCCGAGCAGCTCCGGCTCCGGCAGCGCGACCGGGTAGACGCCGTCGAAGCAGGCCCGGCACAACCGCTCCTCGGGGACCTCGGTCGCGGCGACCAGCTCCTCCAGCGAGATGTAGGCCAGCGAGTCGGCCCCGATCGAGCGGCAGATCTCGTCGGTGGCCAGGCCGGTGGCGATCAGCTCGGCCCGGGTCGCGAAGTCGATGCCGTAGAAGCAGGGCCACTTGATCGGCGGGCTGGCGATGCGGACGTGGACCTCCCGCGCGCCGGCCTCGCGGAGCATCCGCACCAGCGCCCGCTGGGTGTTGCCGCGCACGATCGAGTCGTCGACGACGACCAGCTGGCGGCCCTCGATGACGTCGCGCAGGGGGTTGAGCTTGAGCCGGATGCCGAGCTGGCGGATCGTCTGGCTCGGCTGGATGAAGGTGCGCCCGACGTAGGAGTTCTTGACCAGGCCCTGGCCGTACGGGATGCCGCTGGCCTCGGCGTACCCGATCGCCGCCGGGGTTCCGGACTCGGGCACCGGGATGACGAGGTCGGCGTCGGCAGGGAACTCCTTGGCCAGCCGCCGCCCGATCTCGACGCGGACCGAGTGGACCCGCTTCTCGCTGAGCCGCGTGTCGGGCCGGGAGAGGTAGACGAACTCGAACAGGCAGCCCTTGGGCCGGGCCTCGGCGAACCGCTCGGTCCGCAGGCCGTGCTCGTCGACGGCCACCAGCTCGCCGGGCTCCACCTCGCGGACGTAGGAGGCGCCGACGATGTCGAGGGCCGCGGTCTCGCTGGCCACCACCCAGCCGCGCTCGAGGCGGCCCAGCACCAGGGGCCGGATGCCCTGCGGGTCACGTGCGGCGTACAGCGTCCCCTCGTCCATGAACACGAGGCTGAAGGCGCCGCGCAGTCGGGGCAGCACCTGCAGCGCCGCCGCCTCCACCGACAGGTCGGGGTATGACGCCAGCAGCGCCGTCATCACGCCGGTGTCGGAGGTCTCCAGCCGGCTGGGCCGGAGCGGGAGGTCGAACTCACCGCTGTGCGCGACGCGGTCGGCGGCCTCGCGGGAGAGCTCGGAGGTGTTGGTGAGGTTGCCGTTGTGGCACAGCGCGATCGAGCCGGTCGAGGTGGAGCGGAACGTGGGCTGGGCGTTGCTCCACGTGCTGGCGCCCGTGGTGGAGTAGCGCGCGTGGCCGATGGCGACGTGACCCTTCAGCGACTCCAGGGTGGGCTCGTCGAAGACCTGGGAGACCAGACCCATGTCCTTGTAGACCAGCGTCTGGCGGCCGTTGCCGACCGCGATGCCGGCCGACTCCTGGCCACGGTGCTGCAGGGCGTAGATGCCGAAGTAGGTGAGCTTGCCGACGTCCTCACCCGGAGCCCAGACACCGAAGACGCCGCAGGCGTCCTGCGGGCCTTTGTCCTGGGGGTCGAGATCGTGGTTGAGCCGTCCGTCACCGCGAGCCACGCGGGCGAGTCTAGGCGATGGAGGCGCCAGCGGCCCCATCCCGCCCGTGCGTCGTCCGTCACGACCCCGACAGTGCGAGGGGACTGCGGACCGGCCCGGCGGCGTCGCCATCGGCTAGCAGTGGAAATGTCGAAAACGCTGCGGCCGGCGCGGAGTGTGCCGATAGTGAAAGGCGTCGTCGTGCCCTAGACCTCGCTGGAGACCCGTCCACATGGCCGCTTCCTCACTCCGCACGCGCCTGCTCGCCATCGGCGTCGCCACGGCCGTGCTGTGCGGCCCGCTGCTGCTCGCCTCGTCGGCACAGGCGGCCCTGCGGAGCCGGCTCGTGACCGCCTGGTCGGACACCTCGGTGACGCTGGGCCACCCGGTGGCCGTCCGCGGGACGGTGCGCCCCGCCCGCAGGCCCCGGACCGTGGTGCTGCAGCGCCGCACCCGCCGCGGCTGGGTCGCGGTGAGCACCCGCCGCACCCGCGACGGCGCCTACCGGCTGCGCGTACCCACGCTGCGCACGGGTAGGTACCGGTACCGGGTGCGGGTGACCCGGGACCGGGCGGCGACGGCAGCGCTGGGCGGTGCCCGCTCGGTCGTCGTGACCCGGCCGAAGGCCCGCGGCAAGGCCCGCTCGTTCTCGTTCATGGGACAGTCGGGCAACGCCGTCGCCCGGTGGAACCCGTGCGAGCCGATCGGCTACCGGGTGAACGCCCGGCTCGGCGGCGCGAGGGCGCTGGCCGACGTCAAGCGCGCCGTGGCCCGGATCCGGCAGACCAACGGGCTGCGGTTCGCCTACCGGGGACGGACCCGCATCGTCCCCGGCGGCAGCAACGACGGGCCGTACCCCAAGGACACGCAGCTGGTGGTCTCCTGGGCCCGGCCGGCACAGTCGCGCTACCTGGGCCAGAGCGGGGTGGCCGGCGTCGGCGGCCCGCAGTGGACGAGCGCGGTGAACAGGCGTGGTGACTACGACCTGATGATCACGAAGGGGTTCGCCGTGCTGAACGCCGACCTGAAGCTCGCCGGGGGCTTCGGCGCCGGTCCGCGCAGCGGCTGGCAGGGCACCCGCGGGCAGCTGCTGATGCACGAGATCGGACACGCCGTCGGCATGGGCCACGCCGATCGGGACGCCTGGCAGATCCTGTACCCGAGGATGACCCGCAAGCGGGCGGTGTGGGGTGCCGGCGACCTGCGCGGGCTGGCCCGTCTCGGTGCCGCGAAGGGCTGCCTGTCCACCGGCTCCTCGATCCGCGGGCTCGCCGGCCCGACGACGTGGACCGCGTACCTGCCCTAGCTCCTACCGGGCGCCGGTGTGGTCGGCGAGGTTGCGCAGCAGCAGCGCCTCGGCCAGGCACACCCGCTCGAACTCGGCGAGGTGCAGTCCCTCGTTGGCGCCGTGCGCCCGGGTGTCCGGGTCCTCGACGCCGGTCACCAGGATCGCCGCCCGCGGGAAGGCGTCGGCGAACTCGGCGATGAACGGGATGGAGCCGCCGATACCGACGTCGACCGGCTCGGTGCCGTCCCAGGCCTCGCGGAACGCCGCCCGCGCGGCGTCGTACGCCGGTCCGGAGGCGTTCACCGCGAACGGCTGCGCCGTCTCCCCCGGCACCACCTCGACCTGGGCCCCCCCCGGCGCCCGGGTCCGCAGGTGCCGGGTGAGCGCGTCCAGGGCCCGGTCGGCATTGTCGCCGGGCGCGACCCGCAGCGACACCATCGCCCGGGCCACCGGCAGCAGCGTGTTGGAGACGTCGGCGACGGCCGGGGCGTCCACGGCCAGGACGGCCAGCGCGGGGCGTGTCCACAGCCGGTCGCCGAGCGCGCCGCTGCCGATCGTGTGCACACCGTCGGCCAGGCCGGCCTCGGCACGAAAGCGCGCGTCGGGGTAGTCCACGTCGGACGCCGGCCCCTCGCCGAGGCCCTGCACGGCGACGTTGCCGTCGTCGTCGTGCAGGGTCGCGAGAAGGCGGCACAGCGTGGTCAGCGCGTCCGGTGCGGCCCCGCCGTACATGCCGGAGTGCACGGCGTGCTGCAGTGTGCGGACCTCGACCACGCAGTCGGCCAGGCCGCGCAGCGACGTGGTCAGCGCGGGCACGCCGATCTCCCAGTTGGCCGAGTCCGCGATCACGATGACGTCGGCGGCGAGAAGGTCACGGTGCTTGCTCAGGAACACGCTCAGCGTGGGCGAGCCGACCTCCTCCTCCCCCTCCACGAACACGGTGACGCCCACCGGGGGAGCCCCGTCGTGGGCTCGGATGGCCGCGAGGTGCGCGGCGATGCCGGCCTTGTCGTCGGCCGCGCCCCGGCCGTAGAGGCGACCCGCGCGCTCGGTCGGCTCGAACGGCTGAGTGTTCCAGTCGGCGTGGGGACCCGCGGGCTGCACGTCGTGGTGCGCGTACAGCAGCACGGTCGGCGCCCCCTTCGGCGCCGGCCGGCGGGCCACCACCGCCGGCTGCCCGCCGCCCGCGGAGAGCACCTGTACGTCGGGGAACCCGGCCTGCTCGAGCAGGCGGGCGGTGGCCGCGGCGGACCGCTGAACGTCGTCCTGCCGGGACGGGTCGGCGCTCACCGACGGGATCCGCACCAGCTCCTCGAGGTCGGCGCGGACGCCCGGGAGGACCCGGCGCACCGCGTGGCGTAGCGCGCCGGGATTCGGGGTAGTGGTCACGGCAGACCATGCTAGGTGGCCCGTTGTGACTACTGACCGTCACGGATCCGTAACTCAGATGGGCTGGCCTCGTTGGACCCCCCACGACCGCACGCGGGTGTGCGGTTCTCAACGGAAGCGAGGAAGCATGCGCAAGCTTGGTGTCGTCGCCGCGATCGCAGCGACGCTGACCGCTCTCGGGGCCACGAGCGCCCAGGCGGGGGCCCAGGGCGGAGCGGCCGACCCGGCCATCGCCGGCCTGGACAGCCCAGATCGAATCGCCGGCCAGTACATCGTCGTACTCGACGAAAACGCCCGGGTGTCCCCGGCCGCCGCGACGGCCGAGCGCGCCTTCGGCGCCACGGTGGGCAACGTCTACCGATCCGCGATCCACGGGTACTCCGCACGGATGAGCCAGGCCGCCGCTGAACGGCTCGCCCAGACTCCCGCCGTCAAGTCGGTGCAGGCCGACACCCGGGTGACCGCGACCGCCCAGTCGCTGCCGACCGGCATCAACCGGGCCAACGCCGACGCCAGCCCGACGGCGGCCATCGATGGCGCCGACAGCCGGGTGAACGCCGACGTCGCCGTGATCGACACCGGGGTCGACCTCGACCATCCCGACCTGAACGTCTACCGCGCCGGTGCCAGGAACTGCGCGCTGCTCGGGGTTTCCCCGGACGACCAGAACGGCCACGGCAGCCACGTCGCCGGCACGATCGGCGCCCTCGACAACACCAGTGGCGTGGTGGGCATGGCGCCCGGTGCGCGTATCTGGCCGGTGAAGGTGCTCAACGCCGCGGGCGTCGGCAGCACCTCCGACGTGATCTGCGGGATCGACTACGTGACCGCGAACGCCGACCAGATCGAGGTCGCCAACATGAGCCTCGGCGGCGGCGGCGAGGACGACGGCAACTGCGGCGAGACCAACAACGACGCCCAGCACCAGGCCATCTGCGCCTCGGTCGCGGCCGGCGTGACCTACGTCGTCGCGGCCGGCAACGACTCGGCCGACGCGGCGAACTCCACACCGGCGGCCTACGACGAGGTCATCACGGTCAGCGCCCTCGCCGACTTCAACGGCCAGCCGGGCGGCGGTGCCGCGTCGACGTGCCGCAGCGACGTCGACGACACGTTCGCCAACTTCTCCAACTACGGGGCCGACGTCGACCTCATCGCGCCGGGCACGTGCATCCACTCGACGTGGATGAACGGCGGCTACGACACCATCTCGGGTACGTCCATGGCCAGCCCGCACGTAGCCGGCGGCGCCGCGCTGTACCTTGCCAACAACCCCGGTGCCACCCCGGCGCAGGTGCAGTCGGCTCTGGAGTCGGCCGGCAGCAGCGACTGGAACGCCACCGATGACCCGGACAGCACCAAGGAGCCGCTCCTCGACGTGACCGGCTTCTGACCGGCCCCTCCGGGAATTGACCCGTAACCGCCTGTTCTCCTTCCTCCCCGACGCGAATTCGGGCCGGGGACGGGGCAAAGGGGCCGGGAAGTCGGGGCAGGGGCGGGTCGCGAAGTCGCCGCAGGGCAGGTCGCGAAGTCGCGGCAGGCAAGGCGCCGCGGCCTCGCCCTCACTCCAGCGGCAGCAGCGAGGACAGGTCCGAGCGCTCACCCGAGGCGACGACCCGGCCGGCGGCCACG
>DATABY010000062.1:0-1605 GCA_036259355.1 Nocardioidaceae bacterium
GCCGCGCGCGTCCGAACAATGCTTGCAGCGAGGAGGAACACGAAAAATGAGCGGGGCTCGCGCGGCGGAATAGAGCACGAGTCCGTCAACGAGAACGCGACTCCGCCATGCCCGACCGCTTCTGGCCGCCCTTCCTGTTCCTGTGGGGCGGGCTGAACGCCCTGTTCCTGGCCGCGGACGTCTTCAACCTCTACGTCACGCTCGAACTCGTCAGCCTCGCGGCCGTGATCCTGGTGACGCTGGAGGGGGAGGGGCCGGCGCTGACGGCGGGCATGCGCTACCTGCTGGTGGCGCAGGTCGGGGCGCTCAGCTACCTGCTCGGCGTCGGCTTCCTCTATGGCGGCTTCGGCGCCCTCGACGTCGCGCTGCTGGGCCGGCTGCTGGCCGTCGAGCCGGACCGGGTGGCCGTGCTCGCCCTCGCCCTGATGACCGCCGGCCTGTTCGTCAAGACGGCGCTGTTCCCGGTCCACGTCTGGCTGCCGCCGGCGCACGGCGCCGCCCCGAGCCCGGCGAGCGCGCTGCTCTCCGGGCTGGTCGTGATGGCGTCGTTCTACGTCCTGCTTCGGCTGTGGTTCGACGTCTTCCCCGGCGTCGCGACCGGCGCCGTGCGGCAGCTCATCGGCGCGCTGGGGGGAGCGTCCGTGCTCTGGGGCTCGCTCCTGGCGCTCAGGCAGGAGCGGCTGAAGCTGATCCTCGCCTACTCGACGGTGGCCCAGCTCGGCTACCTGCTCCTGGTGTTCCCGCTCGCGGGCACGGTGGGCGCCTGGGCCGGCGGGCTGTACCTCGCGCTCGCCCACGCCTGCGCCAAGGCAGCGATGTTCCTCGGCGCCGGCCTGATCCTGCAGGCCCGCGGGCGCGACCGGCTGACCGACATCCGCGGCGCCGCCCGGCACCTGCCGATGACCGTCGTCTCGCTGGGGCTCGGCGGGCTGACGCTGATGGGCCTGCCCCCGAGCGGCGGCTTCATCGGCAAGTGGCTGCTGCTCACCGCCGCGGTCGAGAGCGGGCAGTGGTGGTGGGCGGCGGTCCTGCTGGGCGGCGGCATTCTGGCGGTGGGCTACGTCTTCGCCGTGTTGCGCCACGCCTTCACGGAGCGGGGCGAAGAGGAGGAGCAGGAGGAGGGCGGGTTCAAGCCGGTGCCGCGGTGGCTGGAGGTCGTGACGCTCGGCCTCGCGCTGGTCTCGGTCGTCCTGGGCTTCACCGGCGTGCCGGTGGTCGTGCTGCTGACGGCGGCCGCGCCATGAGCTGGCCCTGGTGGTTCGGCCTGGCGCCGGGCCTGATCGTGCTGAGCTCGCTCGTGCCCGGCATCGCGATCTTTTTTCTGCCGGAGGAGCGCCACGGCCTGCGCACCGCCCTCAACCTCGCGGGGGCGGTGCTGAAGGTCGCCCTCAACGTCGTCATGCTGTGGGGGGTCTACGGCGGCCTGCGCTTCGAGGTGTCGGCGCCGGTGCTGCCGGGCATCGACTTCGTGCTGCGGATCGACGCCCTGTCCCTGCTGTTCGTCACGCTGTCGTCCACCCTCTGGCTGCTGACCACGATCTACGCGATCGGCTACCTGGAGGAGTCGCCGAACCGGAGCCGGTTCTTCGGCTTCTTCAGCATCTG
>DATABY010000063.1:0-10927 GCA_036259355.1 Nocardioidaceae bacterium
AGCTGCTCGAGCAGTGCGCGCAGGCGAAGATCATCCTCGAGATCGAGGTGGGCGTCGTCGGCGGCGAGGAGGACGGCGTCGCCAACGAGATCAACGAGAAGCTCTACACCACCCCCGAGGACGCGCTGGCGACCGCCGAGGCGCTGGGGCTGGGGGAGCGGGGGCGCTACCTGACCGCGCTGACCTTCGGCAACGTCCACGGCGTCTACAAGCCGGGCAACGTCAAGCTGCGCCCCGAGATCCTCAAGGAGATCCAGGAGGCCGTCGGCGCCAAGGTCGGCAAGGACAAGCCGTTCGACCTGGTCTTCCACGGCGGTTCGGGCTCGCTGCTGTCGGAGATCCACGGCGCCCTGGACTACGGCGTGGTGAAGATGAACATCGACACCGACACGCAGTACGCGTTCACCCGCCCCGTCGTCGACCACATGTACCGCCACTACGATGGTGTGCTCAAGGTGGACGGTGAGGTCGGCAACAAGAAGCAGTACGACCCGCGTACGTGGGGCAAGGCCGCCGATCTTGAGCACGCCGTCGTAGTTGCTGAACATGTGTGCGGCAACCGCGCGGGTGAACGCGTACTGCGTGTCGGTGTCGACGTTCATCTTCACCACGCCGTAGTCGAGCGTCTCCCGGATCTCCTCCAGCAGCGACCCCGACCCGCCATGGAACACCAGGTCGAACGGCTTGGCACCGTCCTCGAGACCGTGCTTGGCGGCGACCGCGGCCTGCGCCTCCTTGAGGATCTCCGGCCGCAGCTTGACGTTGCCCGGCTTGTAGACGCCGTGCACGTTGCCGAACGTGAGCGCGGCCATGAACCGGCCGCTGTCGCCGAGCCCGAGCACCTCGGCCGCGCGTACGGCGTCACCCGGCGCGGAGTACAGCTTCTCGTCCATCTCGCCGACGATGCCGTCCTCCTCGCCGCCGACGATGCCGACCTCGATCTCCAGCACGATCCGCGCCGCGGCCGCCTTGTCCAGCAGCTCGCGCGCGATCGAGAGGTTCTCCTCCAGCTCCACCGCCGAGCCGTCCCACATGTGCGACTGGAACAGCGGCTCCTCACCGCGGCCCACGCGTTCCTCGGAGATCTGCAGCAGCGGGCGGACGAACCCGTCGAGCTTCTCCTTCGGGCAGTGGTCGGTGTGCAGTGCGACGTTCGCGGGATAGTTCTTGGCGACCTCACGGGCGTACGCCGCGAAGGCGACCGAGCCCGTCACCATGTCCTTCACGCTCGGGCCGGACAGGTACTCCGCGCCGCCGGTCGAGATCTGCACGATGCCGTCGGACTCGGCATCGGAGAAGCCGCGCAGCGCCGCGTGCAGGGTCTGCGACGAGGTCACGTTGATCGCGGGGTAGGCGAACCGCTCACGCTTCGCCTTGTCCAGCATCTCGGCGTACACCTCGGGGGTGGCAATGGGCATCGGAGCTACTCCTCGACAGACGATCAGGTGGGACGCGTGTGCTTCCGCCCACACTATGCCGTGCGCGCGTGGCAGCCGACCCCGCCCGAACCACCGTTCCGTCCGCGGCCGCGGTCACGGTCACAGCTGCGACATCAGGGCCCGAGCGGCCACCTGGACCGGGTCCCACACCGAGGAGTACGGCGGGGCGTAGCCGAGGTCGCACATCAGCACCTCGTGCACCGTCAGCTGCGACCACAGCACGGTCGCGCAGGTGTCGATGCGGGTCGCCGCGCCCTCGCGGCCGACGATCTGGGCACCGAGGACGCGCCCGTCGGCCCGGTCGCACAGCATCTTCACCGTCATCGGCTGTGCCCCGGGCATGTACCCGGCCCGGGTGGTGGTCTCGATCGTCGCGGTCAGGGCGTCGCGTCCCAGCTCATGGGCCTCTGCCTCCCCCAGTCCGGTGCGGGCCACCTCGAGGTCGCAGACCTTGCTCATCGCGGTCTTGACGATGCCGGGGAACTCCAGGTCCTGCCCGGCCAGGCACGACCCCGCCACCAGACCCTGCTTGTTCGCGTGCGTCCCGAGCGGGACGTGCACCCACCGCCGCGCGATGCGGTCCCACGACTCCACGCAGTCGCCGGCGGCCCACACGCCGTCGTAGCCGTCGACGCGCATCCGTGCGTCGACCCGCAGGCCGCCGCTGTCACCGAGCGGCAGCCCGGCCTCGGCCGCGAGGTCGGTGCGCGGGCGCACGCCCATCCCGAGCACCACGATGTCGGCGGGGTACGTCGTACCTCCGGCGCGCACGCCGGTCGCGGCTCCGGTGCCGTCGGTCTCGACCCGCTCCACCTCCACGCCGAAGGCGAGGCGGATGCCCATGCCCTCCATCGCCTCGGCCACCAGCCGACCGAGGTCGGGGTCGAGCGTGGTCATCGGCTGCGCTGCCTTGTCCACGACGGTGACGGCGTACCCCCGCCGCAGCAGCGCCTCTGCCATCTCGATGCCGATGTAGCCGGCACCGACCACCACCGCGTCGTGCGCCCGCGGCTCCCGCGAGCGCAGCACCTCGAGCGCGTGCGCGCCGTCGTCCAGGGTCTGCACGCCGATGACGTTGGGGGCCTTCAGCCCGGGCAGGTCCGGCCGCAAGGGCGCGGCCCCGGTTGCGACCAGCAGCTGGTCGAAGCCGACGGCGCCCGACCCCGCCACCTGGACCCGGCGCCGCTCCACGTCGATCGCGGTGACCCGCGCGTGCAGCCGCACGTCGATGCCTCGGGTGCGGTGCTCCTGCGGCGTGCGCGCGACGAGCCGCTCCGCCTCGTCGACGTCACCGGCGATCCAGTACGGGATGCCGCAGGCGGAGTACGACGTGAACGGGCCCTGCTCGAGGACCACGACGTCGAGGTCGTCACCGCGTAGCTTCTTCGCGCGGCTCGCCGCGCTCATGCCGGCCGCGTCGCCGCCAATCACTACCAGCCGTTCGGGCATGCCGACACCTTAGGCGCCGCACGACGGGCGGGGCGCTGCTGCGATCTCCGCGCGAGGGCAGGGGCCACTTCTGCGATCTCGGCGCGAGAGCAGGGGCCACTTCTGCGATCTCGTCGCGAGGGGGCGGGGCGCTTTCAGGTGGCGTGCTGGCGGACCCAGGAGTGCATCGCGATCGCCGCCGCGGCGGAGGCGTTGATCGAGCGGGTCGAACCGAACTGCGCGATCGACAGCGTGACATCGCACGCCGTACGCGCCTCCGCGGACAGGCCGGGACCCTCCTGGCCGAACAGCAGCACGCACTCGCGCGGCAGTGCGGTCGTCTCCAGCGGCTGCGAGCCGGGCAGGTTGTCCACGCCCAGCAACGGCAACCCGGCCTCCGCCGCCCACGCCGCCAGCGTGCCGAGGTCGTGGTGGTGCCGGATGTGCTGGTACCGGTCGGTGACCATCGCGCCGCGTCGGTTCCACCGGCGCCGCCCGACGATGTGCACCGCTGCTGCGAGGAAGGCGTTGGCCGTGCGCACGATCGAGCCGATGTTGAAGTCGTGCTGCCAGTTCTCGATCGCCACGTGGAACGGGTGCCGCCGCGCGTCGAGGTCGGCGACGATCGCGTCCAGCCGCCAGTACCGGTAGCGGTCGGCGACATTGCGCCGGTCGCCGTGTTCGAGCAGGTCGGGGTCGAGCCGGTCGTCGTCGGGCCACGGCAGCGGGTGCGGGCCCACGCCGACCGGCGGGGCGCCCGCGACGACGTACCCCTCGGACGGCTCCACGGCACCCCCTCAGCCGCGCCGGCGGGCCAGCCCCTGGCGCACCAGCCGGTGGATGATGAACCACCCGACCGCGAACAGCACCACGATGACCACCACGGACTTCACCGACGCGGCGTACTGCTCGACCAGGTGCCAGTTCTCGCCGAGCCCGTAGCCGGCCAGCACGAAGATGACGTTCCAGAGCAGGCTGCCCAGCGTGGTGTACAGCATGAACACCGGCAGGCGCATCCGCTCGATCCCGGCCGGGATCGAGATGAAGCTGCGGAACAGCGGGATCATCCGGCCGAAGAACACCGCCTTGTTGCCGTGCCGGACGAACCACGCCTCGGCCTTGTCGACGTCCTCGACGTGGATCAGCGGCATCCGTACGGCGATCAGCCGCATCCGGCGCCGTCCCAGCAGCGCGCCGAGGTAGTACAGCACCAGCGCGCCGACCAGCGAGCCGAGCGTGGTCCACACGATCGCGCTGGCCAGGCTCATGTCACCGCGGCTGGCGGTGAACCCGGCCAGCGGCAGGATCACCTCGCTGGGCAGCGGGGGGAAGAGGTTCTCCAGCGCGATCGCGATCCCGGCACCGGGCCCGCCCAGCGTCTCCATCAGGTCGACCGCCCAACCGGCGACGCCGTCCAGCTCGCGGCCGTCCTGCAGGCTCACAGGCCCAGCTCCTCCAGCCCCACCGCGGCCCGGTACTCGAGGCCCTCGGCCTCGACCTTCTCCCGCGCACCCGTCGCCCGGTCGACGATGACCGCGACCGCGACCACCTCGGCACCCGCCTCCCGCAGCGCGCTCACCGCGGTCAGCACGGAGCCACCGGTCGTCGAGGTGTCCTCGACCGCGAGCACGCGCCGTCCGGCCACGTCCGGGCCCTCGATCCGGCGCTGCAGCCCGTGCGTCTTCTCGGCCTTGCGGACCACGAACGCGTCCAGCCGCTCCCCTTTCGCCGCGGCGGCGTGCAGCATCGCCGTCGCCACCGGGTCTGCCCCCAGCGTGAGCCCGCCGACGGCGTCGAAGTCGAGGTCGGCGGTCAGGTCGCGCATCACCTCGCCGACCAGCGGCGCGGCCGCGGCGTCCAACGTGACGCGGCGCAGGTCCACGTAGTAGTCGGCTTCACGACCGGACGACAGCGTCACCTTGCCCCGCACGACGGCCTTGTCCCGGATCTGTTCGGCGAGCTGCTCGACGAGGTGCTGGCGGTCGTCCATGGCGCGCGACTCTACGGGAGCGCCTCAGGCGCGCTTGCGTTCGGTGTCGACGAGCTGGCCGAACGCGATCATGCGGTCGCTGCTGTGGAACAGCTCGGCACAGGTGGTCAGCGTGATGCGGGCCTGGTCGGGCGGAGTGCCGTCCGGCTTGCCGGGGACCGGGTCGAGCACCCAGGTGTCCTGCGGCTGCACGATCAGCTCGTTGGGGTCGCTGGACATCTCGTAGGTGTAGACCGCGTCGGACGTCTCCACCTCGACCTCGTCGCCGGGCCGGAGCTCGGGCAGCTCGCGGAACGGCTCGCCGTGCGTGACCCGATGTCCGGCGATGGCGAAGTTGCCGATCTGGCCCGGCAGCGCCGTACCCGGGTAGTGCCCCAGCCCCTGCGCGAGGTCCTCGGGGCGGACACCCTCGATCACGGGCACGACGAAGTCGTCGCCGAAGCGGGGGATGCGCACGAGCGCGACCGCGTCACCGAGGTCGGCCGAGCCCTGCGGGCCCAGCAGGTCGGCCACGGCGGGGTCGCCGCCCCACGACGAGAGCAGGTCCTGGGTGATCGCGTCCTGCTGCTGCTTGGACACCAGGTTCGTGCCCCAGTACTGCCAGCCGACGTAGCCGAGCAGTCCCGCCCCCACCAGGACGAGCGCGAGCGCCGCGAGCAGCAGGCCACGCCGGCGGCGGGGCTGCGCAGCGGGGTCGGGCGGCGCGGACGGGTGGGCCACCCGCCTATTGTGCGCGATCAGGCCACCGGACGGCATGTGACGTGCGTCTAGAGTCGGGTGCCATGACCACTCCGAGTGAGCGCATGGCGTCGCGGCTGCACGGTCTGGGTACGACGGTCTTCGCGGAGATGTCGGCCCTGGCCCTGCGCACCGGCGCGGTCAACCTCGGCCAGGGCTTTCCCGACACCGACGGCCCGGAGACGGTCATCGAGGCGGCGGTCAAGGCTCTGCAGTCGGGCCGCAACCAGTACGCGCCGGGGATCGGGGTGCCCGAGCTGCGGAGCGCGGTCGCGGAGCACCAGCGGCGGTTCTACGGGCTCGACTACGACCCCGACAGCGAGGTGATGGTCACCACCGGCGCCACCGAGGCCATCGCCGCCGCGATGCTGGCGCTGGTCGAGCCCGGCGACGAGGTTGTGGCACTCGAGCCGTACTACGACTCCTACGTGGCGGCCATCGCGATGGCCGGCGGCGTGCGGGTGCCGGTCACGCTGCGCCCACCGGGCTTCCGGCTGGACGTCGACTCGCTGCGTGCGGCGGTCACGCACCGCACCAAGGTGCTGCTGATGAACTCCCCGCACAACCCCACCGGCGCGGTGCTGACCGACGAGGAGCTGCGGGCGGTCGCCGAGGTGGCCGTGCGCCACGACCTGCTGGTCGTCACCGACGAGGTCTACGAGCACCTCACCTACGACGGCACCGAGCACCGCCCGCTGGCGACGTACCCCGGCATGCGCGAGCGCACGGTCACCATCTCCAGCGGCGGCAAGACGTTCTCGTTCACCGGCTGGAAGATCGGCTGGGTGTGCGCCCCGCCGGACCTGGTCATGTCGGTCAACACGGCCAAGCAGTTCCTGAGCTACACCTCCGGTGCGCCGCTGCAGCCGGCGATCGCGCACGCGCTGTCGCTCGGCGACAACTACTTCGACCTGCTGCGCACGTCCCTGCAGATGAAACGCGACCGGCTCTGCTCGGGGCTGGCCGACGTCGGACTCGAGGTGTACCTGCCGCAGGGCACCTACTTCGTCACCACCGACATCCGGCCGCTGGGCTTCGACGACGGCGTCGAGTTCTGCCGTTCGCTGCCCCAGCGCTGCGGAGTCGTGGCCATCCCGCACGAGGTGTTCTACGACGACAAGGAGGCGGGCCGCCCGCTGGTGCGCTGGGCGTTCTGCAAGCGTGACGAGGTGCTCGAGGAGGCGATCGCGCGGCTACGCCGCGGTCTCGGCTGAACGGCTGGTGCCGCTCGGCACCGTGTCAGGCGGCCAGCCCGCTCACCAGGGCTGGTTGCGCTTCGGTGGCCGGGGCGGGCCCTGCGGGTACGAGGAGCCTCCGCCGGGCGGCCCGTACGACTCCTGGTGCCGCGCCTCGGTGTACCAGCGACGCGAGGTCGGCCACCACAGGAGCACGAGCACGGCCGCCACCCACACGATCGTGAACAGCACCGCGAGCTGGCCGGTCAGCAGCGTGATGAGCTGGAACACCAGGTAGCCGCCGCCCATCACGGTGAGCAGGATCGCCGCCCAGTTGGCGCGCCGCCAGGAGAAGACCGACACCACCAGCACCGCCAGCGACCACAGGGCGGTGAGCACTCCCGCGAGGCGCAGCATGGTCACGAACTCGTCCTCGCTGATCCCGGACGTCGCCAGCTGCTCCATCACCAGGTCGACGATCTCGTCGCTCCCGGCGGCGATCACGAAGAACACCCCGGTCAGCAGGCCGAACGCCGCACCGATCCACGTCATCACATGCGCGGCGGTCACCTGCGCAGGCCGACGGTTCGGGTCTGACTGCGCGGGCGGATAGCCGTAGTAGGCCGGCGGATGGCCGTAGCCGTACTGCTGCGGATGGCCCTGCGGGTAGCCCTGGGCATGGTCGGGCGGGTAGTCGGCCGGATAGCTGGGCGGATAGCCCGGCGGGCCGCCGTAGCCCTGCTCCGGCGGAGCCGGCGAGAACGGACCGGGTGGCTGCCCCGGCTGCGGCCGGTACGGGTCGGGTTGCGGCTGCCCGGCCTGGTCGGGCTGTGCCGGTGCCTGCGGGTCGGGCGGCCACGGTCGCGGGTACGGCCCCGGCTGCTCCGAGTCCCCCGGCTGCACGGGATGCCCGGCCTGCCCCGGCTGCTCGGAATCCCCGGGCTGCCCCGGCTCCCCCGGCTGCTCGGGATACCGGGGGTGCCCCGGATGCCCGGACGGCCCCGGCCCGCCTGCCGGATCCGGGGCCCTGCCGGCGTCGGCGCCCGACGAGTCGCCGTTGGACCCGGACGCCTGCGCGAACCACACGCGCACCGGCTTTCGCCACAGCAGCGAGACGGTGTACACCACGAAGAGCGCGATCACGAAGCCCGTCAGCCCCGACAGCAGCACGCCGACCGCCGCCAGACCACCGAGCAACGTCAGCGCGATCCGCGACGGGTTGTGCCCACGCATGCTGTAGACGGCCAGCACGATCGCCGCCACACTCGCCGCGGACGCCACCATCAGCCCGACCTCGACGAGGTTGAGCACGGTGTCGACGGAGATGTCGATCGCCGAGAACCGGTCGTCGGCGAGGACGGACTCGATCTCGCGGCGCGCCCCGGAGGTGCGCAGCTCCCCTTGCGCGGTGAAGACGCCGATCAGCGCAAGCACCGACCCGATGATCGTGAGCACACCGGCGAAGACGACGTCACGGGGACGACTTGGTGCTGCGGTCACAGATTCCATCCCATCATGCCGGCGAAACGGTAAGCGTGTCACGATCGGCGTCGAGGTCCACCCGCACCGTCGAGCCGTCGCTCACCTCGCCGGACAGCATCGCGCGGGCCAGCTGGTCGCCGATCGCGCTCTGCACGAGCCGGCGCAGCGGCCGAGCGCCGTACACCGGGTCGAACCCGGTCAGCGCCAGCCACTCGCACGCGGCCGGGGTGACGTCGAGCGTGATCCGCCGCTCGGCCAGCCGCCTGGCCAGGTGCGCGACCTGGAGGTCGACGATCTGGGTCAGCTCCTCGGTGCTCAACGGGTCGAACAGCACCACCTCGTCGAGCCGGTTGAGGAACTCCGGCTTGAAGTGCGAGCGCACCACGGCCATGACCTGGTCACGCTTCTGCTCCTGCTGCAGTGTCTGGTCCGCGAGGGACTGCGAGCCCAGGTTGGAGGTCAGGATCAGGATCGTGTTGCGGAAGTCGACCGTGCGGCCCTGGCCGTCGGTCAGCCGACCGTCGTCGAGGACCTGGAGCAGGGTGTCGAAGACCTCCGGATGTGCCTTCTCGACCTCGTCGAGGAGCACCACGGAGTACGGGCGGCGGCGCACCGCCTCGGTGAGCTGGCCACCCTCCTCGTAACCGACGTAGCCGGGCGGGGCGCCTATCAGACGTGCTCCGCTGTGCTTTTCAGAGTATTCGCTCATGTCGACACGCACGATCGCGCGCTCGTCGTCGAAGAGGAACTCCGCCAGCGCCTTGGCCAGCTCGGTCTTGCCGACACCGGTCGGACCCAGGAACAGGAACGAGCCGGTGGGCTGGTCGGGATCGGAGATGCCGGCCCGGGACCGGCGTACGGCGTCGGCCACCACGGTGACGGCGGCGCGCTGGCCGATGAGCCGCCGGCCGAGCTCCTCCTCCATCCGCAGCAGCTTGCCGGTCTCGCCCTCCAGCAGCCGGCCGGTGGGGATGCCGGTCCAGGAGGCGACCACCTCGGCGACCTCGTCCGCGCCGACCTCCTCGCGGACCATCGGCTCGCCGTCGTTGTCGGCCTCGGCGGCCTGGGCGCGCTCGAGCTCCTTCTCCAGCGCCGGGATCTCGCCGTAGACGACGCGGCTCGCCGTCTCGTAGTCGCCCTCACGCTGCGCCCGCTCGAACTGGGTGCGCAGGTCGTCGATGCGCTGCTTGAGGTCCCCGACGCGGTTCAGGCCCTGCTTCTCCTGGTCCCAGCGCGCCTCCAGCGCGCGCAGCTCCTCCTGCTTGTCGGCCAGCTCGCCGCGCAGCCGCTCCAGCCGGTCCTTGCTGGAGGCGTCCTCCTCGGTGGAGAGGTGGAACTCCTCCATCTTGAGCCGGTCGACGGCCCGGCGGAGCTCGTCGATCTCGACGGGCGAGGAGTCGATCTCCATCCGCAGCCGGCTGCCGGCCTCGTCGACGAGGTCGATGGCCTTGTCCGGCAGCTGCCGACCGGTGATGTAGCGGTTGGACAGGGTCGCGGCGGCGACGAGCGCGGCGTCGGAGATCGCCACCTTGTGGTGGGACTCGTACTTCTCCTTCAGCCCGCGCAGGATCGCGATCGTGTCCTCGACGCTGGGCTCGCCGACGTAGACCTGCTGGAAGCGGCGCTCGAGCGCGGGGTCCTTCTCGATCCGCTCCCGGTACTCGTCGAGGGTCGTCGCACCGATCATGCGCAGCTCGCCGCGGGCCAGCATCGGCTTGAGCATGTTGCCGGCGTCCATGGCCGAGTCGCCGGTCGCGCCGGCGCCCACGACGGTGTGCAGCTCGTCGATGAACGTGATGATCTGCCCCTCGCTGGACTTGATCTCCTCCAGCACCGCCTTGAGCCGCTCCTCGAACTCGCCGCGGTACTTCGCGCCCGCGACCATCGCGCCGAGGTCGAGGCTGACCAGCCGGCGGCCGCGCAGCGACTCGGGGACGTCGTGGGCCACGATCCGCTGCGCCAGGCCCTCCACCACGGCGGTCTTGCCGACTCCCGGCTCCCCGATCAGCACGGGGTTGTTCTTGGTACGGCGGGACAGCACCTGCACGACTCGGCGGATCTCCGCGTCCCGGCCGATGACCGGGTCGAGCTTGCCGGCCTCGGCGGCCGCGGTCAGGTCGACGCCGTACTTCTCCAGCGCCTGGTAGGTCCCCTCCGGGTCCTTGGTGGTCACCTTGGCCGCTCCCCGCACCTTCGAGAACGCCTCGAGCAGCGTGTCCGGCGTCGCGCCGACACCGGACAGCAGAGTCCTGGCCGAGCTGTCGACGGTCGCGAGGCCGACCAGCATGTGCTCGGTGGAGACGTACTCGTCGCCGAGTGAGGTGGCGCAGTCCTCGGCGGCCTGGAAAGCCTGCAGGGCACCCCGCGACCATGCCGGCCCGGAGACGGTGCTGCCGCTGGCGGTGGGCAGCTTGGCGACCGCGTCGGCGGCTCCGCGGCGTACGTCGTCGCGGTCGGCGCCGACGGCCTGCAGCAGCGCCCCGGCCGTGCCGTCGGGCTGCTCGAGCAGCGTGAGCAGCAGATGCGCGGGCTCGACGTGCGGGTTGCCGGTGGTGGCGGCGCGCTGGGCGGCGGCGGCCGCCGCCTCCTGACTCCTGGTGGTGAGCTTGTTGAGGTCCATGCCTTCCGTCCATTCCCCCTTGGTCTGCACCGTACGACGGGCCGACCGCGAACAC
>DATABY010000064.1:0-9418 GCA_036259355.1 Nocardioidaceae bacterium
CGACGAGCCCGTCGCCAGGGTGCGGCAACGGGCTCGTCGGCGACCTGGTCCGGCCCTGCGGCCGGTCAGGCCTTGTCCGAGTCCTCCTCGCCGGCCTGCGCGGAGACATCCTCGGCCGGTGCCTCCTCGGCCGGTGCCCCCTCGGCCGGTGCCTCCTCGGCCGTCTCGGTCGGCTCCGCGCTCTCCCCGGCGGGGGTCTCCTCCGCGGCCGGCTGCTCCGCAGTCGGTTCCGCGGCCAGCGTGGCTGCCGCGCCGGCGGCCGTCGACGCCTGGGTGGCCTGCGCCGAGCCGTTCGACGACATCTCGCCGACCAGCTCGATCACGGCCATCGGCGCGTTGTCGCCCGGCCTCGGCCCGACCTTGGTGATCCGGGTGTAGCCACCGGGACGGGTCTGGAACCGCGGCCCGATCTCGGTGAACAGCGTGTGCACGACGCTCTTGTCGCGGATCACCCGCATGACCTGGCGGCGCGCGTGCAGGTCACCACGCCGGGCCTTGGTGATCAGCCGCTCGGCGAACGGCCGCAGCCGACGGGCCCTGGTCTCGGTGGTGGTGATCCGGCCGTGCTCGAACAGGCTGGTGGCCAGGTTCGCCAGCATCATCCGCTCGTGTGCCGGGCTGCCGCCGAGCCGCTTGCCCTTGGTGGGGGTGGGCATGTCATCTCTCCCTTGCGTCCGGGCCGTACCAGGTACCCGGGTCGTCGTTTACGGGCGTAGGCCCTGACCGTGTCACACCGGTCGGAGCCCGGTAGTCGGGGCCGTCAGTACTGTTCGTCCTCGACGAAGCTCTCGTCCTCGTCGTCGTACGCCGCGATGGCCGCGGTCGGGTCGAACCCCGGAGCGCTGTCCTTGAGGTTCAGTCCCATCTCCACCAGCTTGGCCTTGACCTCGTCGATGGACTTGGACCCGAAGTTGCGGATGTCGAGCAGGTCCTGCTCACTGCGCGAGATGAGCTCCCCGACGGTGTGGATGCCCTCGCGCTTGAGGCAGTTGTACGACCGCACGGTCAGGTTCAGGTCCTCCACCGGCAGCGCCAGGTCGGCGGCCAGCTGCTCGTCGACCGGCGACGGGCCGATGTCGATGCCCTCGGCCTCCACGTTGAGCTCGCGCGCCAGACCGAACAGCTCCACCAGCGTCTTGCCGGCGCTGGCGATCGCGTCGCGCGGACGCATCGACGGCTTGGTCTCGACGTCGAGGATGAGCTTGTCGAAGTCGGTCCGCTGCTCGACGCGGGTCGCCTCGACCTTGTAGGTGACCTTCAGCACAGGCGAGTAGATCGAGTCGACCGGCATCCGGCCGATCTCCGCGTCACCGCTCTTGTTCTGCACCGCAGACACGTAGCCGCGGCCGCGCTCGACCACCAGCTCCATCTCGAGCTGCGCCTTGTCGTTGAGCGTGGCCAGGGCCAGGTCGGGGTTGTGCACCTCGACGCCGGCCGGCGGAGCGATGTCGGCGCCGGTGACGGTCCCCGGTCCCTGCTTGCGCAGGTACATGGTGACCGGCTCGTCGTGCTCGGAGGAGACGACCAGTCCCTTGAGGTTCAGGATGACCTCGGTGACGTCCTCCTTGACCCCGGTGACGGTGGAGAACTCGTGCAGCACGCCGTTGATCTTGATGCTGGTGACGGAGGCACCAGGGATCGAGGACAGCAGCGTACGGCGCAGCGAGTTGCCGAGCGTGTAGCCGAAGCCCGGCTCGAGCGGCTCGATGGTGAACCTGGAGCGGTGGTCGTCGACGACCTCTTCGGCCAGGGTGGGGCGCTGGGCGATAAGCACTTGCGTTTCCTTTCCGTGCCGCCCGCTATATGACGGTCACAGACTGAGGCGAGGACGTGGTCCTCGCCGATGAGGATCTTCTCTTCTTCAGTTGTCCCACACCGGGCGCCGGCCCGGTAGTCGGGGCGCACGGGGGCGAAGCCCCGTGCGATCACTTCTTCGAGTAGTACTCGACGATGAGCTGCTCCTGCACCGGCACGTCGATCTGCTGGCGTACCGGCAGCTGGTGCACCAGGATGCGCATCCGGTTGGGCATCACCTCGAGCCACGCGGGCACGACACGCTCGCCGTGGGTCTCGCGGGCAATGATGAACGGCGTCATCTCGAGCGACTTCGACCGTACGTCGATCACGTCGTGGGTGCTGACCTGGTACGACGGGATGTTGACCTTGTGGCCGTTGACCTGGAAGTGGCCGTGGGTGACCAGCTGGCGAGCATGCCGGCGGGTCCGGGCGAACCCGGCGCGGTAGACCACGTTGTCCAGCCGACCCTCGAGCATCTGCAGCAGGTTGTCACCGGTCTTGCCGGGACGGCGGTGGGCCTCGTGGTAGTAGCGGCGGAACTGCTTCTCCAGCACGCCGTAGGTGTGCCGAGCCTTCTGCTTCTCGCGAAGCTGCAGCAGGTACTCGCTCTCCTTGATGCGGCCGCGGCCGTGCTGGCCGGGCGGGTACGGACGGCGCTCGTAGGCGCGGTCGCCACCGATGAGGTCGACCCCAAGCCGGCGCGACTTCTTCGTCATGGGTCCGGTGTAACGGGCCATGGTGGTGAAATCTCCTGTAAGTGAGGCGGGTCGGGGGTCAGACGCGGCGGCGCTTGGGCGGACGGCAGCCGTTGTGCGGCGTGGGCGTCACGTCCTGGATGGTGCCGACCTCGAGGCCGACGGCGCCTAGCGAGCGGATCGCCGTCTCGCGGCCCGAGCCCGGGCCCTTCACGAAGACGTCGATCTTCTTCATGCCGTGCTCCATCGCCCGGCGTCCGGCCGCCTCCGCGCACATCTGGGCGGCGTAGGGCGTGGACTTGCGCGAGCCCTTGAACCCGACGGTCCCGGCGCTGGCCCACGAGATCACCGCTCCGGTCGGGTCGGTGATCGTCACGATCGTGTTGTTGAACGTGCTCTTGATGTGGGCCTCGCCCACGGCGATGTTCTTCTTCTCCTTGCGGCGCACCTTCTTGGCGCCAGCCTGTCGGCTCCTGGGAGGCATCTAGCAGTACTCCTGAGGTCTGGGTTGTTCGAGTCGGCTTGTGGTGGTCCCCCACCGGGCGAAGCCCGGGAGTCGGGGGTACACGGAGGGGGCTTGCCCCCCGTGCGTGGGGGCAGGTGGGGCTGGAGCCCCCGACCGTCTACTTCCGGGCCTTCTTCTTGCCGGCCACGGTGCGCTTGGGCCCCTTGCGTGACCGCGCGTTGGTGCGGGTGCGCTGTCCACGGACGGGGAGGCCCTGGCGGTGCCGGCGGCCCTGGTAGCTGCCGATCTCGACCTTGCGACGGATGTCCCCGGCGACCTCCCGGCGCAGGTCGCCCTCGACCTGGAAGTTGCCTTCGATGTAGTCGCGGAGCTTGACCAGCTCGTCGTCGCCCAGCTCGTGCACCCGCATGTCGGGGCTGACGCCGGTGGCGTCGAGCAGCTCGTGGGCGCGGGTACGGCCGATGCCGAAGATATAGGTGAGTGCGACTTCCACACGCTTGTCGCGTGGGAGGTCGACACCAACGAGGCGTGCCATCTGGCGGTGTCCTTCCGGTTGTTGGAGGTCTCTTGCGCGACGCGTCCCTGCCCGCCTCATGCCGACCTGGTGGTCGGCCTGTCGGCAGGGCCCCGGCCTCCACGTCCGGGGGTGACACCTGGGCTTGCCACGGCCCAGGCGAGCGGTCGCACTCTCGGTGTGGGCGATCGTGCTCAGGTCCCCTGACGCTGCTTGTGCCGGGGGTTGCTGCAGATCACCATGACCCGCCCGTGACGGCGGATCACCTTGCAGTTGTCGCAGATCTTCTTGACGCTCGGGTAGACCTTCATCAAGTTCTCTCGTTACTTGTAGCGGTAGACGATGCGGCCGCGGGTGAGGTCGTACGGCGAGAGCTCCACCACCACGCGATCCTCGGGGAGGATCTTGATGTAGTGCTGGCGCATCTTGCCGCTGATGTGAGCGAGCACCTTGTGGCCGTTCGACAGCTCGACGCGAAAGTACGCGTTCGGCAGCGACTCGACGACGGTGCCCTCGATCTCGATGACCCCTTCCTTCTTCGGCATGTCCTCCGCAATCTTTCGGTGATGGTCCCTACGGTGACCCTGAAAGCCCCGCTGGGTGCCCTTCTCCCGTGGAGGTCATCAGGAACCCCAGGGGAGCAGCCGCCGGGCAGCACGCAACGGACCCATGAGCGGGCCGACGCACCAGTTTACGGCAACGCCCCAGGCCAAAGCCAATCGGCGAGCCACGGCGGCCTCAGCCGGCGGCCGTAAGGCGCGAGCGTCGCACGGTCAGGCGCGAGCTGCGCACGGCACGCCGAGGTCGGCGAGCTTGGCGGCTCCGCCGTCCAGGGCCGTCAGGACCCAGGCGCCCTCGTCGGTGAGCGTGAACGTCTGTTCGAAGTGTGCCGACCACGAACCGTCGGTCGTGACCACCGTCCAGTCGTCGTCGAGCACGTCGGTCTCCTTGGTACCCAGCGTGACCATCGGCTCCACGGCCAGCGCCAGGCCCCTGACCAGCCGCGGCCCCCGCCCCGGCCGGCCGAAGTTGGGCACGTTGGGCGGCTGGTGCATCGCCGAGCCGATGCCGTGCCCGACATAGTCCTCGACCAGCCCGTAGTCCCCCTGGGAGCGGACGTACGTCTCGACTGCCGCGGAGATGTCGCTGACCCGCCCACCGAGCCGGGCGGCCGCAAGCCCGCGCCACATCGACTCCTCGCACACCCGCAGCAGCTCGGCGACCTCGTCGGGGACGGCGCCGACCGCGACGGTCAGGGCCGCGTCGCCGTGCCAGCCGTCGACGATCGCGCCGCAGTCGATCGAGACGACGTCGCCCTCGCGCAGCCTGCGGTCGCCCGGGATGCCGTGCACGACCTGGTCGTTGACCGAGGTGCAGATGGTGGCCGGGAAGCCGTGGTAGCCCTGGAACGAGGGCTGCGCCCCACGGCCGGCGATGTGCTCGGCCGAGATCGCGTCGAGGTCACGTGTGGTGATGCCCGGCTCGACGGCGTCGCTGAGCAACCGCAGCGTCTCACCGACCACGAGCCCCGCCTCGCGCATCTTCGCGATCTGCTGCGGCGTCTTGATCTCGAGGCCGCGTTCGCGGAAGATCACGGCTCCAGGGCCGCGATCGCCCGCTTGGTGACGCCGTCGACGGGGCCGATGGCCTCGATGGTCACCAGCAGCCCCGCATCCTCGTAGAAGCCCACCAGCGGCGAGGTCTGCTCCTGGTAGACGTCGAGCCGGCGCTGCACGGTGTCGGGGAGGTCGTCGTCGCGCTGGAACAGATCACCGCCGCACAGGTCGCAGACACCGGCCTCCTTCGGCGGGTCGAACTCCAGGTGCCACACGTGGCCGCACTGGCGGCAGGTGCGCCGTCCGGACAGCCGGCGCACGACCTCGGCGTCTTCGACCTTGAGCTCGAGGACGGCGTCCAGGGGACGGCCCATCTCGGCGAGCATCTCCGCCAGCGCCTCGGCCTGTCGCACCGTGCGGGGGAAGCCGTCGAGCAGGAACCCCGCGGCGTCGTCCTGGCTCAGCCGGTCGCGCACCATGCCGATCGTGACCTCGTCGGGAACCAGGTCACCGGCGTCCATGTACTGCTTGGCCTGGCGTCCGAGCTCGGTCTGCTCCGCGACGTTGGCGCGGAAGATGTCGCCGGTCGAGATCTGCGGGATGCCGAAGTGCTTGGCGAGGTACTTGGCCTGGGTACCCTTACCCGCTCCCGGCGGGCCGACGAGGACGAGACGCATCAGCGGAGGAACCCCTCATAGTTGCGCTGCTGGAGATGGCTCTCGATCTGCTTCACCGTGTCGAGCCCGACGCCGACCATGATGAGGATCGACACACCGCCGAACGGGAAGTTCTGGTTGGCGTTGAGCACGACCAGGGCGATCAGCGGAATCAGCGAGATGACCGCCAGGTAGAGGGAGCCGGGTGCCGTGATGCGGGAGAGGACGTAGCCGAGGTACTCCTCCGTCGGCCTGCCGGCGCGGATGCCGGGGATGAAGCCGCCGTACTTCTTCATGTTGTCGGCAACCTCTTGCGGGTTGAACGTGATCGACACGTAGAAGTAGGTGAAGAACACGATCAGGCCCACGTAGACCGCCATGTACAGGGGGTGCTGCTGGGTGACGAAGTACTCCTGCAGGAACGCCGACCAGCCCGTGTTCGGGTTGATCTGGGCCGCCAGCGCGGGCAGGTAGAGCAGGCTGGACGCGAAGATGACGGGGATGATGCCGGCCTGGTTGACCTTGAGGGGTATGTAGGTCGAGGAGCCGCCGAACATCTTGCGGCCGACCATCCGGCGGGCGTACTGCACGGGGATCCGGCGCTGCGCCTGCTCGATGAACGTGATGGCGGCGATCAGTGCCAGGCCCATCAGCATGACCACCGCGAACGTCGCCACGCCGTTCTGCTGGTAGACGGTCTGCAGGCCCTGGGGGAAGGTGGCGACGACCTGGGTGAAGATCAGCAGCGACATGCCGTTGCCCACGCCACGCTCGGTGATCAGCTCGCCCAGCCACATGACCACGCCGGTGCCGGCGGTCATCGTGACGATCATGATCAGAGCGGTGAACACCAGCTGGTCCTGCAGCAGCGACTGCTGGCAGTCGACGCCGAACAGGGAGCCCGCCCGGGCCATCGCGACGTAGGTGGTGGACTGCAGCACCGCCAGCCCGATGGTCAGGTAGCGGGTGTACTGGGTGATCTTGCTCTGCCCGGTCTGGCCCTCCTTCTTCAGCGCGTCCAGCCGGGGGATGACCACCGTGAGCAGCTGCATGATGATGCTCGCGGTGATGTAGGGCATGATGCCCAGCGCGAAGACGGCCAGCTGCAGGAGCGCACCGCCGGAGAAGAGGTTGACCAGCCCGATCACGCTGTTGTCGCCCTGCTCGGCCAGGCTCACGCAGGCGCGAACCGCCGCGACGTCGACGCCGGGCGCGGGCAGGATCGAGCCGAACCGGAACAGCACGATGATGAACAGCACGAACAGCAACTTGCGTCGCAGGTCCGGCGTCCGGAACGCGTTGACAAAGGCGCCTAGCACCGTGTCCTCCAAGCGTCGCCCTCGCGCGGAGGGCCTATCGAGCTGTCGAGCCGTCTAAGCAGGGTCGGGCAACCAGCGGGCCGGACGGGTGCCGCCAGACCGTGACAAGACCCTCGGACAATAACAGTCCGGCCACGGTGGGTAGGCACTGACCGGGGAACAGCCGCCACGCCCTCAGAGCTCGGTGACGCTGCCTCCGGCCGCCTCGATCTTCTCCCGGGCGGACCTCGAGAACTTGTGCGCGGTGACCTGGAAGGCCGCCGCCGCGTCCCCGTTGCCGAGCACCTTCACCGGCTGGCCGGGGCGCACGGCTCCCCTCTCGGCGAGGTCCGTGACACTCACCTGCCCACCGTCGGGGTAGAGCGCGCTCAGCCGGTCCAGGTTGACCACCTGGTACTCCACCCGGAACGGGCTGGTGAAGCCCTTGAGCTTCGGCAGCCGCATGTGCAGCGGCATCTGCCCGCCCTCGAAGCTCGCCGGCACCTGGTTGCGGGCCTTGGTGCCCTTGGTGCCGCGCCCGGCGGTCTTGCCCTTGCCGGCCTCGCCGCGCCCAACGCGGGTCTTGGCGGTGTTGGCGCCCGGTGCCGGGCGCAGGTGGTGCAGCTTGAGTGCCATGTCAGTCGACCTCCTCGACGGCCACCAGATGCGTGACCGACGTGAGCATGCCGCGGATCTCGGGCCGGTCCTCCTTCACGACGACGTCGCCGATCCGGCGCAGCCCGAGCGTGCGCAGCGTCTGCTGCTGGTTCTTCTTGCGTCCGATGCTGGAGCGCGTCTGACGCACCTGCAGGCGTGCCATCACGCACTCACCTCGGCACGCGCCTTGAGCAGCCAGGCCGGCGCGACGTCCTCGATCGGCAGCCCGCGGCGGGCCGCGACCTGCTCGATCTGCTCGAGGCCGCGCAGCGCCTCGATCGTCGCGTGCACGATGTTGATCGCGTTGGCTGAGCCGAGCGACTTGGACAGGACGTCGTGGATTCCGGCGCACTCGAGGACCGCACGCACGGGGCCGCCCGCGATCACTCCGGTACCGGGCGACGCCGGACGCAGCAGGACCACGCCGGCGGCCTTCTCGCCCTGGACCGGGTGCGGGATCGTGCCCTGGATGCGGGGGACCTTGAAGAACTGCTTCTTGGCCTCCTCGACGCCCTTGGCGATGGCGGCGGGCACCTCCTTGGCCTTGCCGTAGCCCACACCGACCATGCCGTCGCCGTCGCCCACGACCACGAGGGCGGTGAAGCTGAAGCGACGACCACCCTTCACGACCTTGGCCACCCGGTTGATCGCGACGACGCGCTCGATGTAGGCGGTCTTGTCGGCCGCGCCGCCTCGACGGTCGTCGCGGCCGCGGCGCTCACCACCCGCACCACCACTGCGGCGCTGGGGTCCGCTCATTCGAGTTACCTCTTCTCTCTTACGTCGTTGCGGTCAGAAGTCGAGTCCGCCGCTGCGGGCGCCGTCGGCCAGTGCCGCCACCCGCCCGTGGTACCTGTTGCCGGCGCGGTCGAAGACGACGCTCTGCACGCCCGCGGCCCGGGCGCGTTCCGCGACGATCTCGCCGACCCGCTTGGCCTTGGCGCTCTTGTCGCCGTCGGACGACCGCAGGTCGCCCTCCATCGTGCTCGCCGAAACCAACGTGTGGCCCGCCAGGTCGTCGACGACCTGGACCACCATGTGCCGCGACGAGCGCGTGACCACCAGCCGCGGACGCTCGGGCGTGCCCTGCACCTTCTTGCGGGTGCGGACCTGCCGGCGCAGGCGTGACTTCACGCGTGCCGACGTGTGCTTGCCAGGCCTGAGACCGATAGCCATGGTCACTTACCTGCCTTTCCGACCTTGCGGCGAACCTGCTCGCCCGCGTAGCGGACACCCTTGCCCTTGTACGGCTCGGGCTTGCGCAGCTTGCGGATGTTGGCGGCGACCTCACCGACCTGCTGCTTGTCGATGCCTGCGACCGTCAGCTTGGTGGGCCCCTCCACCGCGAACGTCACGCCCTCGGGGGCGTCGAACGTGATCGGGTGTGAGTAGCCGAGCTGGAACTCCAGCTGCGTGGGGCCCTTGGACAGCACGCGGTAGCCGACGCCCACGATCTCCAGCTTCTTCTCGAAGCCCTGCGTCACGCCGGACACCATGTTGGCGATCAGCGTGCGCGAAAGGCCGTGCAGCGACCTGCTCTCGCGGTCGTCGTTGGGGCGGTTGACCACCACGGCCCCGTCGTCGGCGCGACCCACCTCGATGGGCGGTGACACCGTGTGCGACAGAGTGCCCTTGGGGCCCTTGACGGTCACCGTCTGGCCCTCGATGGTCACGTCGACGCCCGAGGGGACCGGAACGGGGTACTTGCCGATACGCGACATGCGTCTTTCTCCTTCCGGTCCTTGCTCACCAGACGTAGGCGAGGACTTCCCCGCCTAC
>DATABY010000065.1:0-2904 GCA_036259355.1 Nocardioidaceae bacterium
TACGACCCGAAGACCGGGACCTGGACTGCGGCAGGTGCGATGACGACTCCGCGCTTCGGCCATGTCGCGGTCGCGCTGAACGGCGGGCGCGTGCTGGTCGCTGGCGGGGAGGACAAGGACCTGCATCCCGTGGCGTCGGCCGAGGTCTACGACCCCACCAGCCGAACCTGGACCGAGACCGCCCCCATGGGGACCGCACGTGCCTTCGCCGTTGCCAGCCCGCTGCCGGGCGGCAGCGTCCTGGTCGCCGGCGGTTTCGTCATCAATCAGCCGCTGGCCACCGCCGAGCGGTTCGTGCCCTAGCCGCGATCACGTTGCCAGTCCTGCCGACGGTTGGCGGGCGGACTCAAGAGAAGGGCGCAGTCATGAATCGGGTCCAAGCAAGCGCCGGCGTCGCGTTAGTGGTGCTGCTGGCCGCCCTGCTCACCGCCTCACCGGCCACGCCCAGCTTCGCACAACGCCAGGAGGGCGACGGGGACGGCGACGGGGTGGCAGGCCTGGATGACGCCTGCCCGGCGTCGCCACGCGCGGCGGCGACGGTCGCCGAGGGCTGTGCCGCGATCGAGATCGTGCGCCGGCCCGAGATCCTCACAGCCCCGACCCTGACGGCGCTTCGCGACATGCTCGACCAGCTCGACGACGCGCGCCCCCTCGCCGGGGCCACGACGCATCTGGAACGAGCGCGCGGGCGCATCGACTCGTTCGCCACGCAACTGCGCCAGGGGGACGTCTGCAACGCGGCGAGAACCTACGACGACGTCGAGCTGGAGTTGCACAGCGCCCGACATGAGATGGACAGCGCCGTCGACCGCCTCGCCGGGGTGCTGCTCGGCTTCGATGCACGCGCCGAAGACGCGTCCGACGGCGACATCACGGTCGCGTTCCTGCGCATGCTCGCCCGCCAGGTGGAACGCGCCGTCGACACCGGTCTCGCCGCCGGCAGCACGGCCGACGCCCTCTGCGCCGCCGTTGCGGGCAGACTGCACCAGAGCGGGCAGGTCACCGACGTCGACGACGCGGCCGGACTGGTCACGCTGCAGTCCGGTCAGGTGCTCGCGTTGGCCAAGAAGCGGGGCAACGGCAACCAGCCGAAGCGCCTCCACGAGGGCTTGGCCGTAATCGTCAGCGGCACGCTGTTCCAAGACGGGACCGGCGTTGCGGAGCAGATCGGCAGCGAGCAGCGGACCGAGCCGCTGACCGGCGCGCCGGCGCTGCCGTGCATGGTGCTGCGCATCGCCCCCGTGCAGCCTTTCGCCCCATACGACGCGGGCCCGTACACGCTGCACAGCACGCGCGCCTACGCCGACGCGGCGAACGTCCTCCATCTCGAGCGCGGCATGCGGCTGGCCGCTGAGGAGCTCGGCTGCGCCCACAGCACACCGCAGGGCCTGAGCCTGCGCTACGCGATGCGAATCGAGGTGATCGAGAACCTGGCGGCGAAGGAGGTCGTGGCCTACGACTTCCAAGAAGGCGACCACCCGGTGGCGTTCCCGTCGATCTCGGCGCTCGACGGGCAGATCAAGACCACGGTGCTGAGGACCAGCTGCAAGCAGTTCGCCGACGGCACGGACGTGTGCGACGCCCCGGTCGAGCAGCACGTGCAGCACTACGACGAGATCCTGCGCCCCCGCGGCCACTACAGCAGCGCCGTGTACAGCGACACCGTGTTCGGCGTGAAGGACAACCAGATCGCCGGCGACTTCGACACCGCGACCGTTGTCGCGATGGACCTGACCGACGTCCCCGTGGGCACCAACGCGCACTTCGTCGGCGAGGGCTACGCGGTGGCCAACGGCGTCTCGTCGCGTCCCCAGGTCGTCGAGATCGGCCAGGGCCAGAAGTTTGCGATCTACGACGACGACGAGTTCATCCCGAACAACCTCATGCTGTTCCAGCTCGACATCTTCGGCGTGGAGCACGAGGCGGGTCTGATCTGGCCGGGAGTCGAGGGCACTCGCAACGGCTCGACGTTCCGGTACAGCTCCAAACTGCCCAAGGTGGTGCGCGACCTCGTCTCCGCCTGCCCAGCCCCACAGGACAGCTGGTACCGGCTGCCGTTCTTCGGAGGCTGGCCGCACTGGACGGTGAACCAGGGCAACTACGGCGACCCTAGCCATGGCCACGACGAGTCACAGCGCTTCGCGTGGGACTTCGACGCCGACCAGGGCACCGACATCGCCGCCGCACGCGGCGGTAAGGTCGTCTGGGTCGTGGAGGACGAGCACCTCAACGTCAGCGACTACCCCAAGGACCCCAACAATCCGGATAAAGTCGATCCCAACTACAAGAAGCTCGGCAACTACATCTGGATCTTGCACGACGACGCCACGGTGTCGGCCTACCTCCACGTGAGCCAGTGGGGTGCGCTGGTGAGCGAAGGCGACGTCGTGCACCGTGGCCAGCACATCGCCGAGGTTGGCAACACCGGGTACTCCAGCCACCCGCACCTGCACTACGAGGGCGGACTGGTAACCGTCGACTGGCATCAGCAGTCGCCGTCGGTCGTCAGATTGCCAGTCCTTTTCGAGGCCGAACTCGGCGGGTTCGACCCCGGCAGCCTGTCCTACACCTTCACCCAGAAGGACTGCTTCGTGCCGCAGGCCGGTGAAGTCGTGCAGTCGACGCAGCAGTAGTCCGGTGCCTCATGAGCGGACCACGCTGGGTATTGGTGTCCAATGTCCCGGGTCACGGCTCGCGGACCTTGCATAGTTCCGGCACGCCCATGGCATCCCAGCCGGTTGCCGCGGCACCCATGCTCGGGGAACTCGCAGGGCAGCCGAAGCGGCCCGCAACCATGGCAGGACCGGGGTTCTCCCAAGGACGGCCCTGACACCCCGATCCCCCTGGCGAAGCCGGGGTTTCAGACGCTGACGATGATGTCGGGTCCGGCTATTAGGATAGGTT
>DATABY010000066.1:0-7648 GCA_036259355.1 Nocardioidaceae bacterium
AGAGGTATTGCCGGTGGGCGTCCCGTGAGTCGCGACGCCGGACAGGCCGGGCTGGTCAGTGGCCGTGCAGCTCACAGTTGGCGCGGTCGCGTAGACCGCACCTTCGCTGACTCCAAGAACCACGGACGTGGGAGCCGTCGAGTCGTAGCGAATGGCGTGAGACCCGGAGGCGGTGCCGGCGATGTTGGTGACGGCGCACTCGAAGGAGTGAACACCGTTCGTGCTGATGCGCTTGGGGCTGCAGTCCTTGCCCTGGTCGACGGTGGGCTCCGGCGTGCCCGTGATAGTCCACGTGAGCCCGACGCTGCCGCCCGTGAACCAACCACCGGTCCCGGCCTGAGCCTCCAAGAGGTCGACGTTCTTCACGACGTTCGGCGCGACCGCAATCGTGTAGGCCACCGCAGCCGACGCCACCGTCTGCTCGTTCCCGGCCTTGTCCACCGCACCGTTGCAGGTGACCGTCTTCACGCCGGGCGTAGAGGTATTGCCGGTGGGCGTCCCGTGAGTCGCGACGCCGGACAGACCGGGCTGGTCAGTGGCCGTGCAGCTCACAGTTGGCGCGGTCGCGTAGACCGCACCTTCGGTGACTCCGGCGACTACGGACGTAGGCGCGGTCAGGTCGATGTTGATGTTGGCGACGGTAGCTGAGGCGGAGTTGCCGGCGTTGTCGGTCACCGAGCGGGTGACGAACTGGCCGGCCCCGGCCTGCGAAAGCGTGACAGGGGCGGGGCAGCCGGGATCGGCGGCGATGCCCGACTCGGCGTCCTCGCAGTCGAAGGACACGTTGACCGGCTCGTTGTTCCAGCCGTTGGCGTTGGCGGCCGGGCTGCGGCGGCCGGTGATGGTCGGGTCGATCCCGTCGATCTTGACGGTGATGGTCTGGGACGCGGCGGTGGCGTCCTCGACGTTGCCGGCATGGTCGACGCTCCAGAAGGTGACGGCGTTCACGCCCTTGCTCGAGACCGTGAACGGTCCGGTGTACCGCTGAGCAATGCCCCCGTCGAGGGAGTAGTAGGTCTCGGCCACCTGCGACAGCGCGTCCGAGGCGCTGAGGGTCACCGCGACAGCACCGGCATACCAGCCGCTGGGCAGCGGTGCAGCCACCTCAGCGCTCGTCAACGGAGCGGTGCGGTCGATCTGGATGCCCGACACCGTCGCGTGCGTGATGTTGCCCGCCAGGTCGGCGCTCGAGGCGGAGGCGGACAGGTTGCCGCCCTCACCACTCACCGTGGTGGCCGCCGGCGCTGCGCTGGCGAGACCCGAAAGGCTGTCCGAAGCCGCCCAGGTGACGGTGACGTCTCCTCGGCTCCAGCCGGTCGCGCTGGGCGTGCCGGTGAGGCTTGGCGGGGTCTTGTCGACGTTGATGCCAGTCACCGATGCGGAGGCGGTGTTGCCGGCCGCGTCGGTCACCGACCCACCGGCTGACTGGTTGCGGCCTTCTCCTATGGCGACGGCGTCGGGGCAGTCGGTACCGCCCTTGGCCACCCCGATGCCCGACAGCGCGTCAGAGCAGATGAAGTTCACGAAAGCGTCGTTACGGTACCAACCGGCTCCGTTGGGGTCGCGGTCACGAGCGGCGCTGACAATCGGCGCTGTGAGGTCGATGCTGACCTCGGCGACGTCCTTGGCCGTGTTGGCAGCGTTGTCGGTGGCAGTGCCGGTGACGGTCTGGCCGGCACCTTCCCCGGTGAGGGTGTTGTTGCCGGTGCAGCTGGCGATGCCAGAACCGGCCCCGTTGTCGGTGCAGGTGAAGGTCACCGCGACGGGTCCTTTGTGCCAACCGTTGGTGTTCGCCAGCGGGTTCAGCGCGTGGGTGATGGTCGGGGCGGTCTTGTCGACCTTGACCTCCGCCGCCTTGGCGGCTTCCCGGTTGCCGGCCCTGTCGACGCTCCAGTAGCGGATGGTGTGGACGCCTTCGGCCAACTCGAATGACGTGCCGGTCTGCTCAGCGCCGCCGTTCACGGTGTAGCGGGTGACGCCGACATCTGAAAGGTTGTCGGTCGCGGACAGGATCACGATGGCGTTGGTGTTGCGCCAGCCGGTGGGGGCGTCGATAGTCGTGACTGGCGCGGTGCGGTCGATCTTGACCGCAGAGCTCGAGGCAGAGCGGCTGTTCCCAGCCCGGTCAGCGACCGTCTGCGTGGCGGTCAACCCCGTCCCCTCACCGGTGATGCTGCTGTTCCCCGGCTGTGCGAGCACGCCGGAGAGCCCGTCGCTCGCGGTCCACTGGATCGTGACGTCACCGGTGTACCAGCCGTCGCCGCCGAGGTTGGCGTTCGTGGGCGTGCCGGAGAGGGCCGGCGCGGTCCTGTCGATGCTGATGTTGCCCACCGTCGCCTGCGCGCTGTTGTCAGCGATGTCGACGGCGGTGCCCGTGCGCGACTGGTTACCGCCCTCCGCGCTGACCGTCTGGGTGCCGGTGCACGACTTCACCCCGGACGTCGCATCGTTGCAGGTGAACGAGACCGCGACGTCGGAGTTGTTCCAGCCGTGGCTGTTCGCCGCCGGGGAGCGAGCACCGGAGATCGTCGGCGCGGACTTGTCCAACCTCACCGTCACCGAGCCGCTACCGGAGTTGCCGAGCCGGTCGAAGGCGGTGGCGCCCCGCGTGGTACCAGTCGTGTCAGCGGTCACACTATCGGTGCAGGGGTTCGGGTTCCGGTTGGCCGCAGCCCCGGTGCACACGCGCTCGTAATCGACGCCGGCATCCGTGGCCGTCCAGGTGATGGACGCGTCCGACCTGTTCCAGCCAGACGCGTTGGGGGCCGGCTCGATGGCTGACGTCACTACGGGGCCGGTGTTGTCGAGCACATAGGAGGCGCTGACCGCCCCTTGGTTCGCACCCCCGCAGTTGCTGTTTGCACGGAGTTGCGCCGTGACGGACTGTTGACCGTCTCCCGTCCCGGCTGTCCACGTCAAACTGAAGCGCTTGCCGCCGCTGATCGCGGACGAGGTCGACATCTGACCCTCGTGCGCCCCGTTCACGGAGACGCAGTTCGTCGCGCTGGTCGTGTCGACGTGCAGGGTGACGGACTGGCCGCCCTTGGCATAGAGCTTCCCGGCTGCGGTCACCGTTCCGGCGCCGCCGCTGAAATTGGCAGTGGGTGGGGTCTGCGCCAGGGCAGCCCCACCGGGCAGCAACAGAAGTAGGGCCATCGCCATGGCGACGACCGCGCGGATGCCATTACGGGTGCGCATATGAATTACTCCATGTTCGGTAGGCCGGTGGCCATGACGGGGACGTCTCCACAGCATGCTGTCAGGCGATCCGCGCCACATCGTCACAAATGAGTGTTTCAGCGTTGCGAGAATCAAACGCTTCCAAGACGCCGAGCGCAGCAGAGTGAGGGGCCGGCGCCATCCCCATGCGCTGGACGCGAGCTCGTCTCAGTGCAGGCGAACGGCCGTCAGGAGCGGGACAGCCAGCGTCTGCCGGCGCGGTGCCTCGCAGGCGCGCCCGCGCGGAGGTCCTGGATGACCTGCCACTCCTCGTCGGTGACATCGATGGTTCGATGGCCGTCCCGCGCCGCGGGGTGGAGGGACCGGAGCTCCTCGATGACCCGGGTGACGCGAGCCCGTGGCACCGCCGCCTCGCTGTGGAGGGTGCCCAGTAGCGCCATCGGTAGCCGGTCGAGGTCCATGTCCTTGGTCAGGTAACCCACTGCGCCGGCCCGCAGGGCGGACAGGAGCCTCTCATCATCCGTCGCGGCGGAGAACATCACACACTTCGTCGCCGGCAGCCGCGCGGTGATCTCCCGGGCCGCCTCGACGCCGTCGCCACCGGGCATCTCGACGTCTAGCAGGCAGACGTCCGGCTGGTGCTCGACTGCCGCGCGCACCGCCTCGGGCCCGGATGCCACCGATGCAAGGACATCGCAGGTATCCGCGAGCGCGCATTCCACCATGCTGCGCATCGCCCCGTGGTCGTCGGCGATGACGACGCTGATCCTTGCCATGGCCCGTCTCCCTGTGCGGTGACAGGCCAGCACACCACTTGCCGACACCTCTTGCCACGTCAACGGACCCGAAAAGCGTTGAAGCTGTCCAACGGTCTTAATCTTGGTGGTGCTCGAACAGCGCGACTGCCGACTCCCGATCGGGCACGCGCAGCTTCTTGAGAAGGGTGTGGATGTAGTTGCGCACGGTGACCGAGGCGACGCCGAGAGACGCGGCGATCTCCTTCGTGCTCTTGCCGTCCCGGAGGCCCTGCAGGACGGCCGCCTCTCGCTCGGTGAGATCGACGGCCCTGCGGCCGGGGAGGGCGACGCGACGGATGTTCTTGGCTCGGAGCTCGTCGATGAGTCGGGCGACGAGCAGGCGGGGAACGGCCGCCTCCCCCTTGAGGACGCCTCGCAGCGCAGGAGCGAGGCCATCTGGGTCGATGTCCTTGAGCAGGTAGCCGACAGCGCCCGCCCGTAGCGACGCGAACAGGTCCACGTCGTCTTGAGAGGCCGTCAACATCACGCAGGCCGTCTCCGGCATATCGGCGAGGATTTGCGCGACCGCCTCGGCGCCACCGCCGCCGGGCATGTGCACGTCGACCAGGCAGACGTCGGGCCGTGTCTCCCGCGCGAGGACGACGGCTTGCTCTCCCGTCGCGGCCTCACCGACGACCTCGAACCCCTCCTGCTCCAGCGACAGGCGGACGCCGGCTCGGATGTGTGCATGGTCGTCGGCGAGCAGGACGCGGATCAGCGGCTCCATGGAACCTCGACCCGGACCGTCGTGCCCACGCCGCTCACCGAGGTGATCGTCATGGTTCCCCCCAACACATCGGCGCGCTCGCGCATGCTGCGCAACCCGAAGCGGCCATCCCGCGTTGTCTGTGCCTCGTCGAACCCTACGCCGTCGTCCGCCACCTCGAGCAGGAGATTTCGCCCCACCGCCAGGCGCACGGTGACCACGTCAGCCTGGGCATGACGAGCGGCGTTCGCCACAGCCTCACGGACGATCCGCACCAGCTGCTCGTTGGCCGCCGGAGCGGATGCTGAAACGTCCGCCACATCGAGGACGACGTGCTGGGAGTAGCGGACGGCGACGTCGCGCGCAGCACGGCTGATCGCGTCGGCCAGTTTCGTTGGCGCCGTCCCGGCGAGCACGTCGATGGCATGCCGTGACTCGTCGAGGGCCCGGTCCGCGGCGGAGGCGAGCAGCTGCACGCGCGCCTCGTCAGGCTCGCGCTTCGCCAGCCACGTCGACTGCGCCCGGATGAACGCGAGCTCCTGCGTAAGTCCGTCATGGAGGTCTCGAGCGATTCGCGCCCGCTCATCCGCCGCCGCCTCCGTCGGCAGCGCCCGCCACGTCGCTCGCAGCTCGGCGACGACCCCGCCGAGCAACAGCGCGTAGAAGCCGACGCGGAGCACATCGCCGCTGTAGACCACGTCGGCGTAGAGGGACGGCAACAGGGCGTAGTGCGCTCGGGCCACCGAGGCGAGGATCGCGGCCGCAGCCAACCAGGGCCGCAGTGGATCGCCCGACCCGGTGTCGCCCCGGAGGAATCCATACGCAGCAATGGCGTAGGTCGCACACATCACGACCTGGGCGCTGGCGAGCACCGGATGGACCGCGATGGCACCGAGCGGGGACATGCTCGCGACGGTGGCATCCACGGCGACCCCCACCCCCGCCGGCAGCTGGTCGGCCAGCAGCGCGACGACGCCAGCGATGAGGCCTACGCAGACCGGTGCAGCGAGCCCCGCCGTAGGGAGGGCCCAGCGTCCGCGAAGCCGGCGGCTGGGCACGAACGCCGCCAGGCAGAACACGATCGCGGCGGCGGTGCGCCCGCTCAACGCCCCCCACATGGTGATGGCCTGGGCAGGCGTCCCATCGACCATCGACGCCACCGCGGAGAGCAGCATGTTCGTAAGGCCGAACAAAGCGAGGGCGATGGCGAGCAGCAGATCCGGCAAGTTATGACTGCGGCGCAGCCGTCCGAAAACGAGCAGCGCCGCTATGAGCGCGATCCAAGCCGCTGTGGTCTCCAAAGCCACGTGCAGGCTCGAATTGCGCACCGCGACGGGGAACTCGGGCAGGAGGACGACGGCCATGGTGAACGCCGCCGCCATGACGCCCGCCAGCGAGACCGCGCGTGCTGCCCTCACTGGTGGGATAATAGCGGTAATGGTTACGCTGCAGCCGGCGCTGAGCAACGCTCCAAGAAGCGGGTTCGACCATCGCCTGCACCGTGACGACGAGGGAACGGTACGCGTCGGCGTCCCCGGGTTTACGTTCGACCAGTACCTCGCCGGGTGTCTGGGCCAGATCCGTCGCTACGGCGCGGCTGAGCCCGCGATACTGGCAGCGCTCCTGAAGCTGCTCCTCGATGTCGCCACGACCTCATCGTCACCGAGGTAGAGCATTCCCTGGAACGGCATGAAGCTCATCATGTGCTGCCAAGGCCGAGGACGCGCTCGGCGCCGATCTCGAGCAGCTCAAGAAGCTGAACTCAGGGCTCATGACCGTCCTACACGCCGGTACAAACGGCCGTCCCCTGTATCGGTCAGCCGACCCCTAGCCTCGTGACGGGCTTGATCGTGAGGTTGAACGCTTCGGTGGGTCCGTTCGATGCACCGTCGGTGGTGAAGTAGGCAAGCACCTCGTCCTCCCAGCGGCGCAGCGTGCCAGCGAAGCGTCGCATCTCGGGGACGTTGGCGGGGACGCCCAGACGTAGACGACGTCCAGGACCTCGCGGGCTTTGGCGATGTCGCGGCTGGCGTACAGCTCGCGAACGAGCTCCTTCAGTTGCCAGGCGGCGGTCACGTCACCCTCCTGGTCGCCGGCCTGCAGGGCCCGCAGCGGAGCGTGTCCAGCCTTGCGGATTATATAGCACGAGCAAATGCGGTGTGCGCCGCGCGGCCCATTCAGGTAACGAGGGGTCACGGTATAGCCACCCCGTTTCGAGCGGCTCGCTGAAGTAGGAAACACCTGACTTCACCTGCGCAGTCACCGTCACACCGAAACGCTTCAAGCCCCCTCTGTCACGTAGTGCGGCTGAAGAAACAGATCTATGTCGACGCCCAGTCCGGCTTGTTTGGCTGCGCTAGCCATCCCAGGGAGGCCAATTTGGCGGCGACGGTGTGTTCACCATGCTCACCGGTCAAACGAGTGTCGTCCATAAACCAACTCCAGGCCTGACGGATGGCGCTTTCTTACCAGCAGGGCCTAGTGGTACAGGCGAGCCCATTTCGTGGAGCCCACGGGTCAGGATGATGCCGCCTTGGTCCGTCAGGAACAGATCTCTAGGGGTCCGCAAATTGCGTGTGAGTGGCCCGCGTTCGGCGTTTCCACCGGCCCAGGCTGTGCAATCGTGCTCGGAAGATGCGGCGCTGGACCGCACCGGCGACGCCAGATCCGGGGCGGCGCTCCCGACCCCATCCGACAGCCGCGGCCTCAGCCCGGACCTGCGGCCTATGGGCCGCATCCTTGACGAGCATCCCCGCTAGGACCCTGGCGGGCATCCGAACGCTCTGGCGTCCTCCATCGAGAACGACCACGTCGAACAGCGGATGGGATGTGCCGGTCCGCCCTGGCTCGCCGGTGGGCTGCTCGCCGCGGTTCCCAGCCGCGGCTGGACACGGTTGCGCCAGCGCTGCGGTCGTCCCCTCCGGTCCGGGTGGCTCGTTGGCGCATCCGCTGTAGCTGCTCACCC
>DATABY010000067.1:0-5733 GCA_036259355.1 Nocardioidaceae bacterium
TGTCCGGCAACGCCGACACACTGGCCGCCGCACACGCCGACATCGGCCCCACCACCATCGAACCCGACTGGGACGGCTCACCACTAGACCTGCCCCACGCCGTCGACGTCTACCTGACCAGATGGGCCACCGCCGAACGCCATCGGCAGTGACGACGGTGTGCGGCGTCTATCTCAGTCGCTGCAGGAAGCGGTCGCGGTCGACGACCGCGCGCGTCACCTCGCCGTGGGCGACGACCCGGCCGTCTCCGTGCTGGGCGCTGACCTCGAAGCGCAGCAGCCGGTCCTCCACGTGCGTGAGCTCGGCCCGTACGGCGACCGTCGCCTGCAGCGGGCTGGGCTGCAGATGCTCGATCCGCACCTCGGTGCCGACGCTGGTGCGCGAGGTGTCGAGAGACTCGGCGACCGCGGCGCACGTCGCCTCCTCGGCCCAGGCGAGCAGTCGCGGCGTGCCCAGCACGGGCAGGTCACCGCTGCCCAGCGCCTTCGCGGTGTCGGCCTCGGTGACCTCGTGGGTGACCGCGGCGGTCGCGCCCGTGGCCGGCATCGTTGCGTCCGTCATAACGGGGGTTATAGCGCACTGACCGGCGGACGTTGTGGGCGGCGTACGGGCATCTGAGACAATCGGTTGCTGCACTGAGCTACGGAAGAGGAGAGAGCCACCATGAGCAAGCGAGGACGCAAGCGCCGCGGGCGCAAGAAGAACGCCGCCAACCACGGCAAGCGGCCCAACGCCTGACCGGGCCCAACGCCTGACCAGGCCGACGCCAGACCGAAGGGGCGTCAGCGACCGAGACCGGGGTCGATGTCGGTGATCTCCACGTGCACCGAGCGGATCTGGAACAACACGCGCTCGCGCAGGGCGGGGGGCGCGGGCTCCCGACAGGACCGGGCGACCAGCGTCTTCACGACCTGCTCGAGGTTGTACTTGGCCAGGCATGGGGCGCACTCGTCGAGGTGCTCCCTGATCTCGGCGTAGGAGGCCTCCTCGATCTCGTGGTCGAGGAACAGGAAGAGGTTCTCCAGGACCTCGGCGCAGTCCTTGTCGTGGGGCTTTCCGCAGCTCATGAGCCCTCCCCCCGGGCCTCACGTGCGCCGGCGGCGGCCATGCCGCGGTCGCGTGCGTAGTCGGTGAGCAGGTCGCGCAGCATGCGCCGTCCACGGTGCAGCCGCGACATCACGGTGCCGACGGGTGTTTCCATGATCTCGGCGATCTCCTTGTACGCGAACCCCTCGACGTCGGCGAGGTAGACCGCGATGCGGAAGTCCTCCGGCAGCTCCTGCAGCGCGTCCTTGACGTCGCTGTCCGGCAGCCCCTCGAGCGCCTCGGCCTCCGCCGACTTCAGCCCCTTGGAGGTGTGGCTCTCGGCGCGGGCCAGCTGCCAGTCCTCAACCTCCTCGGTCATCTGCTGCTGCGGCTCGCGCTGCTTCTTGCGGTAGGAGTTGATGAACGTGTTGGTGAGGATGCGGTACAGCCACGCCTTGAGGTTGGTGCCGGGCTTGAACTGGTGGAACGCGGCGAAGGCCTTGGCGAACGCCTCCTGCACCAGGTCCTCGGCGTCCGCCGGGTTGCGGGTCATTCGCAGTGCGGCGCCGTACAGCTGGTCGAGATAGGGCAGGGCGTCGCGCTCGAAGCGCTCCGCGCGCTGCTCCGGGGTCTCGCCCTCGAGATCGGTGGTCATCGGGGCCCAGCCTACCCGGGGTGGGCCGACGTCACGTGGGGGCAGTGTGCACAGCACGCAAGGCCTCCTCCCTCGCCGGCGACGGTGTTCAGGTCCCATCCGCAGAACACCCTGGTCAGGGCGGTCATTCCCCCGGCCCCGGGGCGCGCTCGCCCTCGGTCAGGCGATCTCGCGGGTGAGCCACTCCAGCGCCGCCTCCACGAGCACGCTGAGCGCGTCCTCCTGGGACAGCTCGCCGCGCTTGAGCGTGGCGAAGCCGTGGTCTGCGCCGGGGATGACCGCGAGGTCCACGGTGGAGGGGAAGGCGTCGGGGGCGCCGAAGGAGTCGCGGTCACCCTGCACGACCAGCGTGGTCACGCCGGCACCGGTGAGCTCGTCGGCCCGGCTCTTGTCGGGTTTCCCGGGCGCGTGCAGCGGGAACGCCATCGCCAGGCAGCCGGAGGCGCCGAGGTGTCTGGCGGTGCGGCAGGCCACCCGGGCGCCGGCGCTACGTCCGCCGACCACCAGCGGGGTCTGTGGACGCAGCGAGTTGACGACGGCCAGCCAGGCCTCGTCGAGGATGCGGGCCGACGACGCGACCTTGCGGCCCGCAACCCGCCACGGCTGCTCCACCCGGAAGACGGAGACCCCTTGGGCGGGCAGCGTCCTTGCCAGGGCCGCCAGGTCGCGGGCGGCGACTCCGCCTCCGGCGCCGTGGCCGAGCACGAGCGTGGCCACCGGGCTCTTCGCACGGTCGACGTGGAGGCGGGCGTCGCCGTGCGGTGTCGGCACCAAGCGTGAGGTCGTCACGCTCTAGATCATGCAGGAGCGTCGTGCTCGGTCACGAGTGGGTCGAGCAGCTCGGCGCCGTTGTTCTTCACGTCGTTGACCGCGGTGGACACGGGGTAGGCCTCCAGCCTGCCCGGAGCCGCGGGCACGAGCAGGGCGTTCAGCTCGGCCGGATCGGACAGCCGCGGGTCCAGCCAGGCGGCGTAGTCGGCCGGCTCGACGAGCATGGGCATCCGGTCATGGATGTGACCGAGGGAGTCCTCGGCCGTCGTGGTGATGATCGTGCAGGTCCAGCGGAACGCCTGGTCGTCGTCGCGGTCGCGGCCGGGGTCACGCCAGATCTCGTAGAGACCTGCCATCGCAAGCGCGGCGCCGTCGGTCGGGCGGATGAAGAACGGCTGCTTCAGCGGTCGGCCGCGCTTGTTCTTCTGGCCGGTCTGGTACCACTCGTAGTAGCCGTCGGCCGGCAGCAGGCAGCGGCGGCTCGCGAACGCCTTCCGGAACGCGGGCTTGTCCGCGACCGTCTCCGCCCGGGCGTTGATCATGCGGTTGCCGATCGAGGGATCCTTCGCCCAGGAGGGCACCAGGCCCCACGTGAGCGTGCGGAGCCGCCGGACCGGCGCGGCCGCCCGGTCCTTGCTGGGCGGCCGCGAGAGAACGGCGTAGACGTCCTTGGTCGGCGCGACGTTGTAGTCGGGCTCGAGCTTCTCGCGCACGTCGACCTGCTCGACCTCGAACTCCTCGACGAGGTCCTGGGGACGCCGGCTGGAGGCATAACGACCGCACATGGATCCAGCCTCGCACAGCACGCCGACACCACCCGTGAATGCATAAGTCCTGCCCAACGGGTATGAAGGACCCATGACGCTAGTGAGACTGCTCGCCCGTCCGATGCTTGCCTCGATGTTCGTGGTCGGGGGCGTGAACGCCTTCCAGAACGCGGACAAGATGGCCCCGAAGGCCAAGCCGGTGTACGACAAGATGGTGCCGGCCGCGCGGAAGGCGGTGCCACAGGCACCGATCCCGCAGGACACGGTCACGCTGGTGAAGGCCAACGCCGTCGCCCAGGTGGCCGGCGGGCTGCTGCTCGCGACCGGGAAGGCCCCTCGGCTCTCGGCCAACGTGCTGGCGCTGAGCCTGGTGCCGACGACGCTCGCGGGCCACCGGTACTGGGAGGAGACCGACCCCGCGGCCAAGGCCAACCAGAAGGTGCACTTCTTCAAGAACGTCTCCATGCTCGGTGGCCTCCTGCTCGCCGGCGTGGACACCGAGGGCAGGCCCGGCATCGCCTGGCGCGTGCAGCACGGCGCCAAGGCCGCGCGCCGTGAGGCCAAGCACGCCAGGAAGGCCGCCAAGCGGGAGGCCAGGCGAGCCGGCACCTCGGCCAAGTCCGTCTTCTGAGCGGACGGCGTGAGGGGGCTAGCCTCGACTCGATGAACGCCGCGCCCGCTGTCGCCTGGTCGGCTCCTTACGCCGATGGCCCGGTGGAGGCGACGGTGACCCTGCCGGGCTCGAAGTCGATCACGAACCGCGCGCTGGTCCTCGCCGCGCTCGCCGAGGGGCCCTCGGTCCTACGACGGCCGCTGCGTGCCCGCGACACCGACCTGATGGTGCAGGCTCTGCGCAGCCTCGGCACCGCGGTCGACGAGGTCGGCGACGGCTGGCAGGTCCGGCCCCGGCCGCTGCGTGGTCCTGCCGACGTCGACTGCGGCCTCGCCGGCACGGTGATGCGCTTCGTCCCGCCCATGGCCGCGATCGCCTCGGGACCGGTGCGCTTCGACGGTGATCCCCGGGCCCGCGAGCGGCCGATGCGCCAGATCATCGGCGCCCTGCGCGACCTCGGCACGACCGTCGAGGACGATGGCCGGGGCACTCTGCCCTTCCGGCTGCACGGCCGGGGCGCGGTGCGCGGCGGAGGCGTCACGATCGACGCGTCGGCCTCCAGCCAGTTCGTCTCCGCGCTGCTGCTCGCGGGCGCGCGTTTCGACCGCGGCGTCGAGGTCCGGCACGAGGGCGCGCCGGTGCCGTCGCAGCCGCACATCGCGATGACCGTGCGCATGCTGCGCGACCGCGGCGTCCTCGTGGACACCGACCGGCCGGAGCGCTGGGTCGTGCATCCCGGTGCGGTCAAGGCGCTCGACGTCGACGTCGAACCCGACCTGTCCAACGCGGCGCCGTTCCTGGCCGCGGCGGTCGCGACCGGTGGCGTGGTCGCCGTACCGCACTGGCCGCGCTCCACCGACCAGGCCGGCGACCGGCTGCGCACCCTCCTCGCCCGCATGGGCGCCCGGGTGGAACGCGACGACGCCGGGCTCGTGGTGCACGGCCCGGACCACATCGAAGGCATCGACGTCGACCTGCACGACGTGGGGGAGCTCGCCCCGGTGCTGGCGGCGTTGTGCGCACTCGCCGGCTCCCCGTCACGGCTGCGTGGGATCGCGCACCTGCGGGGGCACGAGACCGACCGCTTGCACGCCGTGGCGGCGGAGCTCAACGGGCTCGGTGGCGACGTGCGCGAGACCGAGGACGGCCTGCGGATCAGTCCGAAGCCGCTGCACGGCGGCCTGTTCCACACCTATGCCGACCACCGGATGGCGCACGCGGCCGCGGTGCTCGGTCTCGTCGTCCCCGGTGTGCGGCTCGACGACGTGGACACGACCTCGAAGACCTATCCCGGCTTCGCCGCGGACTGGGAGTCGTTGCTGACATGAGCCGTGAGCGCTACGACGAGCACGACTACGAGCGGTACGACAGACCGGGCAAGGGCAGCAGGCCACGCACGAAGGAGCGGCCCAGCTACGACGACGCCGTCCCGGCGCGGGTGGTGACGATCGACCGCGGCCGCTACGCCTGCATGCTCGACGACGGCACCTCGCTGGTGGCGATGAAGTCCCGGGCGCTGGGCCGCAAGGCGGTGGTGGTGGGCGACCGGGTGCGCCTGGTCGGCGACACCTCCGGCGGCGAGGGCACCCTGGCCCGGATCGTGGAGGTCGACGAGCGCACGACGGTGCTGCGCCGCACCGCCGACGACGACGACCCCTACGAGCGGGTGATCGTCGCCAACGCCGACCAGCTGGTGATCGTGACCGCGCTGGCCGACCCGGAGCCGCGGCAGGGGCTGATCGACCGGGCGCTGGCTGCGGCCTTCGACGCCGACATCGCGCCGCTGCTGTGCCTGACCAAGGCCGACCTGGCCTCTCCCGAGCCGCTGCTCGAGGTGTACCGGCCCCTCGGTGTCCCGTACGTCGTCACCCAGCGAGAGGCTGACCTGACCGAGCTGCGCG
>DATABY010000068.1:0-3264 GCA_036259355.1 Nocardioidaceae bacterium
CGGCTCCGCAGCGCGTCCAGGAGCCGGGGCCGCACGATCAGGTCCCGGCTGGCGAGCGGCGGTGTGTACCTGAGCGCCCGGCTCATGGGCCGACTGTAGGCACCGTGCGACGGGAGGCACACCCGTATTCGTCACCGCTGATGCGCCGCTGGCGGTGTTCCCGGCCGGCCGGTGTATCAGCACGGGTGGCCGCCGCCTCTGTGCAGTACGGACCTCGTCGGAACCCCGACCTGGCGTTCTGCGGTCTGCCCGGTGTGCGGCCGGGTGCCGGAGGGAGGCGGTCGTGGACGGGGACAACCGGCACCGGTGGGACGACGGCCAGCTGATGACGCTCCTGACCGAGGTGCTGGCCGACCCGGAGGCCGACTGTCCGGAGGCGCCGACGTCCGCCGCGCCGGACGACCGGCCCGCCGAGCTCTCCCTGGAGGACGTCGTCGCCGCGGGGCGGGCTGCCTTCTGCTGGCTCGACGTGGTCGTCGTGCTGCGGGACGTCGCCCGGCACCTCGGGCCGACCGCCGGAGCCTGGATCGCCTGCGAACCCGGCCACTAGCTCGGCCGCTCCCCCACCGGATCGACGACGACCTGCAGCCGCCGGTCGAGCCCCGCTCCGACGTCCGGAGCAGTGCTCGGAGTGGCGCCGTTCGTGGCGAGCGCCCTCAGGCCGGGAGCTCGTCGATGCTCGCCGGCTCCCGCTCCCGGACCCCGTTCACCGTGTGCCGGAAGTCGCTGGACCGCGGGTACGCCACGCGACGCGAACGCATGATCGAGCCCAGGGGTCGGTGGGCCTCCAGCGCGTGCCACGGGCTGAACGACAGGACGTCGTCGGCGTAACGGCGACGGGCGTCGCTGTACGCGTCCTGCGCCGGCAGGTGCAGGACCGCGACCCGGTGGTGCGGTGACAACTCCTCGGGCCAGAGCACCGAGGCGTCCTCGATCGGCATCCGGCGGACGTCGACGCACAGTTGGGCGCGTACTTCGTACTCGGCGCTGTGGTGGGCGAAGAAGTCCGCGACCAGGTCCCGCAGCGCTGAGTCCCCGGCGCGCCTGCCCACGGGCCTGCCGGTGAGTGCCCGCAGCTCCTCGGACAGCGGGGCGGCCGAGATCTTGGCGACGTGGTCGCCGTAGCGCAGCGCCGCCATCGAGTGGAAGGTCTCCCCGAGGACGTGGTGGTTCGGCGTGGCCAGGACCTCGGCGATCCTCGGGAGCGGGAACCGGAGGCGGGTGAGCACTCGGGCGACCAGCCTGGTGGACCGCTGCCGCAGGTCGCTCTGGTGGTGCTGCCGCTGGAGCGCCTTCTGCAGCTCGGCGTACGCACCGACCGTGCCGAAGGGCAGGGTCGGGTGGTTGACCAGGAGGAAGTCCTGCGTGGCGGCGCCGTCGTCGACGGCCCGGGGACCGTCCACCCCGATCACCTTGATGGCCATCCCGCGCGGGGCGGGCACCCGGTCGGTACGGAGGTCACCGGGCGAGGTGGAGAAGCGCACGATGACCGGATGGCTGCGCGGGGCTGCGAACAGGCCCTGGGCGAGGTGCTCGGGCAGGTCCGGTTCGATGCGCAACTCGCCGGCGAGGACGCCGTGGCTCTTGGCGTGCGCGTCGCGCAGGCCGTGCCTGTGCTTGGCGGCGACCTGGCGGTTGGCGCTCTCCATCGCCCCGACGATCCGCCGGACGAGCTCCTCCTCGCCGGGGAACGGCCGCTCCAGGTCCGCCCGGTAGCGGACGTAGGGCGGCGATGTGGTCACGCGGGTCATCGTGTCGCCGTCGAGCTGGTGCGGGTGAAGGTGACCAGCGGCTCGGTGTCCTCGCCCGGGGTGTTCCGGTCGACGAGGTCCTGCAGGCGACTGGTCCGTTTGATCGCGCGCATCCCGGCCCTGGAGAAGGTCGAGGCGGTGAAGACGCTCTTCGTGAGCAGCGGGTTGGTGAGCGCCTGGGAGAAGGCGTCCACCGCCACCATCGTGCCCATCACCGGGGGCAGCGCGGAGTTCCGCCGGACGTCCTCGGCGAAGAGCCCGACGTACAGCTCGACGTCGTCCACCGACCCGTACCGGGCCTCCAGCGCCTCGGCCACCTCGGGGTCGGCGGAGAAGTCGCTGAAGGACCGCAGCCGCGGGTAGCCGCAGGCCTGGCGGTAGTCGTTGAAGCCGGCCAGTGCCGCCCTCCGGCCGATGGCGATCGTGCGCTCCTCGACCGGCAGCAGGAACTCCGCCGTGTTCCGGATCCCGATCTCGGCGCTCGGTTGCCGGGACGCCTCGTCGAAGAGAGCGGCCAGCCCCTGCTGGGGGACGACGTCGGTCTCCCACAGGACGTCGCTGGCCGCACGTCGCACCCCGCCGACGGCCAGGTCGGTGGGGACGAGGGGGTGCCAGCGGTAGAGCAGGTCGAACTCGATGGACATCCAGTTCTGCCGGTACCACTCCTCCCGGACGCCGATCCCCGGCTCCACGAACAGCTTGAAGTGGGACGGCGTGATGTGGTTGATGTAGTCCTCGATCACGATCTTGATGAGGATGACGATCAGCGTGTTGCGAGCCGTCTGGAAGACGCGCTCGTCGTCCCAGTCGGGGTTCTCGGCGGCGATGAGGTCGGCGAGGCGGTTGTGCTCGCGCAGGAACAGCGTGCTGAGCATCACGAAGCCGTAGTGGATGTTGCCCCGCGGGATGCCCAGGGCGAACAGGCTCCGCTTCTGGCCTTCGGTCAGGTCCCCCAGCTCAACGGCCTTCCGATCGCGGCCGGGGTAGCTGAGCGGGAGGTCGACGAACTCCGGCTCGACCTCTCCGTCCGGGCCGAAGTAGTAGGGCGGGAACTCGCCGCCGTCGATCTGCTGGCTCTTGAGCCGGCCGCCGGAGTGGGTCCGCAGCATCGCGGTCACGTCCTCGGTCTGGCCGTAGAGCTGGCTCAGGTCGATGTCGTGGGTGGAGGTGTTCCGCAGCACGTCGTCGGGGTCCGTGCGGAGGAAGCCGTCGACGAACCACTGGGCGAAGTGGGAGAAGAGCAGGGTCGACTTCGTCGACTCCCGCGGCTGCTCCCGGCGGAACAGCTCCGCGACCGACGCCGGTGCCACCCGCTGCAGCCGCTGTTGGAGCGCGTCGTCCGCCGGCAGGTGCCGGGCGCTGTACGTCCGGTCGGTCAGCGACTCCCACGATGTGTACGGGGTCATCGTGCTCAGGGCGTTCGGCCGCGTCTCGAGCTTGTAGACCAACCGGTTGATGAGCCGCCGGTTGATCCTCGACCGGACGACGGGCAGCCGTCGCAGCAGCGTCCACA
>DATABY010000069.1:0-13656 GCA_036259355.1 Nocardioidaceae bacterium
CCGAGGCCGCCGAGCAGGTCGCCCGGCAGCGCGAGGAGGCCTCGGCGGACGCGGAGCGGATGCTGTCCCGGGCCCGCCGCGAGGCCGAGCAGGTCGTCGCCACCGCACGCCGGCAGGCCGAGCAGATCACCGCGCACGGCAAGGCCGACGCCGAGCGCTCGATCGAGTCCATGCGCCAGCAGCTCGAGTCGCTGCAGCGCCGGCGTGACGGCATCGTGGCCCAGCTGTCGGCGCTGCGCGACGTGGTCGCCGGCTTCGCCAGCTACGACGACGAGGACGCCGAGCAGCCCCAGCGCAGCGAGCCCGCGGCACAGTCGGTGCCCGAGCAGGATGCCGACTCCACGCAGGTCATGGGTGCGGTGACCGACTCGGGCCGGCGCCGCTAGCCCGGTTCTTCTCTCCCGAGGGCGCGGTGGGTCAGCTGTGCTCGAGGACGAAGTCGCACACCAGGTTGTTGAACTCGTCCGGGGCCTCGGCCGCGCTCAGATGGCCGGCACCGGCGATCACGGCGATCTGGGCGCCGGGGACCGCGTCGACCATCGCCTGGGCGTCCGCGGGCGGTGACAGCTGGTCCTCCTCCCCGACGACGACCAGCGTGGGGACACGCACCTGCGCAAGCGTGTCGAAGGAGTCGGGGCGGGCGGCCATGGCCCGTTGCGCCCACGCCGCTCCGCGCGGGTCGGCCTGCTCGACGAGCTCCCGCAGCCACTGCGCGACCTCGGGACGCTCCTGCCGCGTCGTCTCGCCGAGCAGCGTCGGCAGCACCTCGTGCACCAGCACCCGCGGGTTCTGCCCCTCCTCGAGGACGGCGGCCATCCGCCGGCGGTTGTCGGCCCCGGCTGCCGGGTCGGCCGACGCCTTGGTGTCGGCCAGCACCAGCCCGCCGACGACCTCCGGCCGCCGGCGCAGGATCTCCATCGCGACGTAGCCGCCCATGGAGAGCCCACCGAGCACGACGCGGTCCAGGTCGAGCCGGCCGAGGAGGTCGAGCACGCCGTCGGCCATCACGCCGAGGTCCGGCGCCGCGGTCGAGACCGCGGACTCGCCGAAGCCGGGCAGGTCCGGGGTGACGAGGCGTAGCTCCTTGGCGAGGCCGTCGTGCTGGAACTGCCACATCTGCCGCGGGAACGGGAACCCGTGCAGCAGCACCAGTGGCGTCCCCTCGCCCAGGTCGCCGTAGGCAAGCGATGTCATCTGTCCTCCGGTCCGCTGACGGGCGTGTCGGGGAAGGTCGCGACGGTGCGGTCGGCGTAGGCCGATGAGTCCGCGGTCTCCATCGGGCCGTCCCACAAGGCGCCGCCGCTGACCCCCTGCACGCTCTCGGTACCGCGGGTGTTGAAGCGGAGCACCGCGATGCCGGCCAGCGCCGGAAGGCGGTACGACGCCTTGCGGATGACATGGCTGTCCATCATGCCGCCGTGGGTCGGGAGCGGGTGCAGGCGGAGCAGCGTGGCCACGGGGTCGTTCTCTTGGCACGGATCGCAGGCATCGCCGCCCAGCCTACGTGCGTCAGCGACGGGAGTAGTCGCGGAACCCCCGCCCGGTCTTGCGGCCGAGGTAGCCGGCGGTCACCAGGTGCTCGAGCAGCGGAGCGGGCGCGAAACCAGGCTCCCGGTACTCCAGGAACAGCTCACGCTCGATCGCGAGCGACACGTCGTTGCCGACCACGTCGAGCAGCTCGAAGGGGCCCATCGGCAGCGCGCACCCCTTCTTCATGGCGGTGTCGATGTCGTCGGCGGTGGCGTAGTGCGCCTCGAGCATCTTGACCGAGTCGTTCAGGTAGGGGAAAAGCAGCGCGTTGACGATGAAGCCGGCGCGGTCGCTGCAGGACACCGCGACCTTGCCGATCCGCCCGCACAGTGCCCGCACCGTCTCCGCCACGTCGTCGGAGGTCGAGACCGTGCTGACGACCTCGACCAGCTTCATCGCCGGTGCGGGGTTGAAGAAGTGCATGCCGACGACGTCAGCCGGCCGGTGCGTGACCGCGGCGCACTCGATCACCGGCAGCGACGAGGTGGTCGTGGCGAGGATGGCACCGGGCTTGCAGATCTCGTCGAGGTTCTCGAACAGCGCCCGCTTGACCGTCAGGTCCTCGGCGATGGCCTCGATCACCAGACCGACATGGGCCAGGTCGTCCAGGGACGTGGACCCGGTCACCCGGGCGAGTGCCGCGTCCCGGCGCTCCTCGTCGAGCTTGCCGCGCTGCACCGCCTTCTCCAGCGACCGCTGCACCGTCTCGCGGACCTTGTCGACCTTCGCCTGGCTGCGTCCGACGTAGACCACGTCGACCCCGGCCTGGGCGAAGACCTGCACGATGCCGGTCGCCATGGTGCCGGTGCCGACGACACCCACGGTCTGCACCTCCCGGCGCTGCTGTGCCGCGGAGTCGGGGGCCGGGGTGAGCGCATCGGCGACGACGTGCGGGGAGTCGGCCTCCTCGTAGGTGTAGAAGCCGCGCCCGGCCTTCCGGCCGAGCAGGCCAGCGGTCACCATCTGCTTCAGGATGGGCGAGGGCGCGTGCAGGCGGTTGCGCCCCTGCCGGTACATCGTGTCGAGGATCTCGTAGGCGGTGTCGAGCCCGATCAGGTCGAGCAGGGCGAGCGGGCCCATCGGGTAACCGCAGCCGAACCGCATCGCCGCGTCGATGTCCTCGCGGGTGGCGTAGCGACCCTCGTACATGGCGGCGGCGTGGTTCAGGTAGCCGAACAGCAGCGAGTTCGCGATGAACCCGGCCTTGTCGCCGCAGGTGACGGGGTCCTTGCCGAGCTTGGTCGCCAGCGCGAGGACGTCCTGCACCACCTGGTCCTCGGTGACCACGGTGCGGACGACCTCGACGAACTGCATCACCGGCGCGGGGTTGAAGAAGTGCATGCCGACCACCCGGCTGGGGTGCTGGGTGGCGGAGGCGATCTCGGTGACCGACAGAGAGGAGGTGTTGGTGGCGAGGACGGCGTCGGCGCTCACGATACCGTCCAGCGCCTGGAACACCTCGCACTTGAGGTCCAGGTGCTCCACGACCGCCTCGACCACCAGGTCGCAGTCCTTGACGTCGTCCAGCGCCGTGCTGAATCGGATGCGGTCGAGCAGGGCCCGCTGCTCGTCCTCGCTCAGCTTCGACCGCTTCACCGCCCGGTCGGTGGAGTGCTGGATGTGCTGGCGACCACGCTCGAGGGTGATGTCGGTCTTCTCGACGCCCACGACCGACAGGCCGTGCCGGGCGAACACTTCGGCGATGCCGGCGCCCATCGTGCCCAGTCCGATGACGCCGACGGTGTTGAACTCGCGGCCCATGTGCAGCGTGACTCCTCACTGGTCGCCCGCGCGGGTGCAGGCGCTCGTGGAAAGGTGGCTGGACGCAGTCTGGCACGTCCGCCGTACGTGACGCTGGTGAGGTTACTCACGCGTAACTGCAGGCGGCAACCCGCCGGCCTGCCGGCACCCGCGGGACGGCCGATACCCTCCCGCTCGTGCGTCTTGTGGTTGCTCGCTGCCAGGTCGACTACGCCGGTCGGCTCACCGCCCACCTGCCGATGGCCACCCGGCTGATCCTGGTCAAGGCCGACGGCTCGGTGTCGATCCACGCCGACGACCGGGCGTACAAGCCGCTGAACTGGATGTCGCCGCCGTGCTCACTGCACGAGGAGAGCTCCGACGCCGGCACCCACGAGTGGACGGTGACGGGGCGGGACGGCGACACGCTGCGCATCCTGATCGAGGATGTCGTGCACGACTCCTCGCACGAGCTCGGCATCGACCCGGGCCTGCGCAAGGACGGCGTGGAGAAGCACCTGCAGGAGCTGCTGGCCGAGCATCCCGCGGCGATGGGCGACGGCCTCGCGCTGGTACGGCGGGAGTACCCCACCGCGATCGGGCCCGTCGACCTGCTGTGCCGCGACGACGACGGTGCGTCCGTGGCGGTGGAGGTGAAGAGACGCGGCGAGATCGACGGCGTCGAGCAGCTCACCCGCTACCTCGAGCTGCTGAACCGTGACCCGCTGCTGGCGCCGGTTCGGGGCATCCTCGTGGCGCAGGAGATCAGGCCCCAGGCGCGGGTGCTGGCCGGGGACCGCGGGATCGGCTGCGTGGTCGTCGACTACGACGCGCTGCGAGGCATCGACGACCCGAGCGACCGGCTCTTCTAGGGCGCCGGTCAGAAGTACCACCCGGACGGCAGCCACGGACCCGGCGGCCGGTCGATCCCGTCCGCGAACAGCGGCCCGGCTCCGACCACCTTCATCCGCGCCGCGAGGGCGACGCGCACGGCCCAGTCCTGGGCGGCGGTCATGCACCAGATCTGGGCCTTGCCGTCGGTCGCGGCGAGGACGCGCCACAGTAGCTGAGCCGCCGTCCCGTCGTCCGTCGCCCCCAGCAGCGCCAGCCGGTTCTTGCGGTGCAGGGCGTAGCCGCGCCCCGAGCGGCCGTCCACGACCTCCATCCGGACGCCCTGCTTCACCAGGAACTCCACGTCTTCCGCACGGGACCCCCGCAGGCCGCCGTCGACGTCGGCGACCAGGTCGAGGTCGCCCACGTCCCCGGTGCGACCGGGCAGGTCGGTCGGGATGGTCGAGCGGTCGACGATGCCCTCCGCCTCGACGGCCGGGTGGATGGCCAGGCCGGCCCGCGAGTAGCGCCGGAGCGCTCGCGGGTCGGGCGAGGTCATGATCATCCGCATCGTGGCGCCGTCGGCGTACCGCAGGGCCGCGTCGAGCAGCCGACGGCCGATCCCCTGGCTCTGGTGCGACGGGTCCACGAACAGCATGGACAGGCCCCAGAACGGCCCTCGGCGGATCGCCTCGGCCATTCCCACCACCGTGTCGTCGTGCATGGCGACCCAGGCCCCGGCCGGGTCACGCTCCACGAACCGGTCCATGCCCTTGCGGAAGTACTCGCGGCCCTCGGCGGTCGGCGTCTCGGGGACCCGGCCGGCCCGGCGTTCGGCCGCCGCCTCCGCCGCGTCGACCACGGCCAGCACGCCGTCGAGGTCGGCGGCCGCCATCGATCGTACCTCTACGTCGGTCACGGAAGGTGATCCTACGGGCCCGCACACGCCCGTTTCACACGATTTTCACGCCTTCGCGCGACGGTGGTGGCAGTCCAGGGGCTACTTTGGGCCACCGCATTGTCGTAAGGGGGCTTTACACATGCGCACGCTTGTCAGCATTGCCGTCGCCACAGCGGCCGGAGCCGCACTGCTCGCGCCCGCACCCGCCGTCGCCGGCGACCGGGACGTCGAGCGGGTCACCCGGTGCAGCCAGTTCGGCCGCGCCGACCTCAAGGTGTCACCGCAGAACCGCCGCCTGGAGGTGGAGTTCGAGGTCGACGTGAACCGGCGTGGACAGCGCTACCGGGTCCGCCTGATCCACAACGGCCGCCGCGTCAAGCAGGTGATGCGCACGAGCCGCGGACGTAGTGGCTCGCTGCAGGTGCGTGATCTCGAGCCGAACCGCAGGGGACGCGACCGGTTCCGTGCCGTGGCCGTCCGGACCGGCGGCGGCAACCGCTGCGTCGCACGGGTTCGCTTCTAGCCGAGGCGGGAGACGGCTGGGGTGCTTCACGCGTTGACGTCCTCCTCGGTGTTGGTGCCGGGGATGCGGCGCACCGACCCCCAGCCGTAACGCGCCCACACCACCAGCAGTGCGGCGCCGACGAGCGAGCCGATGCTGTCGCTGAGGACGTCGCCGACCGTGTCGGTGTTGCCGAGCTGCAGCTGGGTGCCGAACCACGTGTCCGCCGCCCACTCGACCAGCTCCCACAGCGCGCCGATCGTGACGCCGAGGGCTGCGGTGACGACGAAGATGCCGGTGTAGTGCTGCACGTGGGTCTCGTCGCGGGGATCCGGCACGACCTCCAGCCGCGCGAGTGCGATGTACAGCACCGGCGCGGTCAGCATCGGCAGCGTGAAGTGCACGAGGTCGTCGAACATCGCGAAGCTGTCGTACACGCCGAGCGCCTCGCCGTACCCCTGCAGCACCATCCCGGCGGTGAAGCACAGGTCGTAGGCACGGGGCAGGTTGACCAGCCGCGCGAGCAGGGTGAGCGCCCCGAGGAAGCCGAGCAGGGCCGCGGCCCCGGGGTCTGCGAGCATTGCGAACACCGCGGCCCCGACGAGCAGCGCGATCCGGAGTACGTCGATGCCGTCGCGCACGACGCGCGACCAGTCACCGAGCACCAGCCGTCGGGTGTCCACTCAGCCGATCCGGCGTGCGGCGGTCGCCATGCCGAGCCAGGTGTGCGGGTTGCCGCCCCAGCACCACCCGAGCCGCGGCGCACCCTTGCTGACCCAGATCCCGGTCACCCGCTTGTCTCCGGCCCGCGAGCCGAGCATCTCGAAGCAGTTGCGCTCCCGCAGCCACTCCGGATGCTGGGTCGCGACCGCCAGCCCCTCGTCGAGCGTGAGCGGGGTGCGTCCGTCCGCGTGGATCCTCGGCAGTGCGTCGTCCGGCCTGACGTTGAGCGTCTGGCTGCCGGTGTCCACGTCGGCGACCAGGTAGGCCGGCGACGTCGGCAGGCCCAGATCCGGCGTGGGCCTGAAGGCGAGGACATCGTCGGGCGCCATGGTCGTGAAGCCGGGCTTCCGCAGCGCCGTGCGCTCGATCAGCCGGTGCAGCGGGACGATGTCACCGCTCACCACGAGCACGAAGTCCTCGTCGGGGACCAGCGCCGCCAGCGGCGCGACCAGGGCGCGGAACGCCTGCTCGGTGATCCCCGCCAGCGCGGGGTAGCCCTTGTCGACCAGGATCTCGCACTGGCGGTGCAGCTCGGTCAGGGAGTCGGTGGAAGGGTTGCCGACGGCGGTGCTCCTCAGGGCCACGCTGTGCTCCTCTCGTCACGCCGCCGTCCGGACGCGGCAGGCGGGACGTCAACGCCCGGGCCGGCCGGATTGTTCCCCGGAGCATGCACCCTGCACGGCGCCGGGCCGGGCGGACGGGGCGGGTCGGGCAACGTAGCCGTTCACGCCACGGCGCGCTCCTCGACCAGGGCGAGCACCTCGTCGGCGCACCCCCAGGACAGCGTCACCCCGGCGCCACCGTGCCCGTAGCAGTGGATGACCCGCCCGCCGTCGGCCTGACGCTGCTCGTCGAGCCGCACCGAGGGCCGCGCCGGCCGAAGGCCCACGCGGTGCCCGACGACCGTGGCGCGAGCCAGCTCCGGCACCAGCAGCGCCGCGCGCTCGAGGATCCGCTCGGCAGTGGCCGGATCGGGCCGCCGGTCCCACGAGCCCTCCTCGTCGGTGCCGCCGACCACGACGTCGTGCGCGCGCGGGACGACGTACGTGGGGCCCTCCGGGCTGAGCCACCACCGGTCCAGGCCGAACTGCTCGACGTACACCACCTGCCCACGCACCGGGCTCATCGACGAGTCGTCGGCCAGCGAGCGTCCGGCGAGCCCGCAGGCGTTGACGACGACGGCAGCGCTGTCACCGTCCGGCAGCGCGTTCAGCGCCATTCGGGTGACCGTGCCGCCCAGGCCCTCCAGCCGTTCGCGCAGCCAGCTGAGGTACACCGGCATCTCGACCACCGGCGCGGTGAAGCTCCACCCGTCGCGGTAGCCCTCCGGCAGTGTCGTGACCCGGTCCAGCCGTGGCACCGCGTCGCGCCACCACGGGTCGGCGGTCGCCTGTCGCAGCACCTCGGTGCCGGTCACCGCCGACACCCCCGCCTTGGGCGCCGACGCGGCGATCTCGAGGAACTCGTCGTACGACGCCTGGGCCCAGCCGGTCACCCGCTCGAACGGGTAGGCGCGGTAGGGGTACCACAGTGCGGCGGCGACCGAGGAGGTCGTCTCCAGCGGCAGGTCCCGGGCCACCACGTCGACCTGGTGCCCGGCCTCGGACAGTCGTACCGCACAGCTGAGCCCGATGACACCGGCGCCGACCACGATCACACGCATGCCGCCAGTCTGCGGCGAGCCGTACCGCGTAACCAAGTGGGCCGTCAGTAGTTGGACCCGCTGACGGAGGTTGCAACATGTTCTCTCTCGCAGTGTCCGCCCGCCGCCCCGGTGCCGCGCTGACCGTCCTGGTCGCCGTCCTCGGGCTGGTGGCGACCGCCCCCACCGCCTCGGCGCACGAGGAGCGGCCGGCGGAGTTCCCCGACGGCAGCGGTGCCCGCCCGACGTACCTCGGACTGGACAACCCGCGCCACCGGGTGGTGTGCCGTCCGGACAGCGCACGACGCATCGACGCGATGGCCGACTCGGCGCTCAAGCGCCGCAACCTGGCGCTGCTGCAGGAGTGCGGCTTCGGCTCCATCCAGGACGCGGTCGACTCGATCTCGCGACGCCGGACGTCGGTCTACGTGCTGCCCGGCCTCTACACCGAGCGCAAGTACGCCGAGTACGAGCCGACCGGGTACTGCGCCAACCTCGCGTCGGCCTCCGACGACCCGCTGGCGCGGTCGGAGTACATCGGCTCGCTGACCGAGGGGCCGCAGGCCGACGACGCGGCCGACGGTGGCGCGGCACCGATCGCGATCTCCTACTCCGACCAGGTGCGCTGCCCCCACAACCTCAACCTGATCACCGTCTTCGGCGACCGCAGCCTGTTCGACGACAGCATGCGGTGCGACAGCCGATGGTGCGGCACGCAGATCGTGGGCACCGGCCGGCGCCCGTCCGACGTGCTGATCGACAACCGCTTCAGCAAGCTCAACGCGATCCGCGCCGACCGGGCCGGAGGCGTGGTGCTGCGCAACTTCACGGTGCAGCGGGCGGAGTTCAACTCGGTCTACGTGATGGAGACCGACGGGTTCCTGATCGACCGCGTGGTGGCGCGGGCCAACGACGAGTACGGCATCCTCGCGTTCGCCAGCGACCACGGGTTGATCCAGCGCGTCAACGCCTACTACAACGGCGACTCCGGCATCTACCCCGGTTCCGCCTCGGACATCAACGGGGACAGCACCCGGTTCAGGCCGACGCGCTACGCCATCGAGATCCGCAACAGCCGCAGCCACCACAACGCGCTCGGCTACTCCGGTACGGCCGGCAACTCGGTGTGGGCCCACCACAACGACTTCTTCCTCAACGCCACCGGCATCGCGACCGACTCGCTGTTCCCCAACCACCCCGGGCTGCCGCAGGACCACGCGCGGTGGAGCCGCAACCGCATCCACTCAAACAACGTCAACTACTACAAGATGTTCGTCGCCTCCGGCGTGTGCGCGCAGCCGATGGAGGAACGCGGCTACCTCACCGGCACGGTGTGCCCGGTGATCCCCACCCCGGTCGGCACCGGGGTCGTCATCGCGGGCGGGAACTACAACTCCACCGACCGCAACTGGATCTACAACAACTGGCGCTACGGCACCATGCAGTTCTGGGTGCCGGCACCGCTGCGGGACGAGTACGACCCCAGCAAGCTCTACGACACCTCCAACCACAACCACACAACGCACAACCACATGGGCATCACGCCGGCCGGAAAGAAGCGGCCCAACGGGATGGACTTCTGGTGGGACGACCAGGGTGTGGGCAACTGCTGGGAGCAGAACACCTCCTCGTACGGCGAGCCGACCCACAACTTCATCGCCGACCCAGCCGCGTGCGCCGACGGCGGCTCACAGTTCGTGCCCGGCGCACCGGTGAAGGACGCCGGCTTCCTCAGCTGCAGCCAGTACAACCGCGAGGACGAGTTCTGGCGCGACCCGCCGGCATGTGAGTGGTTCGAGGACCCGCAGCGCCCCGGCGCCGAGCCCGCCACGGCGATCGGCCAGCAGGCGGCTCTCGCCTCCGCGTTCGGAGCGCGCGACGGCGACGGCTCGGCCGCGGCCGCCGCACTGGCCGGGATGCTGCTCCTCACCGGCCTGGCCACCGCCGGGCGCCGGCGTACCGTGCGCGCGCGGTCCGCTCAGCGGGACCGCCGGTGAGACGACGCCTGCTCGTCGGCACCGCAGCCACCGCGGCGGTGCTGTCCGGGGGTGGCCTGGCCGCGGGTGCCTCGGGCCCGACGCTCGCCGCGCACGGACCCGTGCACCTGGACGGCACGTCGGCCACCGCGCGCTTCGAGATCGGCGACCGGACGATCCGGCAGTTCCGCTACGCCGACCGGCGCGAGCTCGGCTACACGTTCACGCTGCACAACGGGGGTCCGCTGCCGGTCACCGTCGTGGACGCGGCGGACGCCGGGCCGGAGGCGACCCTGCTGGCAGTCGACCGGCTGGAGCGCGACGGCACTGCGGCGACCCGGTTCGAGGTCCCGGCCGGTGAGGGCGTCGAGGTTCGGCTCGTGCTGGACATGAGCCACTGCGAGCGGGTCTCGTCGCGCGCCGGGAGCTTCCTGTCTCAGGTGGCCGTGCGCACCGAGGTCGGCGGCGTGCTGGACCGCAGCAGCGTGGTGGCGCTGCCCGAGGAGCTGCACACCGGCTCGCCTCGCGAGGCGCTGTGCCCGCGGGCGACCTCCACGTCCCGCTCCCCCGGCTGACGTTCGGGCTCGTTCACGGCGCCTCGTCGAGGCGGCGGCCGTTCCAGGCGGTCAGCAGCCAACCGTCGGCGTCGACGCGCATCTCCGCAGCCTCGCCGGGGCTCAGCGACCGGCCCTGCCCGTACAGCGGCGGGACGTTGCCGGCCAGCGTCGGCAGCGCACGCTGCAGCAGCGGTGCCGTTGCGACGACCGCGACGGTCTCCCCGCGGTACTCGTCGGCGATCTCGGCCAGGAGTGCGCAGACCCGCGCGACCGCGTCGGCGTCCTGCTCCTCCTCGCGCCGCTCGTGCAGCCGAGGCTCCGGGTGCACGGCCAGCCCGAGGCCGTCGGCCAGGGCGTCACCGGTCCGCGTTGCCTCCGGGGCGTCCCCGGCGTACAGGGCAGCGCACCGGCGCTCACGCAGCGACTCGACCAGGGCGCCGACGTCCGGCTCACCGTCCGGGTCGCGGTCCGCGACGACGAAGAGCAGGGTGGCGGCGCACTGCAGGTCGCTCATCGCGCCGGCGACAGCTCTGTGAGGCCGTGCGCACGCCGGATCTCGTTGAGGATTCTCCACATGATCTCGGTGAGCCCGAAGTCCTTCGGCGTGAACACCGAGGCGACTCCCTGGTCACGCAGCCTGGCAGCATCGGCGGACGGGATGATGCCGCCCACCACGACCGGCACGTCGCCGAGGTCCTCCGAGCGCAGGCCGCGCAGCACCTCGGGCACCAGCTCCATGTGCGAGCCGGACAGGATCGAGATGCCGACACAGTGCACGTCCTCCGCGACGGCGGCCGCGACGATCTGGTGCGGGGTCAGCCGGATGCCCTGGTACACCACCTCGAAGCCGGCGTCCCGGGCCCGTACCGCGACCTGCTCCGCGCCGTTGGAGTGCCCGTCCAGGCCGGGCTTGCCGACCAGGAGCCGCAGCCGGCTCCCCAGCTCCTCGCCGGTGCTGCGGACGGCCTCGCGCACGGCCGCCAACTCCGCACCGGCCTCGGCGATGCCGACCGCGCCGGACACCCCGGTCGGAGCGCGGAACTCGCCGAACACCTCGCGTAGCGCCCCGGCCCACTCGCCCGTGGTGACCCCGGCCCGGGCCGCCTCACGCGTCGCCTCCATCAGGTTGGCACCGGACTTCGCGTCGTCGCGCAGCCGCTCCAGGGCCGCGTCGACCGCCTCCACGTCGCGGGAGGCGCGCCAGTCCTGGACCGTCGCGACCGCGGACGCCTCCGCCTCCGGGTCGGCGGCCTGGATCGCGGCGTCCAGGTCCGCGGTCAGCGGTGACGGCTCCGTCTCGAGGTAGCAGTTGACTCCCACCACCTTGTCCTCACCCGACTCGATCCGTGCCCTGCGCGCCGCGTGCGAGGCCACCAGGGCCTGCTTCATGTAGCCGGACTCGACGGCGGCGACCGCCCCGCCCATGGCCTGCACCCGGTCCATCTCCTCGCGGGCGCCCTCGACGAGATCCGCGACCTTCTCCTCGACCACCCGCGAGCCCGCGAAGATGTCGTCGTACTCCAGCAGGTCGGACTCGAACGCCAGCACCTGCTGCAGGCGCAGCGACCACTGCTGGTCCCACGGCCGGGGCAGCCCGAGCGCCTCGTTCCACGCGGGCAGCTGGACGGCCCGGGCACGCGCGTCCTTGGACAGGGTCACCCCGAGCATCTCGAGCACGATGCGCTGCACGTTGTTCTCCGGCTGCGCCTCGGTGAGGCCGAGGGAGTTCACCTGCACGCCGTACCGGAAGCGCCGCATCTTCTCGTCGGTCACGCCGTACCGCTGACGCGTGATCTCGTCCCACAGCTGCACGAACGCGCGCATCTTGCACAGCTCCTCGACGAAGCGCACGCCGGCGTTCACGAAGAAGGAGATCCTGCCGACCACCTTGGCGAAGTCGTCCGGCTCCACCTGCCCGGAGTCACGGACCGCGTCGAGCACGGCCATGGCCGTGCACAACGCGAACGCCAGCTCCTGCTTCGGTGTGGCCCCGGCCTCCTGCAGGTGGTAGCTGCAGATGTTGATGGGGTTCCACTTCGGGATGTGGTTGACCGTGTACGTGATCAGGTCACTGGTCAGGCGCAGCGAGTGCTCCGGGGGGAACACGTAGGTCCCGCGGGAGAGGTACTCCTTGATGATGTCGTTCTGGGTCGTGCCCGCGAGCTCGTCGAGCGAGGCCCCCTGTTCCTCGGCCACCACCTGGTAGAGCGCGAGCAGCCACATCGCGGTGGCGTTGATGGTCATCGAGGTGTTCATCTGCGCCAGCGGGATGTCGGCGAACAGCCGGCGCATCTCGCCGATGTGCGGGATCGGCACCCCGACCTTGCCGACCTCGCCGCGCGCAAGCTCGGAGTCGGGGTCGTAGCCGGTCTGCGTCGGCAGGTCGAACGCCACCGAGAGCCCCGTCTGGCCCTTGGCCAGGTTGCGCCGGTACAGCGCATTGGACTCCGAGGCCGAGCTGTGGCCGGCGTACGTCCGCATCACCCATGGCTTGTCGCGCATGGCAGGAGCGTACGGCGGAATGGCGCGCCGGTAACCCGGTCGTGAGCCTTTTCACGCCCTCAGGCGGGGATGCGGCGCAGCACCCGTTCCACGTGCATCACCCGGGCGAGCCCGGTCACCGCGAGCACGCGGCGTACGTGGTCGGCGCAGCCGCGCAGGATGAGCTGGCGCCCCGTGCGCTCGAGGCGCCGGTGTGCGGCCGCGAGCATCCCCAGCCCGGTGGCGTCGATGACGTCGACCTGTGACATCTCGACGACGATGTCGTCGCCCGTGGTGTCGACCAGCCGGTTGAGCGCGGCGCGAACCTCGCCCACGCTGCTGGCGTCGAGACGACCGTTCAGCGTGAGCGTCTCGACCCCCCTGGCACCGTGCATTCCCTCTCCCCGTCCCGTGTGGGGGCGGCCCCGATCCGCCCCTCACTGATACAGACGGCGCGAGGGCCGCTGTGGTTCCCTCGCGCCGGAGCCGGCGTGGGGAAGCCGGCCCGCGATGAACGCGGGAACACGGTACGCACCCCCGGCGGCTCGCGTCTCGACGTTCGCCCGATCCGGCGTGTCGCAGGCCACACGTCCGGGGCGCCTAGGGTGGGCCCATGGCGGTCAACCTCACCCGGATCTACACGCGCACCGGCGACGACGGCAGCACCCGGCTCGGCGACATGAGCAAGACCCACAAGACCGACGGCCGGGTGGTGGCCTACGGCGACGTCAACGAGGCCAACGCCCACATCGGCGTCGCGGTCGCCACCGGCG
>DATABY010000070.1:0-23826 GCA_036259355.1 Nocardioidaceae bacterium
CCCCCCCCCCCCCACTTCCTTGTGTCGTTCCGGGGTCACATCGTGGGTTGCAGGGCTCGCGGCTGCACGTCGAACGTGAGGTCACCGTCGCCGACATCGACGACGAGTCGGCCACCAGCCACCAGACGACCGTCGAGCAGCAGGTCGGCGACGCGGTCGTCGAGCTCGCGCTGGATCGTGCGCCGCAGCGGCCGCGCACCGAACTCCGGCTGGTGTCCGCGCTCGGCCAGCCAGGCGACCGCCTGCTCACTGAAGTCCACCGCGACGTCCTGCGAGGCCAGCCGCCGCTCGGTGTGCTCCAGCAGCAGTCTGGTGATCGTGCGCAGCTGGTCCGGCCGGAGCCGACCGAACGTGACGATCTCGTCGACCCGGTTGAGGAACTCGGGACGGAAGACGTCGCGCAGCTTGGGCATCAGCCGGTCGCGCATGTCCTGCACCGTTCCGCCGTGTCCGGGAGAGGTGAACCCGAGAGTCCCGGTGGACGTCGAGATGAGGTCGGAGCCCACGTTGCTGGTCATGATGACGACGGTGTTGGTGAAGTCGACCGTGCGACCCGACCCGTCGGTGAGCCGGCCGTCCTCCAGCACCTGCAGCAGCATGTTGAACACGTCCGGGTGTGCCTTCTCGACCTCGTCCAGCAGCACCACCGAGTACGGACGCCGCCGCACGGACTCGGTCAGCTCACCGGCGGAGTCGCCGTACCCCACGTAGCCGGGAGGTGCTCCGAACAGCCGGCTGACGGTGTGCCGCTCGCCGAACTCGCTCATGTCCACCCGCACCATGCGGTCCTCGGAGCCGAACAGCGTCTCGGCCAGTGCCTTGGCGAGCTCGGTCTTGCCGACCCCGGTCGGCCCCACGAAGAGGAAGCTCCCCACCGGGCGGCGAGGGTCACCCATCCCGGACCGGGAGCGCCGGACCGAACGGGCGATCGCCTCGACGGCGTCGTCCTGACCGACCACGCGCCGGTGCAGCTCGCCCTCCAGGTTCTGCAGGCGCACCTTCTCGGTCTCGGTCAGCTGGCTCACGGGCACGCCGGTCGCACGGGAGACGATCTCGGCGATGTCGACCGCGGTCACCTCGGGGGCCTCGGCGGGGGCGGCGGCGTCCGTCTCGGTGAGCTCGGCGTGCAGCGCCGTGATCTCGTCGCGCAGCTGTGAGGCACGCTCGTACCGCTCGTCGCGGACGGCGTCGTCCTTCTCCCGGACCAGGCGTTCCAGCCGTTGCCCCAGCTCATGCGCGTCCGGTGTCTCCGCGGCGACGCGGAGGCGCTTGCGCGCGCCGGCCTGGTCGATCAGGTCGATGGCCTTGTCCGGGAGGAACCGGTCGGCGACGTAGCGGTCGGACAAGCGCGCGGCCGCCTCGAGCGCCGCGTCGGTGAAGCTCACCTGGTGGTGGTCCTCATAGCGCTCCCGGAGGCCGTGCAGCACGGCGATGGTGTCCTCCACGCTGGGCTCGGAAACCAGCACCGGCTGGAAACGACGCTCGAGTGCCGGATCCTTCTCGATGTGCTTGCGGTACTCCTCCAACGTCGTCGCGCCGACGACATTGAGCTCACCGCGGGCGAGCCGGGGCTTGAGCATGTTGCCCGCGTCGACCGCACCTTCGGCGCCACCGGCGCCGACCACCGTGTGCAGCTCGTCGATGAACACGATGACCTCGTCGCGGTGCCGCGTGACCTCGTCGATCACCTTGGTCATCCGCTCCTCGAAGTCACCGCGGTACCGCGTTCCGGCGAGCATTCCGGACAGGTTCAGCTGCACCACGCGCTTGTCCAGAAGGGTGCCGGGCACGTCGCCCGCGGCGATGCGCTGGGCGATGCCCTCCACGATCGCGGTCTTGCCCACTCCGGGCTCCCCGATCAGCGCCGGGTTGTTCTTGGTGCGCCTGGCGAGCACCTCGATGGTCTGGTCGATCTCGTCCTGCCGACCGACCAGAGGGTCCAGCCGGCCGTCACGGGCACGGGCCGTGAGGTCCTCGCCGAACTCGTCCAGCGTCGGCGTGCTGCTCTGGGGGCCACCGTCACGGCCGCCCGCAGCCGCGGAGTCGGCCAGCCGCTGCGCGGTCGCACCCTGCCCGAGGAGCTGCCCGGGCCCGGACTCCTCGTCCGCGGCCATGGCCAGCAGCACGTGCTCCGGCGAGATGTACGACGCACCGAGGCTGCGCGCGACCTGGTAGGAGTCCAGCAGGGCCTTGCGGGCCTGCGCGGTCAGGTTCGCGGGCCGGCTGCCACGCGTGCCCTCGCGGCCCGGCGGCAGCTGCCGGTGTACGGCGTCCGCCAGCGCATCGGGGTCCACGCCGGCGCGCGCCAACAGCTGGCGGGTGGAGTCCTGTCGCGTTGTCGCACGCAGGAGATGCGGGACGTCAAGATCGGCGTGACCGAGCTCACCGGCGTCCGCAGCGGCGTCGGCCAGGAGCCGATGGGTCTCCTCCGCCATCAGCTCGGTGATGTCGACACGACGGAACGCGCCGCCGGCGCCACCACCGGAGCCCAGCAGGCGGGCGAAGAAGTCGTCGAACGATCCGGACTCGAAGTCCGCTGGTCCGAAGAACGTAGCCAAGCTTGGCCTCCTCGACGCGACGGGTTCGCCGTCGCATCCGCGTGGGTCAGGGTTTCGCCCGGTGCAACGCACGACAGCCCGTGCTCATTCCACGCAGATCCCCGTACATGGGGGCGTCACCGACGGGTACCGCTCGCAGATGGGCGAGGGGACGACCGTCGGGCGAAGCGCCCTACCGCTGCACAACGAGGCGGACCTCGACCCGGTCTTGGAGCGGGTCGGGGACGCGCGATACGTCCTGATCGGCGAGGCCTCTCACGGCACGCACGAGTACTACGCCTGGCGGGCCGCGCTGACCCGCCGACTGCTGCGCGAGCAGGACTTCTCCTTCGTGGCAGTCGAGGGCGACTGGCCGGACTGCTACGCCGTCAACTGCTCGACCACGCTCGCCCCCGGCGCCCCCGACGATCCGGTGCAGGTCCTGGAGGGCTTCGACCGCTGGCCCACCTGGATGTGGGCCAACACCGACGTCGCCGCCTTCACCCGCTGGCTGCGGACGTTCAACGAGGACCGCCCCGACGGTCGACGGGCGGGCTTCTACGGTCTCGACGTCTACAGCCTGTGGGACTCGCTGCGGGCGACACTGCACTACCTGCAGGAGCACCAGCCCGAGCACGTCGGACCGGCGCTGGCGGCGTTCTCCTGCTTCGAGCCGTACGCCGAGGACCCTCAGTCCTATGCGCGGGCGACGCGCCTGGTCCCCTCCGGCTGCGAGGAGGAGGTCGTCCAGCTGCTCAGCGAGCTGCGCGCGGACGGCGAGGGGACCGGTGGAGCCCCGCGCGACGAGCGGTTCAACGCCGAGCAGAACGCGTTGGCCGCCGCCGGGGCAGAGGCCTACTACCGCGCGATGGTGCGCGGCGGAGCGGAGTCGTGGAACGTACGCGACCGGCACATGGCGGCGACACTCGACCGGTTGATGGAGCACCACGGCCCACACGCGAAGGCCGTGGTGTGGGAGCACAACACGCACGTCGGCGACGCCCGGTGGACGGATATGGCGGCCGCGGGGATGGTCAACGTCGGACAGCTGGTGCGCGAGTCGCACGCCGAGGAGGGCGTGGTCATCGTCGGGTTCGGCGGCCACCAGGGCAGCGTGGTCGCTGCGGACGAGTGGGGTGGCAGCACGCAGGCGATGTCGCTGCCGCCGGCGCGTGAGGACAGCATCGAGGAACACCTGCATAAGGCTCTTCCGGACGAGCAGTCCGCGCTGTTCGTGTTCGGCGAGGACCCGCCGGCGTGGACGATGCAGTCGTGCGACCACCGAGCCGTCGGCGTGGTCTACCGACCCGGGGCGGAGCGTTGGGGCAACTACGTGCCCACGGTGCTCGCCCGGCGCTACGACGTCTTCTGCTGGTTCGACGACACCACGGCACTCTCACCGCTGCACGGTGTCCAGCCGGACGGCGGCGAGATGGACACGTGGCCGTCCGGCGGCTGACGCGATGCGTGAGCTTGTCGTCCTCGGCACGGCGGCGCAGGCGCCGACGCGGCGGCGAAACCACAACGGCTACCTGCTGCGATGGGACCAGGACGGCTTCCTGTTCGACCCCGGGGAAGGCACCCAGCGGCAGATGATCCACGCCGGTGTCTCCGCCTCCGCGGTGACGCGGATCTGCCTGAGCCACACACACGGCGACCACTGCCTCGGCCTGCCGGGGGTGGTCCAGCGGATGGGTCTCGACGGCCTGCGCCGTACGGTCCCGCTGCACTACCCCGCCGACGGCCGGCCACAGGTGGACGCGCTGCTCGCGGCGTCGTCGTACGTGCCGCTCACCACCATCGAGCAGCGCCCGGTGAGCACGCCGGGGACGGTGGCGCACGGCGACGGCTGGACTCTGTCGGCCGCGGGGCTGGACCACCGGATCGCCGCCGTCGGCTACCGGCTGCAGGAACGCGACGGTGTCCGGATGCTGCCGGACCGGCTGCACGCGCACGGCGTCGCGGGGCCCGACGTGGGGCGCCTGGTCCGGGACGGCTCGTTGCGGGTCCACGGCCGTACCGTGAAGCTCGACGAGGTGAGCGAACCGCGTCGTGGTCAGGTGTTCGCCTTCGTTATGGACACACGCTGGTGCGACGCCGCGGTCGACCTGGCTCGGGACGCGGACATGCTCGTCTGCGAGTCGACCTTTTTGGAGCGCGACCGCGACCTGGCCGACGAGTACGCGCACCTGACCGCGCGGCAGTCCGGGCTGCTGGCCCGCGAGGCGGGCGTACGACGGCTGGTCCTGACCCACTTCTCCCAGCGCTACGGCGACGACGTGACGCCTTTCCGCGAGGAGGCGGCGCAGCCCTTCGACGACTTCGACAACGTGGTCGCCGCGGCGGACCTGCAACGGATTCCGTTGCCGCCGCGCCGCTAGGCAACGCTGCCAGTCGGACACGCCGACCGGACAGCGGACGCATGCTCACCGGAACCCTGGGTACGACGCACCGAGAGCAACCTACGAAGGAGGTTCGTCCATGGCGAACGAACAGGGCCAGGTAACTGGCACGAAGGACAAGCTCTACAACCTCGTCTGGTTCACCGAGCAGAGCCTGAACAACGCTCTGCGCCTGGAGACCTACATCCAGGACGCCGAGCGTGACGGTGACACCGAGACCGCGGAGCTGTTCCGCAAGGCTCAGGCCGAGAGCCGCAAGGGCGGCGAGCAGGGCAAGGAGCTCCTGCGCGCCCGGCTCTCGAAGTAACGAGGACGACCATGTCACTGTGGTCGCGCATCCGCGCAGCGCTCGGTGGTGCTGACAGCACCACGCCGGGCGAGGCGGATGCCCCAGCAGGCCCCGGGACGGCACGCAGCCGGGCGACCGGCGGCGTGCCGGATCCCGGCGCCTCGGACGCCCACAGCACCACGGGTACGACGCCGAACGAGACCTTCGTCGGCCGCCCTGCCGGCAACGACCCTGGCGACGCCGAGACGACGGGTGCCGAGGTCCGTGCCGAAGGGGACGCAGGCCACGGCTCGGACGGCGCGCTCAGGGACCGCGAGCGCTGAGCCGCACCGGTCCCGCCGGCCGGGTCAGACGTGGTCGCGCGGGACCGTGCAGTGCCAGTTTCGTGACACCACCCGGCGCTCGCCCTCATAGGCATCGAGCCGAGCCTCGACATAGAAGTCGGTCGCCGTCGAGGTGAGTACCGTGTGTGTCACCGTGCGCACCGCCCAGTCACCGCGCCGGAACCCCATCACCCACGTTGTCTCCCCGCAGATGGAGTCGAAGTCGTCGGCGACGCAGGTGTAACGCTCGTCGGCGCGTCGCCGCACCTCCAGGTCGATCTCGTCGAACCGCACGACGCCGAGGTCCTTGACCACCTCCAGCGCCGACTCGTAGCCGATGAGGTCGCGAGTCACCGTCCATCGGTGGTCCCCCGGCTCTATCTGCGTCGCCGGGATCGGCTCGTGGCCCTCCGGCTCGTCGAAGGGCCGGGGCGGCTCCTCGGCCTCGTTCAGCGGCCGTACCGGCAACGCAAGGTTGGTAGACCCGGCGAAAACCTCCATCCGGACGGCTTCGGGCGGGGGCCACGCCAGCGGCCAGTACGACGTGGACAGCGACAACCTGACCCGGTGTCCCGGCGCGAAGGCGTGCGCACAGCCGTTGAGCTGAACCGTGACCTGGTAGCGCCGACCCGGCTCGAGCGTCTCCGGGGCGTCGTGGCCGTCGCGGTGCGTCAGGTTGAGCAGCCCGTACGTCACCCGGGTGGCCCGGCCGTCCGGTGCCACGTCGGACAGCCGCGCTGCCACCATCGCGTTGGGCCGGTCCACGGCGAAGTCAAGCTCCACGACCGGTGTGCCCAGGATCTCGTACGGCTCGGTGAGCACCTCGCTGTCGAAGACGAGTGACCCGCCGTCCTCCTCGCGCTGGTCGTACGGCAGGTCCGGTGGGGCGTTGTAGGAGCACCACTTTCCCGCGAACTGCCCGACCGACAGCGGCGACTCGACGGTCAGGGCCTCCTCGGTGACCTCCTCGCCGACGGCGGCGACGCGGTGCCGGCCCAGCGGGCGGTGCTCGGTCTCCACCTGCGGGGACGGCCAGCTCGGCTCCCCCACCCAGCGGCCGGGCCGCTCGGCGTACGCGGTCGACGGTGGAACGCTGTCCTGCATCCAGACTCGGAGCATGGGGTCGTCCATCACGTCGTTCTCGATGTCCTTCAGCCAGCGGTCCCACCAGCGCACGAGCTCCTGCAGGAAGCCGATCGCAGGGCCTGGCTGCCCCAGGTGCGGGTACTTGTGCGACCAGGGCCCGATCAGCCCCTTGCGCTCGCAGGACAGGTTGGCCATCAGGCGGAACACGGCGTTGGAGTAACCATCCGCCCAGCCGCTCACGGCGAGCACCGGACACTCGATCGCCGTGAAGTCCTCACAGACCGAGCCATGCTGCCAGTACTTGTCCCGCCGTTGGTGGGACAGCCACTCGACCAGCCACAGACCGCTGCGCTCCAGGCGCTGCCGCCACATGTCGCGCCACGTGTCGCCGACCAGAGCCGGGTCTGGGGGACAGGAGGTGTAGGCGAACATGGTCGACGCCCAGGACAGGTTGTCGCTGAGCAGGCAGCCACCCATGTAGTGCACGTCGTCGGCGTACCGGTCGTCGGTGGAGCAGACGGTCGCGATGGCGCTGAGTCCGGGCGGCCGCCGGGCCGCCACCTGTAGCGCGTTGAACCCGCCCCAGGAGATGCCCATCATCCCCGTGCGTCCGTTGCACCAGGGCTGCTCGCAGAGCCACGCGAGAACCTCCTCGGCGTCGCTCAGCTCACGGTCGAGGTACTCGTCGGTGAGGACGCCCTCGGAGTCACCGCTGCCCCGCAGGTCCACGCGCACGCACGCGTAGCCGTGCCCGGCCAGGTACGGGTGGTGGATCGAGTCGCGGTGGGCGGTGAGGTCCTGCTTGCGGTACGGGATCATCTCCACGACCGCCGGCACGGGCTCGTCCTCGGAGGCCTCCGGCCGCCAGATCCGCGCGGCCAGCCGCACGCCGTCGGACATGGGGATCCACAGGTGCTCGTCCTCCCGTACCGCGTTCGGCAGGGACGTCACCGTCCGCACGTGCGCCGCCTCCTAGTCGTCGAACTCAAACCGCAGGGCCTCCGCGCACTGCTCGAACTTGGCCTTCAGCTCCGACTCGTCGGCAGCGCCGATGTGGATGTCGGCCAGCTCGTAGCTGTAGCTGTCCTGGTAGTCCATGTCCGAGAGCCGCGTGCCCTCCTCGGGAACGATATCGATCTTGACGCCGGGAATCTCCTGCTCGACGCGTTCGACCTCCTCCTCCGTCGGGATCCGCCGCACCACACCGTCCTCGAAGCGCCGCAGGAACCACTTGGCGGCGACGTCGTACTCCCCTCCCTGGTGGGGAAACTCCGGCTCCTGGCCCAGCGCGAGCTGCACCATGAAGTGGTGGTTCGTGACGCCGTCGACGTACTGGAAGAGGACCGCGTGGGACTGGGAGTGTCGCGGGTTCACCTCGAGCAGGCAGATGTCACCACTGTCGGGGTCCCAGAAGTACTCGATGTTGAAGGTCCCCCAGCGCAGCCCGATCTGGTCGATCACCCGGCGGGACACGTCGACCAGCTTCTGGGCCACCTCCTCGGGCACAGTGGAGGGGTACTGGAAGCGCAGAAAGCTGGGCGAGTCGGGGTACGTCACCGAGTCGATGATCGCGTACGGCCGGGCCTCCCCGTCGTAGCAGTAGCCTTCGATGGTCACCTGGCGGCCGTCCACCTCCTCCTCGGCCAGGCAGGCGCGCCCACCGACGTCCGCGATCTCCGGTGGCAGGTCGATCTGGTCGAGGACGAACTCGAAGGGCTTGCCGAGCCGGTCGATCCCCTCCCGGATCTCCTCCACCGCCTCCGCGAACTGCTCCCGGTCCTCGACGTGGAAGGCGAGGTCCGACGACGCGGACTTGACCGGTTTCAGCCACATGGGGAACCGCAGGTCCGCCGGCACGTCGTGGTCCTGGTCGAGGTCGACGATGGCGAACCGGGGATGCTCCTCGATCACCTTGTGCTGCTCGACCCGGCTCCAGTACTTGTGCTCGCACTTCACGACCCCCTCCAGGCTGGGCCCGGCCAGGCCACGCGCGCGGCACAGGATCGGCACCATGGAACTGACCGGGAAGTCCCAGTAGCCGATGATCGCGTCGACCGAGCCGTCGAACTCGTCGAGCTGACGTTGCGCCTTGTCGAGCAGCTGCGAGAGGTTCACCTGCCCCGACTCGATCAGCTCGTCCACGCTGAGCAGGGGAAGGAACCGGTAGTCCTCAGCGCCGGGCAGCGCCTCCAGGGACTCCTGGTTCAGCTCGTCCAGACCGAGGACGAAGATGTTCAGACGGGTCACCACAGCCTCCGATTCGCGACCGGTACGTAGGTATCGGTACGTAACGGTGATACCCCGACCCGGCGAGGGCATGCCAACACCGCATCGGCGGTCCACGTGCTGATACGGCCCTGACGCGCCGGGGCGACCACGGCGCGGTTGCTCCGGAGTCCCCGCCGCTCCAGTCCTCGCAGGGGACGAGCACCAGCCGCCCCGGCGGCCGCTCGCCGTCCGCGCCCGCATCGATCAAGATGAGGTGTGCGCGTCTTGTGGCGACGGATCCTCACCCGCGAGCTCACGCGGCTACGGAACGACGGCCGCACGGCGGTGCTGTGGTCGCTGCGGATCACCGTCGCCGCAGTCGCGAGCTATGTCGTGGGCAGTCTGCTCTTCCCAGGCACCCAGCCCTTGCTCGCGCCCCTGACCGCGATGCTCGTCGTGCAGGTCACCCCGGTCTCGCTGCTCACCACCGGCATCGACCGCGTGGTCGCCGTGGTCTCCGGTGTCAGTGTTGCCGTGCTGTTCGCTGCCTACGTGCCGCTCGAGTGGTGGAGCCTCGGTGTGCTCATCCTCTTGTGCATCACGATCGGCCAGGTCTTGCGCCTGCGTTCGAACCTCGTCGAGGTCGCGATCAGCGGCATGCTCGTGCTGGGCGTCGGCGCGCTGGGCGCGGAGTCGGCCGCCTGGCAGCGCATCGCCGAGACGCTGGTGGGCGCAGCCGTGGGCATTGCTGCCAACCTCCTGTTCCCTCCCAAGGTCGCCAGCGCCGACGCAGGCCGGGCCATCGGCGGACTGGCCGACTCGGTGAGCGAGCTGCTGAACCGTGCCGCCGACGAGCTGACCGAGCTGATCGGCGGCGGTCACGGCGTGGCGCCGGCCGCAAGGGCCTGGCTGGGCGACGCGCGTCGCATCACTCACGACATTCCGCGGGTGGGCGCCGCGCTGCTGCGTGCGGAGCAGGGGCGCCGGCTCAACGTCCGCGCCGTCGGCACGCCGGATGTGGGGCCGGGGCTACGCCAGGGCCTGGAAGCCCTGGAGCACTCCACGGTTGCGGTCCGCGGCATGTTCCGTGCGGTGGTGGACGCGACAAGCGACGCGGCATGGCTCGAGCGCGAGAGTGCTGAGGACGTGTCCCTGGGTCTCGCACAGACCTTCCGTGAGCTGGGCGCGTGTGTCGACGCGTTCGGGCAGGTGGTCCGGCACGAGGCCAACCCCGCGGTCCGCGTGGATCCTGCCAATGTGCAGGCCCTCCGCGCGGCCCTCGAGGGTCTGCACGAGGCGCGCGCCAGGCTCGACGAGCTGCTCACGGTCGGAGAGTCCCCCGATCTGCTCGAGCTACATGCGGTCATGCTGTCGACGGTCAAACGTCTACTGCACGAGATGGACCTGGACGAACGGGTCCGACGGCAGGTCCGGCTGCTGCGCCCCAGCCGTCCGCGAGGCCGGCACGCCGACGCGCCGCAGGCCGGCGATTCGCCACCGCGTTCACCGGAGCCTGGACCCGACACCGAGACGCACCGCTTGCCGACGTCGCGGAGCGATCGCCGGCGTAAGCGCGACCGCTGATCTCACCGGCCACCGTTATGGCATCCACCCGTTCCGTCTCCTTGTTGCTCGTGCCCGGCGTGGGCCTCGGGTTGCCGGACTGGAGCGGGACGCTCACGGCGCTGCGCCAGCACGGCCTGCCGGTGCATTCCGTACGAGTCGCCCTCCTGCCCGGTTACGGCAGGCGGGCCCGGGGCGAGGATCTGTCCCCAGCGGCTCTGGCAAGACACGTAGCGGCGGAACCGGTTCTCGCGACTGGGGAGAGGGTCGTGCTTGGCGGGCACTCGGCCAGCTGTCAGGTCGTCGCGCACGCGGCGGCGTTGGCGCCGGACAACGTGCACGGCCTCGTGCTGTCCGGTCCGACGACCGATCCGCGGGCGGCGTCCTGGTCACGGCTCGTTGCTCGGTGGTTGAGCACGGCGGGACACGAACCGCCCTGGCAGGTGCCGACCCTGCTGCGGCAGTACTCGCGAACCGGTGCCGTCACGATGTTGCGGGCGATGGAGGCCGCACGTCACGATGCCATCGAGACGACGCTGGACCACCTGACCTGCCCGATCCTGTTCCTCCGTGGCGCGCATGACCGGATCGCCCCCGAGGACTGGCTCGACCGACTCGCGGCCCGGCGCCGGCGTACCAGCGGCACGGACGACACAGAAGCGGTGTCGGTGCCGGCCACCCTGCCGGCCGGAGGACACATGGTCCCCTTGACCGAGCCAGAGCTGGTGGCCGCTGCGATCAAGCGTTTCCTCGACGCACTGCCGTACGACGTGCCGCGGGACAGAGTGTCGGACTGACGAGAACTACACCACGGTAGTTTGGGAGAGGTGGGTCACAGAGCACTCAACTCGTTCCGCGGGACGCCGATTCGGCACGGTCAGAACGAACTGGCTGTCCCGGGTACGCCGAATCCTGCCCACCCGGGCACGGCCCCCGCCGATCGAAATCCGTCGGGCAGGAGTGGGGGAACCAAGTTCTTCGCGTCTGCGGGTCGAACCAGATCCGCGTGACGCTCGGGGTAAAGCCGCGCAACGAGCGGCCGAGCACCTTCCAGCTCGAACCCGACAGCTCACCTCACGGGCGTGGGAAGGGACTATTCGCATGCCCGCGACCATTCTCCGCAAGCACCTCACGTCGCTCTTCATCGTCGTGCTGGCGACACTCGCTCTCATGATCTCGCTCGTCGCACCGGCCGAGGCAGCCAGCAAGCGCGCTCGCCAGATCCAGCACGCCGTGTCTGTGGCGCACCACCAGAAGGGCGACCTGTACCGCTACGGCGCCAACGGCCCCCGGCGCTTCGACTGCTCGGGGCTCGTGCAGTACTCCTACGGACGGGCCGGCATCCGGGTGCCCCGCACGTCGGACTCCCAGGCCAGGTCCGCCCGCCGCATCAAGCGCCGGAACATGCGCAAAGGCGACCTGATGTTCTTCCACCGCCGGGGCAACGTCTACCACGTCGGCATCTTCGCCGGACGCTCGCACGGCCGGCCGAGGATGGTGCACGCGCCCAGCACCGGCAAGCGCGTGCAGGTGAGCTCGCCGTGGACCCGTCGCTGGTTCGCCGGGACGCTGCGCCGTCGCTGACCTGCCGTCGCCGACCCGCGGTCGCAGCGGTGGGCTAGTCGAACACCACCCGCGAGACGACGAGGTCGGCGTTCAGCGGCACGTTGGCCAGCACGACCACCACGGCCACCCCGCCGAACTCCTCCGCCAAGGCCGCCGCCTGGTCCGCCCGATGGATCCGCTGGGCCTCCGAGGGCCCGAGCTCGCCCGGACGGTGGACCAGGTGGTAGAGGTCGCCTTCCGGCAGGCCGCGGGAGACCCATTCCTCGACCAGGTAGGGCCCGTAGGCACAGACCAGGGCCCGGCGCGCCTCCGGAGTGGCGGGGTACTCGTCGACCGTCAGGTAGACCGACAGGACGTGGGTGTTCGTGAGCTCCAACGGCGCAGAGGGCGCGGAGAACTGGTACGTGGGGTTCCACCGGGGGTCGATCTCAGTGCCTTGCCCTTCGAGCTGCCGCACGGCTACCGCCTCCCGATTGGGCAGGACGCCCCGCTGCGAGTGGTCAGTGTCTTGGCGGCGGGGCGGCCTGCCGACCTGTAGCTCCTAGGCTGCGCCCGGCGGGCTCCGCGGGGCAATCGGACCTAGGTCCCGGGACCGTCCTGCCTTGCCAGGACCGCCGGCCAGATGGAACGCGTTCTCGCCTAGTTGAAGTTTCTTCCGGCTTCCGTCTATCGTCCTCGGGCCAACTGAACAGCCGTGCCGGGTACGCCGAACCCTGTCCACCCGCGCACGGCCCCCTCGAGATCATCTCCAACGGACAGGAGTGGGGGACCCACTACCCGCGTCACGCAGCCGTCACCGGCAGCGTGTCGCTTGGGGTTAAGCCGCCCAGCGGCCGAGCACCTTCCGCTCGAACCCGACAGCTCACCTCACAGGCGTGGGAAGGGACCTTCGCATGCCTGCGACCATCCGCTGGCAGCGCCATGTCGCGCTGACCATCGCCGTCCTCACGGCTTTCGTACTCGCCGTCTCGCTGCTCGCCGCACCGTCCGCCGATGCGGCCACGAAGCGGCAACGCAAGATCCACAGCGCGCTGCAGGTGGCGCACAACCAGAAGGGCGACCCGTACCGCTACGGCGCCAACGGCCCGGCCAGCTTCGACTGCTCCGGGCTCGTCCATTTCGCATTCCGCCGGGCCGGTTTCAGGATGCCGCGCACCAGCGGGCAACAGGCCAACCGGGTGCGCCGGATCCGCAAGCGCAACATGCGCCGCGGAGACCTGATGTTCTTCCACAACGGCGGCCGCGTCTACCACGTGGGCATCTTCACCGGGTGGGACGGGCACCGCCGGCGGCGGGTCCTGCACTCGCCTCGACCCGGCTCCCGGGTACACGTCCAGAAGGTGTGGACGAGGCAGTGGTACGCCGGGACGCTTCGGCGGCGCTGACACGCCCGGTCGGTGAGGGCCGTGACACCGCGGTCCGCACCGGCTCGGCGGTCACAATGGGCACGTGGATTTCGACTCTGTCGCCGACGAGCTGTACGCGCTCGCACCCCGCGAGTTCACCGCGACCCGCAACGCCCGAGCCAAGCAGGCGCGCGCCGACGGCGACCGCGAGCTGGCCGAGCAGGTCGCCGCGCTGGACAAGCCGACCACGTCGGCCTGGCTGGTCAACCAGCTCGCGCGTGAGCTCGCCGACGAGCTGGAGCCGCTGATCGAGCTGGGTCGCGGCCTGCGGGAGGCGACCTCCAACATCAGCGGCGACGACCTGCGCGAGCTCACCCGCCAGCGCCACCAGGTCGTGTCCGCGCTGGTGCAACAGGCTCGGCAGCTCGGCGCCGCCCACGGCACCCGGATCAGCGACAGCGTCGCCGGGGAGGTGCAGCAGACCCTCGACGCCAGCCTCGCCGACCCCGACGTGGCCGAGGCGGTGCTGGCCGGCCGGCTCACCCACGCGCTGGAGTACGCCGGCTTCGGCGAACCGGTGGGAGCCCCCTCCCCGGCGTCCTCCCGACGTGCCGGCAAGGCAGCGCAGAAGCGGCCCGCGAAAGGCAAGGGCGCCAAGGTCGCCGACCTGGCCGCTCGGCGCCGCGAGAGCGCCGAGCGCGCGCTGAGCGAGGCGGAGGCATCCCTGGAGGCGGCGCGGTCCGAGCACGGCGCGGCGCAGCACGACAGCGAGCAGGCGACGAACGAGCTGGAGGCGGCGAGGGAGACAGCCGCGCGCCTGCGCGCGGAGCTGGACACGGCCGAGGAACAGACCCGGGACGCCGGCAAGGCCGAGCGCACCGCGCGTGAGCGCGCGAAGCGCACCCAGCGGGCCCTCGACAAGGCGGAGGAGGCACGCGAGGAGGCAGCCGCTCGTCTCGCCGAGCTCGGCGGCTGACGGCCGGCGCCGGTGCCTCAGAAGACCGGCTTGCCGCCGGTGACGCCCAGCACCGTGGCCGAGACGTAGCTGGCGTCCGCGGGCGATGCGAGGAACACGAACGCGCCGGCGAGCTCGCCCGGCTGGCCGGCGCGGCCCAGCGGCGCGTCGGCCCCGAACTTCGCGATCTTCTCGGCCGGCTGGGTGGCCGGCTGCAGCGGCGTCCACACCGCTCCGGGAGCCACCGCGTTGACCCGGATCCCGCGCGAGCCCACCTCGGCGGCCAGGTTCACCGTGAAGTTGTTGATCGCCGCCTTGGTGGACGCGTAGTCCAGCAGCGAGGTGGACGGCTCGTAGGCTTGGATCGAGGAGTTGTTGATGATGCTGGCGCCGTCCTGCAGGTGCGGAAGCGCCGCCCGTGTCACCCAGAACAACGCGTACAGGTTGGTCTTGAACACCCGGTCGATCTGCTCGGTGGTGGTCTCCTCGAGCGTCTGGCTGCGAGCCATCTGGAAGCCGGCGTTGTTGACCAGGATCTCCAGGCCTCCGAGCTCCGCCACGACCCGCTCCACGAGCTCTCGGCACGCGGTCTCGTCGGTCAGGTCGCCCGGCACCAGCAGGGAGCGCTGTCCCGCTTCGGTGACCCATCGGCCGGTCTCCTCGGCGTCCTCCTGCTCGTCCGGCAGGTAGGAGATGGCCACGTCGGCGCCCTCACGCGCGTAGGCGATCGCGACCGCCCGGCCGATGCCGGAGTCGCCGCCGGTGACCAGGGCGCGCATGCCGGTCAGCTTCCCGGAGCCGCGGTAAGTGCGCTCGCCGTGGTCGGGTGCGGGATCCATCCGCGTGGTCAGGCCCGGCGGCTCCTGTTGCTGCTCGGGAAACCCGCCGCTCTGCGGGTCGACGAGCTGCTCGGCGTTGCGCGCGATCTCGGACGTGGCCATGCGTCCTGCTCCCTGTCACAGACGACGGTGTGTTGCCGGTCGCCCGTCCCGTACCCATGCCCGCGCAGGGCTACGCCCGCACCTGCACGCACAGCGCCTTGACGGCGACCATCGCCCACGGGTTGTGGTAGTCGACGTTCGTGGTGTCCACGACGATGTCGCCGTACCGCCGCAGCAGCAGGTGCATGGCGATCCGGCTTTCGAGCCGGGCCAGCGGTGCGCCGATGCAGAAGTGGATGCCGTGTCCGAAGGCGAGATGGCCCAGGCCGTCCCGGTGGAGGTCGAACCGCTCCGGGTCGCGGAATCGCGCCGGGTCGCGGTTGGCCGCACCGATCCACGGCATCACCAGACGACGCGCCGGGACGAGGCGGCCGCCGAGCCGAACCTCCCGTGAGGTGACACGGCCGAGGCGGGGGAACGGAGTCCGGAACCGCAGCACCTCCTCGATGGCCTTCGGCAACAGGGTCGGGTCCGTCCGCACCTGGGCGGCCGCCTCGGGGAACCGACCCAGACACAGCACCGTGTTCCCGAGAAGCGCGGTGGTCGTGATGTGCCCGGCCAGCAGCAGGATGCCGGCGAACCCGACGATCTCGTCGTCCTCCAGGGCGGCACCGTCCACCTGCGCCGTGGCAAGCCTCCCGAGCAGGCTGTCTCCCGGGGCGGCCCGGCGTAGGCGGATGTGCTCCAGCAGGTAGCCGTTCATCTCCGCGATGATCGGCGCGACCAGCGCGTTCGTCTGCTCGTCCGGCAGTGTCGAGGCATCGACCTGGACGGAGAACAGGCCCTCGGCCCAGCGGCGGAACTGCGGCAGGTCGTGCGCCGGAACCCCCAGCAGCTCAGCGATCACCGTGACCGGAAGGGGATAGGCCAGCGCGTCCACGAGGTCGAAGCTCTCCCGACCCGCCACCTCGTCCAGCAGCGAGGTGGCGATCTGCTCGATCCGCGGGGCCAGTCCTGCCACGACGCGGGGCGTGAACACGCCGCTGAGGACCCGTCGCAGGTGGCGGTGGCGCGGCGGGTCCATGTTGACGATGCTGCCCTTGGCGAACAGGTCGATGTCCTGCTGCGGCGGGTTGAAGGCGCGGTCATCGGAGGAGAACGTCGCGGGGTCGGACAGCACCCGTACGACGTCGGCGTGGTCGAACACGTGCCAGAGGTCGTGGTCGTCGCGGTAGACCGGCTGGCTCTGCCGCATCGCGCGAAACCAGGCGAACATCTCCTCGGCGGGGTCCGGCCGACTGACAGACCCCGACGCCCGCACAAGCGTCACGGACACGGCGCCTCCTCCCCTGCCAGTCTTGCGGGCGCCGGTCCGGGCGCAATAGCGCAGGGAGGCCAATCCTGGGTACGACAGGGTCAGCCGAGCGTGTCGACCTGAGCCGGTGCGGCCAGCATCGGGTCGTTGGGGTCGTACTGACCCGGGCGCCACCCGACCGAGAACTGCGTCATCATGTCGTGGTCCTCGTGCGGCAGGTTGTGGCAGTGCACCATGTACCTGCCCCGGTGCGGGCCGAACCTCATGATGACCCGGACGGTCTCGTTCTCGCCGACGTACGCGACGTCCTTCGGGCCGCGCTCGTAGTCGAACGGCGGTCGCCCGTTGCGGTCCAGGATCCTGAAGTCGACCAGGTGGATGTGCAGGGGGTGGAACCAGCCTCCGGACCGGTTCTCCAGCTCCCAGATCTCCACGTCACCGACGTCCGGGTCCGCGATCACGTCCTGGTAGCCGCTGCGGACGACGTCGTCCCACGTCTTGCCGTTGATCGTCCAGAGGCTGTTCTTGCGTTCGAGCTGCAGGCGTCGGGTGCGCCGGGCCATCGGTTCGGTGAGCGTCATCGCGTCGCTGGTCTGCAGCACCTGCGGGAGCCGGTTCCACGTCGCGTCCCGGGTGGAGAACGGCTCGTCGGTGACGTCGAACGCCATCACCTTGTCGGTGTGGTCGTAGTCGACGTTGTTGCGATTGGACAGGTTGCGCAGCACCACCCGCTGACCGGGGCGGTACTTGCGGAAGTCGATGAGCACCTCGTAGCGCTCCGCACTGCTGTGCCGCCACTCACCGACCTGGCGGGCGCGCGGCATCAGCCCGCCGTCGGTGGCCACCACCGTCACCGGGTCACCGTTGTCGAGGGCGAACCGGTACGACCGCGAGATCGACGCGTTGAGCACCCGGAACCGGTAGACCCGGCGCTTGACCTTCATCACCGGCCACGGCCGGCCGTTCACCAGGATCACATCGCCCCACAGGCCGGAGGTCGAGTTGTCGTCGTAGGCCAGCGAGCCGTCGGCGGCGAACATGGCGTCGGCGACGGTCAGCGGTACGTCGAACTCGCCCTGCGGCAGGAGCTCCGTCTCGGCCCGGTCGTGCAGGTGGTACTGCGCGAACAGCCCGAAGTAGGCGTTGGTCGCGGTGTGGTGCACACCGTGGTCGTGGTACCAGAGCGTCCGGGCGCGCTGGGCGTTCGGGTAGTGGTAGTCCTTGTAGAAGCCTGATGGCGTCACGTCGCTGGCGTAGCCGTCGTACTGCGGCAGTGACGCGGAGCCGTGCAGGTGCACCGATGTGGGGCCCTCGTACCCCAGTGACGGGTGCCGGCGTGGCAGCTGGTTGCGCACCCGGAACACGGACCGGCGGCCCTGCCGGGTGTTCACCGTCGGACCCGGCGCCAGGCCCTCGTAGCCCCAGACCGGAGTCCTGGCTCCGGCGACCAGCGCGGCGCTGCCGGTGCGCTCGGTGACGCTGTAGTGGTCCACCCACACGCCGTCCGCGCCGCGGATGCTCCTCGACGGACGCAGCACCGGCGGGCGGGTGAACTCGGTGCCGAACGGGGTCGGCATCCTCGACGGGTCGAGCTCGCTGGCCGACTTCGCCCCTAGTCCAGCGCCCCATGGCAGCCCGACGCCCCCGACCGCGCCGAGCATCCCCAGCCCGCCGATCTTCAGGACGTCCCTCCGTGTCGCGTTCACGACCGCCTCCCCTTTCGGTTCGAGAACGAACGCGCCCCGTTCAGTTCAAACAGCAACGACCTCTCGAGACTTTCCGAATGGGCGGTCGCTGCCGAGAAATGCCTCGGAGTGCCCAGGCGACCTACCCGTCCGGGCTGCCTGCGATGGGCTATGTGGACGGCTCACGCGTCTGCATCCGTTGTGACGCGCGTACGCTGAAAGCAAGAGGTGACGTCCGATGAAGACCGAAGAGCTCGTCGGCGCCTTCGTCGAGCTGGCCGACACGTTGGTCGACGACTTCGACGTCGTGGAGCTCCTGCAGCGACTCACTAACCGGTGCGTGGATCTGCTCGGCGCATCCGCAGCCGGCCTGCTACTCGCCGACGAGCACGGGGAGCTACGGATCGCGGTCTCCTCCAGCGAGCGCGCCCGGCTGCTGGAGCTGTACCAGCTGCAGGCGAACGAGGGTCCCTGCCTGGACTGCTACCGCAACGGCGAGCCGGTCAACGTGCCCGTCCTCGCGACGGCCTCGTCACGCTGGCCACGCTTCGCGCCGACGGCCGTCGCCGCGGGCTACGGCGGCGTCTACGCCGTGCCGATGCGGGTGCGCGGCGATGTCGTCGGCGCCCTGAACCTCTTCGACGGCGTCACTGACAGCGGCGCCATCCACGACGCGCTGCGGGTCGCGCAGGCGCTCACCGACGTGGCCGCGATCGCACTGATGCAGGGTGAGGCCGTACGTCGCCGAGAGCGACTCGCCGAGCAGCTGCAGACGGCTCTCAACAGCAGGGTCGTCGTCGAGCAGGCCAAGGGACTGGTCGCCGGCCGCCTCGACGTGGAGTTGGAGGCTGCCTTCGAACTGCTTCGGTCGTTCGCTCGCCGTACCAACCGCCGGCTCGCCGAGGTGAGCGACGACGTCATCACCGGACGCCTGGAGGCTCAAGCCCTGCGGCGGTGACTACTGCGGCTGCTCCACCGCCGCGCGCAGGATGAGCGGCTTGCGGCCGCGGCTGATCAGCGCGGCGCCGCGCCGGACCGCCTCCGAGTCCGGCTCGATCCCACGCCGGTCGAGCGCTCGGGTCAGCACGGACTCCGCCTCGGCGGCGGGGCGCCATGCCGCGGCCCAGTACGCCTCCTCGACAGCGGCCCGCACCGAGCGCAGGTAGTACCGCTCGCGGGCGCGCTGGAAGTCCGATTCACTGAGCTGCAGAGCCATCGGGCGGCATGTTACTGACCCGGCTCCGCGGGCGCGCCGGGTGTACCCACAGAACGAGAACGCGTTGCAAGGTCGGCTGCGACACGTTCGATCTGCGCACGGGACTCCAGCCGGTCGAGGAGGTCACCGGGCAACGCTTCGGCGCCGCAGGCCGCACCGCCCAGCGACCCGGCCATGGCCGCGATGGTGTCGGTGTCGCCGCCCATCCGCACGGCGAACCGCACCGCGGCAAGCGGCTCGCGCGGATGGTGCAGGAAGGCCGACAGCGCCGCGGCCACCGCCTCGTGCGCGGCGACGCCGGTCCCCGTGACCGTTCCGACCGCGACCGGGTCCTCGAGGGCGAGGGTGTCGGGCACGGCGCCGACGGCGCGGCGAACCTCGGGTGTCTCGAGGTGCGGAAGGCAGCCGTCGACCAGCTCGCCCGCAGGCGGGAGCGAGCCCGGCGGGCTCGCGAGCACGGTCCGGGCCACGAGGGCGATCACCACCGACCCGTCCTTGCCGACCGCGTGCGCATGCGTCACCGCCGCTGTCCGCCGCGCCAGCTGGGCCACGACCGCGGTGTCCGCCGGCACGGTACCCAGCGGTGCTGCGCGCATGGCGCCACCGTTGCCCAGCGAGCCGGCGCCGCCGAACGCCTCGCAGGCGGCCGCCCGCCAGTCGCCGCCGGCGAGGACGGTGCGGAACACGTACGGCGGGTTGGAGCCGTACCCCCGGTCCGGCGCTTCGGCCCACGCGTCCGCCAGCGCCCGGGCGTGCTCGTCGTCGTCGAAGGCGCGCCAGTCCTCGAGCGTCGCCAGGTACCCCGCGGTGGCCAGCTGCAGGGCCGTGTCGTCGGTCCAGGTGAGGCTCCGCGCGGCGGTGACCTGCCGTTCGATCTGCTCGGCGGTCACCTCCGGCCACCCCTCGAACGGGGCGCCGAGCGCGTCCCCGAGGGCGCCACCGAGCAGGCAGCCGCAGACCCGGTCCGCCCATGCGGCGGCGTCGGCTGCAAGGCGGCTGTCCATGCGCTGCTAGCCGCGCGAGTCCTGCGCGACCTCGAAGCGTTCCTCGTACAGTCGACGTGCCCGCTCCAGGGCTTCCCTTCCGACGCGGGCCACCGGTCTGACATCCACGACCAGCGGCTCGTGGTCGGGCCCGTACCCCACAACCTGACCGGTGAGCAGCCACGGGAAGCGATCCTGCTCGTCACCGAGCTCCTCGTACTTGCAGAGCCGCCGGGCGACCCAGTCCTCGGCCGGACGGGTCCACCACGGCTCCGGCGCGATGGTCGTCACCGACAGACCCGGCATGTCGACGCCCGACTCGTAGTCGCGGCTGGTGCCTCTGCGGCCGTCGTGCGAGGGACCCTTCGAGTAGCGGACGAACAGGTCCGGAAGCTCCTGCACCAGGCGCACCAGCTCGTCGAGGTCCTCGACGGTGCGCAGCTTGTCCGGGGATGGCATCTGTGACACGGCGTGACGTACCCACACCCTGCCGCCGTACACCTCTGCCCGCACGCGGTCAGGGCGGTGTGCGGCCCAGGTACGCCAGCAGCCGGTCGCCGGCCGCGGTGTTGGGCGCGACCGCCACCGGCGACGCGAAGCGGGCACCCCGGTCGGCATAGCTCACCAGGAGCGGGGCGAGGTCGAGCAGCTCGTCGGCCAGTGGCGAAGGGAGTGGCCGGGGCCGGCCGCAGGCCTGCGCCACGTCCCACCCGTGCACGGCCACCTCGACGGCCCCGGTGGCGGCGACCAGCGGCGCGGTCATCGAGCGGCCGGCGACCGAGACCAGGTGGTCGTGCGCCTCCCGCTGGTTCCAGGCGCCAAGCAGCCGGCAGGCCCGGTTGCGCAGCGTCGCCACCGCCGGGACGGCCGGATGGACGTCGTCGTGCCAGCACGGCGCTGGCTCGAGCCCGACGTGTCCTCCCACCGTTGCCTCGTGCAGGGCCCGCAGCGAGTCGTCCATGTGCGCGAGCAACATGGCCAGGTCCCACTGGCGGCACGGTGTCGGGCGCTGCAGGTCATCGGAAGCGACCAGGAGCAGGCTGCCGAGCGTGTACCCGAGTGAACGCTCCAGCAGGGCAACCCCGGCGACCAGGGGGGCCGCCGTCCGGTCCAGCGTCATCCCGGACCGGCGCCCACCGGAGCCTCGGTGTCGAGTGTCTGCGACAGCCCGAACAGCGGGAACAGCGACTCGTCGAAGAACGCCGTCACGTGCGCTATGCCGTCCTCCGTGAAGTCGAGCACCTGGAGCTGGAACGGCGCGAAGACCCCGTCCTTGAGGTAGTACATGCCGAAGGCCGGCTGGCCGTTGGCCTGGGCCGGCACCATGCGCAGCTCGCCTGGTCCCGCCGGGCAGGCCACGTCGATGAGCCGGCCGATGTCCTCGGGGCCCTGGTACCAACCGACGAACGGCGGCATCTCCCACCGGGCGTCGGAGGTCAGCAACTGAACGATCGTGGCGATGTCCTTGCGCTCCATCGCCGCCGCGTAGCGGTCGAGCATCTGGCGCTGTGCCGACTCCGTGGGCTCGACGACGGTGTCCTCGGACAGCCCGGCCTGGCGGATCTGCGCACGGGCACGCTGCAGGATGCTGTTGACCGCCGCAGTGCTGGTCTCCAGCGCCTCGGCCACCTCGGCGGCGTGCCACTTCAGGACGTCGCGCAGGATGAGGACGGCGCGCTGCCGCGGCGGCAGGTGCTGCAGGGCCGCGATCAGCGCCAGCCGCACGCTCGCCCGCGTGGTGACGATGGCGGCGGGGTCGGTGTCGCCCACACCGGCCATCGCATCGGGAACCGGCTCCAGCCACGGAACCTCGGTCCGCTCGACCAGCGCGTCGTCGGGGTTGGCGCTCGGGGCACCGAGCCCGGTCGGGAGCGGCCGCTTGCTGCGGCTCTCCAGGGCGGTCAGGCACACGTTGGTGGCGATGCGGTAGAGCCACGTCCGCAGCGACGACTTCCCCTCGAAGCTGTGGTAGGCGCGCCAGGCGCGCAGATAGGTCTCCTGGACGAGGTCCTCCGCGTCGTGGGTCGAACCCAGCATCCGGTAGCAGTGTGCGAACAGCTCACGTCGATATGGGTCGGCCTGTTCGAGGAACTCGGCCTCGACCCCCCCTGTAACAGTCATGGTCATGACTCTAACCCCCGGTTCCACGGCCTCGACACCATGCAGCAGCCCCGCTCCCAGCGACGTTCGGGCGCGTTCCCGCCCGCTGCCGTACCGACCTGGGCACGGACCAGAACTCATCGGTGCTCGACCGAGCGATGAGTTGCCACCTTGCCCCTGGTCAACCCGTGCGACAGAACAACCTCGCCGGGGTGAGGCTGGTGCCCACGCCGCGGCCTTCGACAAAAGGAGCGCAGCGATGTCGCGCATGATCTTCGTCAACCTGCCCGTCAAGAGCGTCCAGGAGTCACGGACGTTCTTCGGCAGGCTCGGGTTCGACTTCAACCCGGAGTTTTCCGACGACCACGTGGTCTGCATGGTCGTCGACGACAACATCTTCGTGATGCTCCTCGAGGAGGCGCGTTTCAAGGACTTCGTCAACGGAGACATCGCCGACGCCCACAAGACCACCGAGGTCATCACCTGCCTGAGCGCGGGCAGCCGGGCGGAGATCGACGAGACGGTCCGCAAGGCCATCGAGGCCGGCGGCAAGCCGTGGAAGGAGCCGATGGAGGAGGGCCCCATGTACGGCGGCAGCTTCCAGGACCTCGACGGGCACGTGTGGGAGCTCATCCACATGGAGCAGCCCACCGCCTGAACGGGGCGAGACTGGCGCGTCGCACGAGCCTCAGCCCTGTTGTTTGCTCGGGCGTCCTCGTCCCCGTGCTGGCCGGCGAGCAGCGCCGGTCAGCGACGCGCTGGCTTCACCTGCTGCGCCAGCATCGCCGCCCAGGCCGCCGCGCGCTCCAGCTCTCCCTCCATCAGTGGACCCTCCACGTCGTCCACGTAGAAGCTCTGCACCGCCAGCGGGCGGTATCCGCGCTTCTGCAACGCCTTGGCCGCACCACGAGCGGCGCCGGGCAGCCTGCGCGCCTTGTGCACCTTGGTGTCGAACACCGCAACCGAGACGGGTGCCCCGGCCTGTGCGCCGGGCAGCGACGCGAGCCAGTCCCGAACGCCGAGTCGCTGCGAGACGACCTCGTGGGTGGTCCGTTTCCGCGCGTCCTGGCGCGTGCTCTCCCGCGTCATACCGAACGCGTGCGTCGGGCCCCCGACCACGAGCAGGTCGTCGTCCGCGATCTGCGGGAGGGCGTCGCCGACCTCCACGACCTCCACCTCGCCGTACGGTGCGAGGCCGGCTCCGACAGAGCGGGCCACGCTCTCGGTGTTGCCGAACATCGACTCGTACACCACAACCGCTCTCATCGTCGTGCTCCCTTCACTCGCTTCCACCCTCGCCCCGCGGACGACGGCTCGTCAGGTGCGATGGGCCCCGTTGACCGGGACTTTCGGCCCTGCGTGGAAGGGGCG
>DATABY010000071.1:0-15560 GCA_036259355.1 Nocardioidaceae bacterium
CGCCGACGGCTGTGGTCCGTGGGCGTAGCCACCTGGGTGCAGCGAGACCGAGCCGATGTTGATGCCGGAGCCCTTGCGGGCCTCGTAGTCGCCGCCGACGTAGAACATCACCTCGTCGGAGTCGACGTTGGAGTGGTAGTAGGGCACCGGGACCGACAGCGGGTGGTAGTCGACCTTGCGCGGCACGAAGTTGCAGACCACGAAGTTGTGCCCCTCGAAGACCTGGTGCACCGGCGGGGGCTGGTGCACCCGGCCGGTGATCGGCTCGAAGTCCTCGACGTTGAACGTGAACGGGTACAGGCAGCCGTCCCAGCCGACCACGTCGAACGGGTGCGTCGCGTAGGTCATCCGGCTGCCGACGATGCCCTGCTGGGCGTTCGGACCGCTGCCCCGGTGTTTGACCAGCACCTCGACGTCAGTGGCATCGGGGCCGTCGCACAGCAGCGGCTCGCCGGGGCTGTGCAGGTCGCGCTCGCAGTACGGCGCGTGCTCGAGGAACTGCCCGAACCGCGACAGGTACCGCTTCGGGGGGGTGATGTGGCTGTGGGCCTCGATCGCGTACAGCCGCAGCGGCTGGCCGCCCTCGGGAATCCAGCGGTGTGTGGTCGCCCGCGGTATCAGCACGTAGTCGCCCTTGCGGGCCGGCAGCACCCCGAACACCGTCTCGACGGTCGCGGCACCGTCCTCGACGTACACGCACTCGTCGCCGATCGCGTTGCTGTAGTACGGCGAGGTCTCCCCCGCCACGACGTAGGACAGCCGCACGTCGGCGTTGCCGAGCACCAGCCGCCGCCCGGTCACCGCGTCATGGGCCTTCCACGCGTTCTCCTCGAACAGGTCGTGCAGCCTCAGGTGCAGCGGCTTCAGCGGGTGGTTGGCCCGGGTCGACAGGTCCGGCAGGTCCCACACCTGCGAGTCGACGATCGCCGACGGCACACCGCGGTGGTACAGCAGCGAGGAGTCGGACGAGAACCCCTCCTCCCCCATCAGCTCCTCGTAGTACAGGTCGCCCGCCGAGCTACGGAACTGCGTGTGCCGCTTGGGGGGCACGTCGCCGACCTGCTGGTAGTGCGCCATGAGCCCGGCCCTCCCGTCGTTCCGGCGTACGGATATCGGACGCCAACGTTCGCTCAGCACTACGATGCGTTAGGGTCCGGGGCATGTCAACCACCGCCCCCTCCGACGGTGCTCAGCCCCTCGCCGCGGCCTTCGCCGGCCTGGTCGACGACGCGGCGGTCTTCCCTCCCGGCAACGCACCCGTGCCGGATGCGGTGCGCGCCCATGCCAAGCATCGCGCTGCCTGGTACGCCGGCCTTGTCGGCGGTTTCGTCTGTCCCGACACCCGGCTGACCGAGCTGCAGACGGCCCTCGACGAAGTCGGTGAGGACGCTGCTACACCGCTTCGCGTCAACCTGACGATCTCCGGCGGCGCTGGCGCCATCGAACCCGCCCTGACATGGGCGGGCCGCGACGAGCGCCTCGGCGTCGCGGTGGTCGAGGTGGCGCTGCGCGACGAGAGCGACCTGGCCCACAACGCCGGCCGCATGACCACCGTGCTCGGTGGCTGCCTTCCCGACGAGGCGGTCGCCTACGTGGAGATGCCGCGCCTCTACGGCGACGAGGTACCGGCGGGCTGGGAGGCGGCGCTCGACGAGGTCGCCGCCGCCGGTCTGCACGCGAAGTTCCGCACCGGGGGTCTCGACCACGACGCGTTCCCGGCCGCCGCCGAGCTGGCCACGGTGATCGACGCGTGCCTGGACCGTGAGACGCCGTTCAAGTGCACCGCCGGGCTGCACCACGCCGTACGCCACACCGCACTGGACACCGGCTTCGAGCACCACGGCTTCGCCAACGTGCTCCTGGCCACCCGGGCGTTGCTGGACGGCACCGCGCGCGGCGACGTGCGGGACCTGCTCGAGCGGCGTGACGCCGGCGTCATCGCCGAGCAGGTCCGCGGCCTCGGAGCCGCCGGTGTCGCGTCGACGCGACGGTGGTTCACCTCCTTCGGCACATGCAACGTCAACGAGCCGGTGGAGGACCTGGTCGCGCTCGGCCTGATCGGTGAGGGAGCCACGACATGAGCAGCTGGGTGGAGGGGGCCGCCGGCTCACCGTACGACGTCACGAGCCTGCCGTACGGCGTCTTCAGTCGCGGCGACGACGGCCCACGGGTGGGTGCGCGGATCGGTGAGCTCGTGCTGGACCTCGCCCCGCTGGCGGCGGCGGAGAGGCGCGACGACGGGCACGTCTTCGAGACCGACACGCTGAACGAGTTCATGGCGCTGGGCCGGCCCGCGTGGGACGACGTGCGCGCCTGGCTGACCGGGCTGCTCACCGACGAGACCCAGCGGCAGCGGGTCGAGCCGTTCCTCGTACCGCTCGGCGACGTCTCGCTGCACCTGCCGTTCGACGTCGCCGACTACGTCGACTTCTACTGCTCCATCGACCACGCCACCAACGTCGGCAAGATCTTCCGTCCCGACGCCGAGGCGCTGCTGCCCAACTGGCGGCACCTGCCGGTCGGCTACCACGGTCGTGCCGGGACCGTCGTCGTGTCCGGCACGCCGGTGGTCCGGCCGTGCGGGCAGCGCAAGCCACCGGACCAGGAGACACCGAGCTACGGCGCCTCGGCGCGGCTCGACATCGAGGCCGAGGTGGGCTTCGTGGTCGGCCGTGGGTCGGCACTGGGCGCGCAGGTGGGCACGGAAGCGTTCGCCGACCACGTCTTCGGGGTGGTGCTGGTCAACGACTGGTCGGCACGGGACATCCAGGCCTGGGAGTACGTGCCGCTCGGGCCCTTCTTGGGCAAGTCGTTCGCCACTTCGGTCTCGGCCTGGGTCACACCACTGGCGGCGCTGGAGCAGGCGCGCACCGACCTGCCCGGCCAGGACCCGGAGCCTCTGCCGTACCTGCGGGTCGACGAGCCCGCCGGCTTCGACCTCGACCTCGAGGTGGAGCTGAACGGCTCGGTGGTCAGCCGGCCGCCGTACTCGTCGATGTACTGGTCGCCGGCGCAGATGCTGGCGCACCTGACCGTGAACGGCGCCTCGCTGCGCACCGGCGACCTTTTCGCCTCCGGCACGGTCAGCGGTCCGGAGCCGGGGACACGCGGTTCGTTCCTCGAGCTGTCCTGGGGCGGCCGCGAGCCGTTCCAGGCCGGGACGCAGGAGCGCAGCTTCCTCGAGGACGGCGACGAGGTGGTGCTCCGCGCGACCGCGCCGGGTGCCGACGGCACCCGGGTCGCCCTCGGCGAGGTGCGCGGCCGCATCGAGCCCGCCCGCGCCTGAGGCGCGGCGTACTTCGCGCGAACCTCGGCGCGAAGGCCCCTCACACCCTCGCGCCGAGACTGCGCGTCTCCCCCGGCCGCCTCAGCCCCGGTTCGGCCGAACCCGCACCGTCGTCCGCATCCACGGGTGGATCAGGCACTCGAAGCGGTGCGTGCCGGCCGACAGCCCCCGCAGGCGCAGCGACTCACCCGGCGCGCGCAGCGTCCGCAGCCAGCGCGGTGACGTGCACTCCGCCACGGTCGCCCCCGCGGGGAAGCCGAGGAGCTCGTTGAGCTCCGGCACGCAGCCGGGCCCGAACCGCCGCACCTTGGTGAACGAGTGCACCTCGCCACCACGGTTGAGCGCCCGCAGGCCGGTTCCCCGGTCGATCGTCAACCGGTCCGGTGAGAACCTCCACGCGCCCGCGTCGCGGTCCTCGGTCAGGCTCTCGACGAGCTCCTCGAACGTCGTACCGCCGTCGCCCACGCAGGCGCCCTGACCGAGCACGGCGTTGAAGGTCTCGGCGTCGCAGTCGTCCTGCATCCGCACCAGCTTCGTCGCCGACTCTCCCGGCTCCCCGGCGGCGTTTGGTCCCGCCATTCCCGACATCCCCACCACACCGGCCACTGTCAGTGACGCCGCGGCTACAGTTCTCCTTGCGCGCATGATGCCCGCCTTTCCCTGCCCCATAAGGGTTCTACGCGCGGGGGCGCGGCGCCGCCATGGCCTCTTGTGACTACGCAGCGTAGAGAAGCGGGGACCGGCCTCAGAACCTGCGGGGGAAGCCGTTCGCGACCGTCGGTCGCGGCCGGGCCTTGGTGAACAGCCACACGCGGAAGAACCGGTCGAGCTGGCGGCCGCTGACCCGCTCCGCCAGCGCGCTGAACTCCGCCGTGCTGCCGTTGCCGTCGTTGTCACGGACCCACCGGCGCATCAGCCTGAAGAAGCTCTGCGAGCCGATCTTGCGGCGGAGTGCGTGCGCCGTCATCGCGCCGCGCTCGTAGATGGCTGAGTCGAAGATGCGGTTGGGCCCCGGCGCACCGGGCGGCACGTCCCAGAACCGGCTCCTCGGACCGTAGAACCGGTAGGTCCGCTTGAAGATCGCGCCCACGGCGGCGTTGCGCGTGTGGGCGGCGTACAGCCATTCGGAGTAGGTCGCGAAGCCCTCGTTGAGCCAGATGTCGCGCCAGCGGTCGACGGCGACCCTGTTGCCGAACCACTGGTGCGCCATCTCGTGCGCGACCACGCTGCGGTCCTGCCCGAACTCGAAGAATGCCCGGGAGTAGACCGGCCGGGTCTGGTTCTCCAACGCGAAGCCGATCCACTTGCCGAGCACGACACCGCCGATCTCGTCGTACGGGTAGCGTCCCCAGGTCCGCTCCAGCCAGGCCGTGATGGAGGCCGTCGCGCGCAGGGACCGGCGGGCCGGGCGCTGGTTGCGCAGCTGCTGCGAGAACGCGTACAGGTAGGGGCGGCCGGCGTTGGTGCGGCCGCGCACGATGTCGTACTGCCCGATCGCGGCGAACGCGAGGTAGGTCGCCATCGGGTCGTCCTCGCGCCAGTGCCACACGGTCCGCGCGCCACGCGCGCGCCTGTTGACCAGGCGGCCGTTGCTGATGGCCTCGAGCCCGCGCGGCACGCGCAGGGTGATGTCGAAACGGGCCTTGTCGCGAGGGTGGTCGTTGCTCGGGAACCACCAGGCCGCGATCTCCGGCTCGCCCACGGCCACGGCACCGTCCTTGGTGGTGATCCACGGGCGCACGCCGCCGACCCGGCGGTTCTTCGGGACCCCGGCGTACCGCACCACGACCCGCATCGCGTCCCCGCGACGGAGCGGGCGGCGCGGCGTGACGATGAGCTCGTGGGGCTTGCGCCGGTGCGCCGCGGGCCTGCCGTTGACCACGACCTTCGACGCCCCCAGCACCAGGTCGAGGTTGAACCGGGACAGTGCCTGGGTCGCCCGGCCGCGGATCACGGTGCGCCCGCGCAGCCTCTCGGTACGGGGGTTGAAGGCCACGTCGACGTCGTAGTGGTTGACCCGGTATCCGCCGTTGCCGTACGTCGGGAAGTACGAGTCACCGGCGCCGGCCGCGCCTCGTCCGGGAACCACCGCACCGGCCGGTGCGAGAGCGGACACTGCCACCGCGGGTGCCGACGACTCGTGCGCCGGCGTGTTCCCGGCCGCGGCCGGTGCGGTGGAGCTCACCAGGGTGGATCCGGCGAGCGCCAGCGTGACTGCGCCGGCGAGCCCGCGAGCACGAGACCCAGGACGTCGTAGGACCATGAACAACCCCCGAGGCGGTGAAGGAGTCGCGCTGCGGGGCGGATGCACTCGCGGCGATCAAAGGGTACCGGCCGGCGAGGCGCTCCGTTGCCGTTCAGGGACAGCGCGCCACGAGTGTGAGGTCGATCGCGTCGCCGTGGGGGGTGCGGCGCAGCACCTCCTCGAGCCGCTCGACCTGCAGGCCGTCGGCCGCGGTGCGCATCTGCTCCTCGGTGTGCAGGAGCCGCGGGTCCTGTGGGCCGCCGACACCGTCGGTCAGGTTGCGCAGGGCGTGCCCGAGTACGACGAGCCGTCCGCCGGGCGCCAGCACGTTGCGAAGCCGCGAGAGCACGTCGACGTCGACATGCAGGTAGACCACCAGAACCAGGTCGTACGTCGTCCCCTCCGGCGGCACCCACTCGCGGACATCGGCCACCACCCAGTCCACGGCGATGCCCCGGGCCTCGGCCTCCCGACGGCCCTTGCCGACGCCGACCGCGGAGAAGTCGACCGCGGTGACGTCCCAGCCGAGGGCGGCCAGCCACACCGCGTGCCGGCCCTCGCCGGTGCCCACGTCGAGCGCCCTGCCGGGCGGGAGCGGCCCGACGATCTCGGCCACGGTGGCGTTCGCGTCGGCCGACCACAGCCGGTCGCTCTCGGCGTACCGGGCGTCCCAGTGCTCGGCGTCGTGGCCCGGGGGAAGGACCCCGCCGTGCCGGTGCTCGTGCTCGCTGCCCACCCGGCCAACCTAGGCGATTCGTGCTCGTCGGGAGGGTCAGAGGTTTCCGCGCCGCTCCTGCTCGCGCTCGATGGCCTCGAACAGCGCCTTGAAGTTGCCGATCCCGAAGCCCAGGGATCCGTGCCGCTCGATGAACTCGAAGAACACCGTCGGCCGGTCGCCGATCGGCTTGGTGAAGATCTGCAGCAGGTAGCCGTCCTCGTCGCGGTCGACCAGGATGCCGCGGCGCTTCAGCTCCTCGATCGGCACCCGCACCTCGCCGATGCGGGCACGCAGCTCCGGGTCGTCGTAGTAGGAGTCGGGGGTGTTCAGGAACTGCACGCCGTTGGCGCGCAGCAGGTCGACGGTCCGGAGCAGGTCGCCCGTGGCCAGCGCGATGTGCTGGCAGCCCGCGCCGCCGTAGAACTCGAGGTACTCGTCGATCTGCGAGCGCTTCTTCGCGACCGCGGGCTCGTTGAGCGGGAACTTCACCCGGTGGTTGCCGTTGGAGACCACCTTGCTCATCAGCGCCGAGTAGTCGGTGGCGATGTCGTCGCCGACGAACTCGGCCATGTTCACGAAGCCCAGCACGCGGTTGTAGAACGCGACCCATTCGTCCATCTGGCCCAGCTCGACGTTGCCGACCGCGTGGTCGATGGCCTGGAACAGCCGCTTGGGGTGGTCGGCCGCACGCCGTACCGCGGTCTCCGCGTGCTGGAAGCCGGGCAGGTACGGCCCGGAGTAGCGCGACCGGTCGACCAGCGTGTGGCGCGTCTCGCCGTACGTCGCGATCGCGGCGCGGCGCACGGTGCCGTGCTCGTCGCTGGCGTCGTTCGGCTCCTCCAGCACGGTGGCGCCCATGGCGCGCGCATGCTGGATGCACTTGTCGACGTCGGGCACCTCGAGGGCGATGTCGACGACTCCGTCGCCGTGCCGGCGGTGGTGGTCGAACAGCGGGCTGTCCGGCGTGACGCCGCCGGTGAACACGAAGCGGGCCGACCCCGACTTCAGCACGTAGGCCTTGCGGTCGCGCAAGCCGGTCTCCGGGCCCGCGTAGGCGACGAGGTCCATGCCGAAGGCGAGCTGGAAGAACTGCGCGGTCTGGGTGGCATTGCCGACGACCCACACCAGCGCGTCGAGCGCGGTGACCGGGAAGGGGTCGCTGCTCTCGTCGTACTCGACGAGCCCGACGAGCTGCTTGAGCTGGTCCAGGTCGAGGTCGGCCTCCCGCTCCTGCGGCGTGAGGGCGCGGTCGCCGGTCGAGTCGGCCGTGTCGTGGTGCGTAGCAGTCATGCGGGGAAGGATCGCCGGAACGGGCATACTGAGCAACCGTACGACGACACGCTGGGCAAGTTGTATGGCCGTGCGCGGGCAACAGCCCACGTAGTGCACAACCTGCCGAGCGCCGCGCGGCCGGATCGGATGGGAGCGGTTGGCATGAGCCCGACGGTGGACGACCTCGATGCCCGGATCCTGCGGCTGTTCGCCGACGAGCCGCGGGTGGGAGTGCTCGAGGCCTCCCGGCGACTGGGGGTGGCGCGCGGCACCGTGCAGGCGCGGCTGGACCGGCTGACCCGGCTGGGGGTCGTCCGCGGCTGGGGTCCCGACCTCGTTCCGGAGTCGCTGGGCTATCCGGTGATGGCGTTCGCGACCCTCGAGATCCGGCAGGGCGCAGGCCATGAGGTGGTGGCCCGGCACCTCGCCGCGATCCCGGAGGTGCTGGAGGCGTTCACGATCACCGGCACCGGCGACATGTGGTGCCGGATCGTCGGCCGCTCCAACGCCGACCTGCAGCGGGTGATCGACCGGGTCGTGGCGCACGACGGCATCGTCCGGACGTCGACCGTGATCGCGCTGGCGACGCAGATCCCGCACCGGGTGCTGCCGCTGCTCGACGAGGCCGCCCGGCCTACTTGATGGCACCCATCGACAGACCACGCACGAGCTGCTTCTGAGCGGCCCAGCCGGCGAGGACCACCGGCAGCGCCGCCATCGTCGCCGCCGCCGACAGCTGCGCCCAGTACAGCCCCTCGCTGGTGATGAACCCGACGAGGAACACGGGGACGGTACCGGCCCGGGCTGCGGTGAGGTTCACCGCGAAGAAGAACTCGTTCCATGCGAAGATCACGCAGATGAGCGCGGTCGCGGCGATGCCAGGGGCCAGCATCGGCAGCAGCACGTGCCGGAACGTCTGCCTCATTCCGGCACCGTCCACCTCCGCCGCCTCGAGGACCTCGCCCGGCACCTCGAGCATGAACGACCGCAGCATCCACACCGCGATCGGCAGGTTCATCGCGGTGTACAGGATGACCATCATCCAGATGTTGTCGAGCATGTTCAGCCGCTGGCTGATCACGTACAGCGGCACGATCACCGCGACCACCGGCAGCATCTTGGTGGAGATGAAGAAGAACAGCACGTCCTGGGTCTTCGGCACCGGCCGGATGGACAGCGCGTATGCGGCGGGTACGGCGAGCAGCAGCACCAGCAGCGTCGACATGACGGTGGCGAACGCGGAGTTCCCGACGTACGGCCAGAACCCGGCCCCGAAGACACCCTTGAACTGGTCCAGGGTCGGGGTGAACAGCAGCTTCGGCGTGTCGGTGTAGGCGTCGACCTCCTGCTTGAAGGCGGTCAGCACCATCCACAGCACCGGGAAGAAGAACGCGAGCCCGATCAGCCAGGTGGCCACGGTGGTGGCCCGGCCGGCCAACCGCGCACGGCCGTCGGCCGGCGTCCCGATCGTGGTGGTAGCCATCAGGACTCCTTGAGGTCGAAGCTCTTGAAGATCACGCGGAGCGCCACGGTCGCGACCAGGATCGTGCCGACGACGACCACCACCCCCATGGCCGCCGCCTGCCCGACGTCGAAGCCGAGGAACGCGCGCTGATAGATGTAGAACGGCAGGTTGGCGCTCGCCGTACCCGGGCCGCCCTGGGTCATCATGTAGATCTGGTCGAACGTGTTGACCACGTAGATCGCACCGAGCAGCACGGCCAGCTCGATGTAGCGACGCAGATGCGGCAACGTGACGAACACGAAGGTCCGGAACTTCGTGGCGCCGTCGACCTGAGCCGCCTCCAGCACGTCCTTGGGCTGCGCCTGCAGCCCGGCCAGCACCAGCAGCATCATGAACGGTGTCCACTGCCACACCAGGGCGGCAACCACCGAGGCCAGCGGATAGCGCGTCACCCAGTCGACGTTGCCCACCCCGAGCGGACCGAGCACGAAGTTCACCAGACCGTAGACGGGGTCCAGCAGCGTCGTCTTCCACAGCAGCGCGCCGGCGACCGGCATCACCAGGAACGGCGTGATCAGCAGCGTGCGCACGACACCGCGGCCCAGGAACTCCCGATCCAGCAGCAGTGCCAGCCCGGTCCCGAGCACCAGCGCGATCAGCACGCACGACCCGGTGAGTACGACCGTGTGCAGCGCGGCGCCCCGGAAGGTGCTGTCCGCGAAGACGTCGGCGTAGTTGGAGAGGCCGACGAACTGCTCCGATCCCGGCCGCACCAGGTTCCAGGACTGCAGCGAGTACCAGATCGTGAGCAGGAACGGCAGCTGCGTGACGATGATCGCGAACACCAGCGCGGGAAGCAGCGGCGCGCGCCGTGTCCAGGCGCGTGAGCGGGTGCTGGTCCGGGCGCTCCGCTCGGGCTCGACCGTGGCCTTGCGGTGAGTGGTGGCGACGCTGGTCATTGCTCCTCCTCCTGGTAGGAGTCGCCCACGGTCTCGGCGTAGTTCTGGGACTGCTCGAGGGCCTCGTCGACGCTGACCTGCCCGGCGATCGCGGCCGAGATCTGCTGGCCGACCCGGGTGCCGAGGTCCTGGAACTCCGGGATCCCGACGAACTGCACCCCGGTGTACGGCACCGGCTGCACGGTGGCGCCGTCTGGGTCGACCGACCTCAGCGCCCGCAGCGTCGGCTCGGCGTACGCGGTGGCGATCTCCCGGTACTGCGGGATCTCGTAGGTCGACTGCCGGCTCCCGGGGGGCACCCGCTCCCAGCCGAACTCCTGCCCGACCAGGCGGATGTACTCCTGGCTGGTCACCCAGCTGACGAACTCCCACGCGCGGTCGGGGTGCTCGGAGCTCTCCGGGATGCCGAGCGACCAGGTGTAGAGCCATCCGGAGGCGTCGGTCTGGACGACCGGCGCGGGCGCGTAGCCGTTCTTGCCGGCGACCGCGCTGTCGGACGGCGACTCGACGGTGCTCACCATCGCGGTCGCGTCGTACCACATCGCGGCCTGGCCCTGGCTGTACGCCGTGATGCACTCGGAGTAGCCGGCCGCGGCGGCGCCGGGGATGCCGTAGTCCTGCACCAGGTCGACGTAGAACTTCACCGCACGCTCGAACGCCGGCGCGGTCAGCCGAGCGTTCCAGTGCTGGTCGAACCATCGGCCTCCGAAGGTGTTGACCACGGTGTTCAGCGGCGCGAGGTTCTCACCCCAGCCCGGCAGACCGCGCAGGCAGATCCCGGTCATGCCGCTCTGCGGGTCGTGCAGCCGCGCGGCGAGCCGGCGCACCTGCGGCCAGGTCGGCTGCGCCGGCATCGTGAGCCCGGCCTGGTCGAACAGGTCCTTGCGGTACACCAGGAACGACGACTCGCCGTAGAACGGCACGGAGTACATGTCGCCCTCGTACGACAGCGACTCCCGGATCGACGGGATGAAGTCCTGGTCGTCGTACCCGGCGGTCCGGTCGATGTACGGCTGGAGGTTGACCAGCCAGCCGTTATCGGCCCACTGCGGCGTCTCGAAGTTGCTGATCATCACGACGTCGAACTCGCCCCCGCCGGTCGCGACCGACGCGGTGATCTTGGCGCGGGCCTCGTTCTCCGGCAGCGACACGAACTTGAGGTCGACGCCGGGGTGCTCGGCCTCGAACCGGGGAGTCAGCTCGATCGCGTCCTCCATCTGCGGGTTGGACACGATGGCGACGACGAGCGTGGTGCCGCTCCCGTCGCCGGCGAGGGCACCCGCCCCCGCGCACGCCGCCGTCAGGGCCGCACAGCCCGCGGCGGCCACGGTCAGCCGCGCCCGTCGCAGCGCGCTCATGGCGTCTGCCCCGTCACGCCGGGCACCACGTGCACCTTCACACCGGCGCCGCCGCGGACGATCTCGAGCGCCTGCTCGTACTCCTCCAGGGGCAGCCGATGGCTCACCAGGTCGTCGGTGCGCACGACGCCGCCGGCGATCAGGCCCAGCGCGGTCCCGAAGCTGTGCAGGACCGCCATCGACCCGACCACGGTGATCTCGTCGTTGTAGATCCGGAACGGCGACAGCGCCACCCGCGCGTCGGACGGCGCGACGCCGAAGACGAGGAACCGGCCGCCACGGCGGACCGCGTCGATCCCCTCCTCGATCACCGCGGGTACGCCGGTGACGTCGACGACCGCGTCGAACTGCTCGCCGTCGAGCTCCGCGATCGAGGTGGCCGAGCGCCTCGCGCCCATGGACTCGGCGAGAGCGGCCTTGGCGTCGACCCGGTCCACGGCCACCACCTGGGCACCGGCCCGCTCGAGCAGCTGGACCAGTAGCAACCCCATCGTCCCGGTCCCGACGACCAGCACCGACTCGCCCACCTCGACACCGAGCCGGCGCAGTCCGTGCACGGCGCAGGACAGCGGCTCGACGAGTGCTCCCTGCTCGTAGCTCATCGTGTCGGGGATGGGGTAGGCGTTGGTCGCCGGCACCGTGACCTGCTCGGCGAACGCCCCGTCGACGGTGTCGCCGGTAGCGCCCCAGTTCGCGCACAAGTTGCCCCGGCCGGCGCGGCAGGCGGCGCAGTGCCCGCAGAACAGCGACGGGTCCACTGCCACGCGCGACCCGACGGCGAGGCCGGTGCGGACCTCGGGACCGACCTCGAGCACCGTGCCGGCGAACTCGTGACCGGGCACGATCGGGTACGGCGTCGGGGCGAACTCCCCGTCGGCGATGTGCAGGTCGGTGCCGCACACCCCGCAGGCCGCCACGCCCACCAGCACCTCCCCGACACCCGGTCGCGGGTCGGGCAGCTCACCGACCAGCACCGAGCCCGGCTTCTCGATCTGCACCGCCCGCATCGGGGACCTCCTCGGGGGTTCACTTTGCTCACTTGAGCAGTTACTCTGCTCGAATGAGCAGCCATTTCACTCCCCTGGTGCGGCGCTGTCAAGAGCCGAGCGAGACCGGGCAGCCCGGCGGCCCTGCCAGACTGCGGGGCAGGCCGCGGCGCTGAGGGAACCCCGGGACGAAGGAGCCGGACGCATGGTGCGGGGACGTGACAGCGAGGCCCACGGGCCGACGTGGCAGGTGCAGGCGGCGCTGATCGCGCGCCGCTTCTACCTGGAGGGCAGGTCGAAGGTCGAGATCGCCGACGAGCTGGGGCTGTCGCGCTTCAAGGTCGCCCGCATCCTCGACGACGCGCGCGAGCTCGGGCTGGTCGAGGTCCGTGTCAACCTGCCGGCTCCCATCGACCCCGACCTGTCCAGCGCACTGCAGGAACGGCTCGGGCTGCGCCACGCGGTCGTGGTGCAGCAACCCCCGCAGGACTCGAGCCGCTCGACGCGTGAGGAGCTCGGCCGGATGGCCGCGGAGCTGATCAGCGAGCTCGTCACCGTCGACGACGTCCTGGGACTGACCTGCAGCCGCACGGTCGCGGCAACCACCCAGGCCCTGCAGACGCTGGCCGCCTGCCCGGTGGTGCAGCTGTGCGGAACCCTGGCTGGACCGGACATGGAGGCGGGAAGCGTCGAGAGCGTCCGCCGGGCGTCCGACGTCGGAGGAGGCCAGGCCTTCCCCATCTACGCACCGATGGTGCTGCCCGACGCGGCGACGGTGCGGGCGCTGGCCGGCGAGTCGGCCATCAAGCAGACGGTCCGGTTGTTCCCCGACGTCACGGTCGCGGTGGTCGCGGTCGGTGCCTGGCGCTCCGAGCTGTCCACGGTGTGGGAGACGGTCGGGGCGCTGGGGCGGTCGCAGGCCGGGAAGGCGGGCGCGGTCGGGGAGATCGGAGCGCGCCTCTTCGATGCCCACGGGAAGGCCGTACGCACGTCGATCGACGACCGCGTCCTGGGCGTCACGCTCGACCAGCTGCACGCCATCCCCGAGGTCATCGGGCTGGCGTACGACGAACGGCGCGCCCCCGCGGTCTCGGCGGCGGTGCAGGGTGGTCTGGTGAACAGCCTCGTCTGTGACACCGCCCTCGGCGAGCGGCTGCTCGAGACGGCCCCGGAACGGCGGCCGGGGCGCCCCGGCGACCGGGGGGCCACCGCATGACGCTCGTCGCCGGAGTGGACTGCTCGACGCAGGCAACCAAGGTGATCGTCTGCGACGCCGCCAGCGGCGCGGTCGTGCGTGAGGCACGGGCCCTGCACCCCGATGCCACCGAGGTCGACCCGCGGGTGTGGTGGCAGGCGTGGAGCGCCTCCTCGTCGGGCCTGCTCGACGATGTCGCCGCGGTCGCGGTCGCCGGCCAGCAGCACGGCATGGTGCTGGTCGACGAGGTCGGCGAACCGGTGCGCGACGCGCTGCTGTGGAACGACAACCGCTCCGCGCCCGAGGCCGAGGAGCTGCTGGCCGAAGTGGGCGGCGCACAGCCCTGGGCCGAGCTGACCGGCCTCGTCCCGGTCGCCAGCTTCACCGTCACCAAGCTGCGCTGGGTGGCGGCACACGAACCGGAGGTCGCGCGCACGGCCGCCGGCATCCTGCTGCCACACGACTGGCTCACGCACCGTCTGCGCGCCGACCCGGGCGCCCCGACCACCGACCGCGGCGACGCGTCGGGCACCGGTTACTGGTCGCCGCACCAAAACCGTTACCTGCCCGACCTCCTCGAGCTCGCCTTCGGCCGTGACCTGAGGACACCGCGGGTCGCCGGCCCCAACGAACCCGTCGGCCAGACCGCCACCGGCGCCGTGCTCGGGCCCGGCAGCGGCGACAACATGGCCGCCGCGCTGGCCCTCGACCTGCAGCCCGGGGACGTCGCGGTGTCGCTCGGCACCAGCGGCACCGTGTTCGCGGTCTCCGACCAGCCCGCCGCCGACCCCGAGGGCATCGTCGCCGGCTTCGCTGACGCCACCGGGCGGTTCCTGCCACTGGTGTGCACGCTGAACGCCGCGCGGGTGCTGGGCTCGGCGGTCGCGATCGCCGGCGCCGAGCTCGCCGACCTCGACCGGCTGGCCCTGTCCGTCCCCGACAGCGACGGGCTCGTGCTGCTGCCGTTCCTCGACGGTGAACGCACCCCGCCGCTGCCGGAGGCCACCGGCGTCGTGCACGGGCTCACCCGCCACAACGCCACCCCGGCCCATCTGGTCCGGGCAGCCGTCGAGGGCATGCTCTGCGGTCTCGCCGACGCCGTCGACGCACTGGGCCGATCCGGTATCGAACCACGCCGCGTCGTGCTCATCGGCGGAGCCGCGCGCTCGCGTGCGGTCCAGCAGGTCGCCGCCTCGTTGTTCGAGTTGCCGCTGTCCGTACCGGAACCCGCGGAGTACGTCGCCCTCGGCGCGGCGCGGCAGGCCGCCTGGACCCTCTGCGGCAGCAGCACACCACCGGACTGGCCGCTGGCGCGGCAGAGTATCGACCCCGAGGAGGCCGCGACGACGACGGCACGACGTACCCGCGAGCGCTATCGCAGCGTGCTCGCCCACGCCACCCCCCTGCTGCACCGAGACCACCCGTGAACCCGGTCATAGGTCGTGACCGGGCACCAGCCTGACCACTCCTTTACCACGGACCGTCCGGCACGTACCTGCCGGTGAAGGGAAGTTCCGCCATGAGCACAGTGCGCTTCGAGAGAGCCAGCCGGGTCTACGCCGGCAGCACCACACCCGCCGTCGACTCGCTCGACCTGTCCATCGAGGACGGCGAGTTCATGGTGCTGGTCGGCCCGTCGGGATGTGGCAAGTCCACGTCGCTGCGGATGCTGGCCGGGCTGGAGGAGGTCACCTCGGGCTCCATCCACATCGGCGACCGCGACGTGTCGCACCTGCCACCCAAGGACCGCGACATCGCGATGGTGTTCCAGAACTACGCGCTCTACCCACACATGACGGTGGGCGAGAACATGGGGTTCGCGTTGCGGATGGCCGGGGTCGACCGCGAGACCCGGATGCTGCGCGTCAAGGAGGCGGCGGTGCTGCTCGGCCTCGAGGAGTACCTCGACCGGTTGCCCAAAGCGCTGTCCGGCGGGCAGCGACAGCGGGTGGCGATGGGCCGGGCCATCGTGCGCCAGCCACAGGTGTTCTGCATGGACGAGCCGCTGTCGAACCTCGACGCCAAGCTGCGGGTGTCGACCCGTGCCCAGATCGCTGCCCTGCAGCAGCGCCTGGG
>DATABY010000072.1:0-22370 GCA_036259355.1 Nocardioidaceae bacterium
GCCCGAAGATCAGCGCGCCCACCACGGCTCCGAGCACGTAGGCCGCTCCGGCGACGCCGACCTGACTGGCGGTGAGCTCGAGACCGCTGCCCTCCTCCTGCCACATGCCGGCGATCGAACCGACGATCGTGACCTCGAGGCAGTAGAGGATCCACACCGTGCCCAGGCCGACGACGACCAGCCAGTGCCAGCGCGACCAGGGCAGCCGGTCGAGCCTGGCCGGCACCTTGGTCGTGATCCGCCGCAGCTCCACGCTCTCGGCCATGGCCCGAGCCTCCTCACGCCCGTCGGATACCAAAAGGTTCCATACCCGCTGTGACGGCGCGTATGCCGCGGGACACGTTCGGCGCACCCGGGCTCCCCGGGCGCGCCTGCCTCGGCTGGACACCCGCGTGCGATACAAACGACCCTGGGGCATGTGCGTGGCGCGCGCTGCGCAGGACCAAGGAGGAGTAGTGACCGCAGTGGCCAAGAAGGGCTTGACGCTCCTGGTCGTGGCCTTCGCCGCCTTCTACCTGTTCACGCAGCCCGAAGGTGCCGCGAACGCGCTGGAAGGCGCCGGTGAAGGAGTTATGACCGCTTTCGAGCAAATCGTCCGGTTCCTGACCGCGCTGTTCAACTGACGCAGTGCTGAGCTGGCTGTGGCGGACGTTTGCGGACCCCCAGATCCACAAGCACCTGCTGGTCGAGGAGGGTGAGCGGGTCGTCGACGAGGTGCGGCACCACTGGGTGGTCTACGAGACCCCCATGCTGGAGTTCTTCGCCGGCGTCGCGGCGTTCGTGCTGTTCCTGTTCAGCGACGTCGACATCGCCTGGTTGCCGCTGCTGCTCGCCGTCGCCCTGGTGGGGCACGCCGGCTGGCGGGCGCTGAACCACCACATGGACCGGTTCGTCATCACGAACATGCGCGTCTTCCGCGTCCAGGGCGTGTTCACTCAGCGGCTGGCGACGATGCCGATCGCCCGGATCCTCGACATCTCGGTGGAGAAGCCGCTGGTCGGACGGCTGGTGGGCTACGGGCACTTCGTCTTCGAGTCCGCCGCCCAGAAGCAGGGGCTCAAGGACATCCGGTACGTCGGGCGCCCGGACGAACGCGACCTGACCATCCAGCGTGTCATCGCGCGAGCCGGTCTGCGTGGCCCGCGCGGCGGGACCAGCGGGTTCAGCCCGGGCGCCCACGGCCGGCAGATCCACAGCTGACGATGCCTCGCCGTCCACCCCTGCCGTTCGACCCCATCGACGAGGCGGCCCGCCAGTGGGGGATGCGCTGGGACGCGGTGGCGCAGATGCGCGCGGTGACCTCGCTGATGCGGGTACAGCAGGTGGTGCTCGGCGAGCTCGACGAGATCCTGCGGCCGCACGGCCTGTCGTTCGCCCGCTACGAGGCGCTGGTGCTGCTCACGTTCAGCCGCCGTGGCGCGCTGCCGCTGGGCAAGATGGGTGAGCGGCTGCAGGTGCACCCGACCTCGGTGACGTCGATCGTGCGGCGGCTGGAGGGATCCGGGTTCGTCGTACGCCGGCCGCACCCGCGCGACGGGCGGGCGGTCCTGGCGGAGATCACCGAGGCCGGACGGGCCGTGGTGGAGGCGGCCACGGCCGACCTGACGTCGGCGCGGTTCGGCCTGGGTGTGCTCGACGACGCCGAGCTCGACGAGGTCTTCCGCCTCCTGCGGCCGGTCCGGAGGGCCGCCGGTGACTTCTGAGCGTGGAGGTGCTGGTCGGGTCGGTGGCGCGGTGTGCGCCCCTCGATCAGGGGCGGCGGCCCGCAAGGACGCAGAACTCGTTCCCCTCCGGGTCGGCAAGACAGACCCAGCTCTCCTCGCCGGTCTGGCCGACATCGGCGTGCCGGGCGCCTAGGTCGAGCAGGCGACGGACCTCGTCGTCCTGGTCCCTGTCGGTCGGGTTGATGTCAAGGTGGAGCCTGTTCTTGCCGGTCTTGCCCTCGGGCACGTGCGCGAATGTCAACGTCGGTGGCACGGGGCCAGGGCGGTTCTTGCCTTCGGGCACCGCAGGGGAGCCGATCGAGACAGTTGCGTCGTCTTCGTCCTGCACCTCGTAGCCGAGGACCGAGCACCAGAACCGGGCGAGACTGTGGGGATCGGCACAGTCGATCGCGAGCTCGGTGAGCTTGCTGGCCATGTCAGGACCTCCCAGTCAAGTAGCGGTCCGGCTCCGGGCCACCCGCTGACGCCTGCCGCCCGCGACTTCTGACCCGGCCGCGCGTGGAGTAGAATAGTAGGACGTCCTACTATTTTCGTGGGATCACCACACCGAGGGAGGCCGCGATGACGGAGACCACCGGGCGCCAGCGCTGGCAGGAGCGGTACGCACGCTCGCGCGTGCGCGACGCCGACTTCAGCACGCTGTCCGGCATGGAGGTCGAGCCGGTCTACGGTCCCGACAGCGAAGAGAACGTGCCCGGCTTCGAGCGCATCGGCTGGCCGGGAGAGTTCCCGTTCACCCGCGGCCTGTACGACACCGGCTACCGCGGGCGCACGTGGACCATCCGGCAGTTCGCCGGCTTCGGCAACGCGCAGCAGACCAACGAGCGCTACAAGATGATCCTCGAGGCGGGCGGGGGCGGCCTCTCGGTGGCTTTCGACATGCCGACGCTGATGGGGCGCGACTCTGACGACCCGAAGGGCCTGGGGGAGGTCGGCCACTGCGGCGTCGCGGTGGACTCCGCGGCCGACATGGACGTCCTGTTCGGCGGCATCCCGCTGGAGGACGTCACCACCTCGATGACGATCAGCGGTCCGGCCGTCCCCGTCTTCTGCATGTATCTCGTCGCGGCCGAGCGCCAGGGCGCCGACATCGGCAAGCTCAACGGCACGCTGCAGACCGACATCTTCAAGGAGTACATCGCCCAGAAGGAGTGGCTGTTCGCGGCCGAGCCGCACCTGCGCCTGATCGGCGACCTGATGGAGTACTGCGCCAACGACATCCCGGCGTACAAGCCGCTGTCGGTGTCCGGGTACCACATCCGCGAGGCCGGCTCGACGGCCGCACAGGAGCTGGCGTACACGCTCGCCGACGGGTTCGGCTACGTCGAGCTCGGTCTCTCCCGAGGCCTCGACGTCGACCGGTTCGCCCCCGGACTGTCGTTCTTCTTCGACAGCCACGTCGACTTCTTCGAGGAGATCGCGAAGTTCCGCGCCGCCCGCCGGATCTGGGCGCGCTGGCTGCGCGACGTGTACGGGGCGGAGACCGAGAGGGCCCAGTGGCTGCGCTTCCACACCCAGACGGCGGGCGTGTCGCTGACCGCCCAGCAGCCGTACAACAACGTCGTCCGTACGGCGGTGGAGGCGCTGGCCGCCGTGCTCGGCGGCACCAACAGCCTGCACACCAACGCGCTCGACGAGACGCTGGCGCTGCCGACCGAGCGCTCCGCGGAGATCGCGCTGCGCACCCAGCAGGTGCTGCTGGAGGAGACCGGTGTCGTCAACGTCGCCGACCCGCTCGGCGGGTCGTGGTACCTCGAGGCCCTCACCGACAAGATCGAGGCCGAGGCCGAGGCGATCTTCGACCGCATCCTGGCGATGGGCGGCACCGGGCTGCGGGCCGCGGACACGGCGGGGCTGGCCGAGCTGGTGCGCCGCAGCACTGCCGAGGGGCGGCATGGCGTGTGGCCGATGACCCGCGGCATCCTGCGCGGCATCGAGGACGGCTGGTTCATGTCCGAGATCGCCGAGGCGGCCTTCCAGTACCAGACGGCGCTGGAGAAGGGTGACAAGAAGATCGTCGGGGTCAACTGCCACACCCGCTCGGTGACCGAGGACCTGGAGATCCTGCGGGTCTCGCACGAGGTGGAGCGGGAGCAGGTGGCCGAGCTTGCCGAGCGCCGAGCCGCACGGGACGACTCCGCGGTGCAGGCCGCGCTGCAGCGCATGGTCGAGGTGGGCCGCACGGAGGACAACATGATCCCCGCCATGCTCGACGCCGTGCGGGTCGAGGCGACGCTCGGTGAGATCTGCGACGCCCTGCGCGCCGAGTGGGGGGAGTACCGCGAGCCGGCCAGGTTCTGACCCGGGTCGTCCATCCGCGAAACCTACCGTGGGCTGGGGAGGTCAGGACACGACGGCGACCGGCCGCTCCTAGGATGGGCGGCATGAGTGTTCCGTTCTCGCGTCCTGGTGCCGTCGACCTGTCGGCTCTGAAGTCCTCGGCTCCGCCCGCCGGGGCTCCGTCCGGCACCGGCGCGGCAGGAGGCGCGGTCGGCGGCGCCTACGCGGTCGAGATCACGGCCGAGAACTTTCAGGCAGAGATGCAGCGCTCGACGCAGCTGCCGGTCGCGGTGTGCTTCTACTCCCCCCAGTCGGCGGAGTCGTTGGAGCTGGCCCGCACGCTGAGCAAGCTGGCCGACGAGTTCGAGGGCCGCTTCCTGCTGGCCCTGCTCGACGTGGACGCCAACCCGCAGATCGCGCAGAGCATCGGAGTGCCGGGGGTGCCGCTGTTCGCCATCGCCCTGCAGGGGCAGCTGCAGCCGGTCGCTCAGCAGAACGTGCCCGAGGCCGACCTCCGCCAGGTGCTCAACCAGGTGGTGCAGAGTGCGGTGACCAACGGGATGACCGGCCGGGTCCAGCCACGGCAGGGTGTCGAGGAGCCGGAGGCGGAGGAACCGGAGGCCGACCCCAAGTACGCCGAGGCGGAGGAGGCGCTGGCCACCGGCGACCTCGACGGCGCCATCGCGGCGTACGAGCGGCTGCTGCGCGAGGACCCCGGTGACCAGGAGGCGCGGACCGGGCTGGCGCGCGTGCACCTGGTCGCCCGCACCCGGGGGGTCGACCTGGCCGCCGCCCGCGAGGCCGCGGCCGCCGATCCCGGCGACGTCGAGGCACAGATAAAGGTCGCCGACGTCGACCTCATGGGCGGGCACGTCGAGGACGCCTTCGACCGGCTGGTGACAACGGTCGCCAGGGTCGCCGGCGACGACCGCGACCGCGTCCGCACGCACCTCGTGGAGCTGTTCGACCTCGTGGGCAACGACGACCCGCGGGTCCGCACCTTCCGGACCCGGCTGGCCAGCGCACTGTTCTGACGCGGCCCGTCCACGGCGGACTAGGCTTGGCGTCCTTATGCGGCGACTGGGAGGCCTTGCGCTCATCGCGCTGGGCGTGCTCAGCGCAGTGCTCGGGATCGCGCTCGCGGTCCTGTTCGGACCGGACGACCGGATGGGAACCGGACCGCATCGGCTCAGCACGCCGGGACAGGCGATCGTGACCGCGCCGGAGGCGCTGGCCTACGCCGGCCCCAGGGTGGAGCTGAGGGTCGCCAGCCCCGGCCGGGAGCGCCCCCTCTTCCTCGGCGTGGCGCACGACGTGGACGTGCGCGACTTCCTCGACGGCACACCCCGTACCCGCATCGACGCCATCAGCATCCCCTGGCAGGTCGCCACGACGCGGGTGCCGGGAGGTGGCTTTCCCAAGGGCGAGCCGGGTGACCAGAACTGGTGGATCGCCGATGCCGAGGGTCGCGGCGATGCGGTGCTGTCCTGGCGGCTGCCCGACACGGCCGCCGACGTGGTGATCCTCGCCCGAGACAGTGGGGACGGCCTGGTGGTCGACGTCACGGCGGCCGTCGTGGCGCCCGGCGTCTTCGTGGTCGGGCTGGCGCTGGTGGTTCTCGGCCTCGGTGTCGCGGTGTTCGGCTGGGCCGTGCTGACCACCCGGGCGACGCCACGCGGCCTGCACGCGATGCGGCCCCGCGCCAAGCAGGACGCCGCATGAGGACTGCACACGCCGGTATGCGGCTGATGGCCGGCCTGCTCTGCGTCGCGGTGCTCGGCTCGGCGTGCGGGGTGCCCCAGCGCAAGGACACCTCGGTCGTCAGCAAGCCCGCGGCGTCGCCGGCGTCGGCGCGCTCGGTCGTCGCCACCTACAACGCCGTCCGGGCCCGCGCCGACGAGCGCCTCGACGCGTCGCTGCTGCCGCAGATCGAGGGCGGCGACCTGCTCGACATCGACCAGGGCGCGTACTTCGTCAGCGTCCGGGTGGACAAGCCCGAGGGGTACGCCACCGTGCGGCTGGCCGCGCCGGAGCAGGTCGTCGCGCCGCGGTTCGAGGCCTACCCGCTGTGGTTCGTCGTACTCGCACGGGACGAGAAGGGCGGCAACAAGCGGGTCGCGGTCTTCGAGCGCGCCGACTCGGTCTCACCGTGGCTGATGACGATGGCGCCGGAGACGACCCCGCAGGCGGGTCTGCCGCCCGTGGTCCAGGACAGCAACGGCGCGGCCGTCACCGTGGCGCCCGAGGACGCCACCGGCACCGGCGTGTCGCCCACGGCGGCGGTGCAGCGCTACGCCGGGGCCCTGGCTGAGGGTCAGAGCGCGGACGACGCGTTCTTCGCCTCCGACGCCTTCATCACCCAGACCCGCAAGTTCCAGCAGACCCAGGCGTCCCTGCCGTTCGCCACCTTCGAGCAGACGTGGACACCGCAGACGCCACGCTTCGCCGTGCGCGTCGAGGGCGGCGGCATGCTGGTGTTCGGCACGGTCAACCGGCGCGACGCCTACAGCGTGCAGACCAACAGCTACATCGACTGGGACGACAACGCCGACACCGCCGCGTACCTGCCGGGACGCGTCTACCGTTCGGCCACCCTCGACTACACCCACCAGCTGCTGCTGTTCCTCCCGCCCCGCGGGGAGGGCAGACCGCGTCTCATCGGCCAGTACGGCGGCGTCGTGGACGGCCAGGGCTCGTGACCGGGCGGAACGGTCACGGGGCCGGTGCGGTGCCGCTCTCCAAATAGCGGGTGTGCCCGGGCGTCGTCTCCAGGGCCGCCAGCGCCCGGCGCGTCGTCTGCGGCGCACACCGGGAGCGGATCTGGTCCGCGTCGCAGAACTGCGCGGTCAGGATCTCCCGTGGCTCGGGCACGATCGCGTCGGTCAGGTCGGGGGCATGGACGCCGCCGTCGAACACCAGCGTGCAGGCGTCGTCCCAGCCGCTCCACGCCGGCAGCCAGTCCACCAGCAGCAGGTCGCCGGCCACGACGGTGAGCGCGAGCTCCTCCTCGACCTCGCGGGCGGCGGCAAGCCGCGGTGACTCGCCGACCTCCACCACGCCGCCGGGGAGGTCCCAGTCGGGTTTGTAGCTGAGCTGGCAGAGCAGCAGCCGGCTCTGGGTGTCGCGCACCGCCAGCTGGGCGATCACCCGCTTGCGTGGCAGCCCGGCGTTGAGCACCGCCCGGAACCCTTCAGGCTCGTGCGGCTCGGGGTCGTCGGCCAGCCGTGCGAACACCACCAGGTCCGCGCGACCACCCGCGTCGTCGGCGGCGCCCCCGCTCCGGTCGTCGCTGCGGTGGCCCCGCAGTCCGCGCAGGACCCCCTCGCGCCGCAGGCCCGACCTCCCGGCGATGCGCAACGAGGCGGTGTCGGCGGGGTCGACGTACGCCTGCACCCTGGCCAACCCCCGCTCCTGCAGCGCGTAGCGGGTGAGCAGCCGGACCGCGCGCGTGGCCATGCCCCGCCGGCGTTGGCCCGGCAGCGTCGACCAGGCGAGCTGGCCGACGAGGTCCTCGAGCAGCAGCAGGGACACGTCGCCGACGACCCTGCCCTCGTGCTCCACGTCGAAGCGCAGGTGCTCCGGGTCGTCCTCGTGACCGGACGGCAGCAGCGTCACCGCCCCGTCGGTCAGTGGGGCCGTCGGTCGCCTCATGTGCGCCGGGTCGGCTTGGTGTGCCTGGCCTGCCTCGGCTGCTCGGTGTCGGTGGTCGGCCGGGGCTGGGTCGCCGGCGTCGTCGGCGTCGTCGTCGGCGCCTGCTCCGCACCCGCGACCTTGTCGGCGTCGCGTGTCGGCTCGGGAACATGTCCCAGCAGCACGACGCCGAGCGGCGGCAGGCGCAGGACCGTCGACGCCGGCTGCCCGTGCCACCCCTGGTCGACCGCCTCCACCTGGCCGAGGTTGCCCACGCCAGAGCCGTAGTAGAGCTCCGCGTCGGTGTTGAGCAGCTCGCGCCACCGGCCGGTCCTGGGCAGCCCGAGCCGGTAGCCCTCGTGCGGGACCGCGGCGAAGTTGGCGATGCAGGCGACGAGCGAGTCGTTGCCGTCGGTGCGCAGGAAGCTGAACACGTTGTTGGTCGCGTCGTTGGCGTCGATCCAGGCAAAGCCCTCGGCGTCGTGGTCGAGCGCCCACAGCGCGGGGTGCTCGCGGTAGGTCCGGTTCAGGTCGCGCACCAGCGAGTGCACGCCACGGTGCTCGACGTGGTCGAGCAGCCACCAGTCCAGCTCGCGTGCCTCCGACCACTCCGACTCCTGGGCGATCTCCTGGCCCATGAACAGCAGCTGCTTGCCGGGGTGCGCCCACATGAACGCGAGGAAGGCGCGCAGGTTGGCGAGCTGGCGCCACCGGTCGCCGGGCATCTTCCGCAGCAGGGAGCCCTTGCCGTGCACGACCTCGTCGTGCGAGATCGGCAGCGCGTAGTTCTCGGAGTAGGCGTACATCATCGAGAACGTCATCTGGTGGTGGTGGTACTGCCGGTGGATCGGGTCCTGCTGCATGTAGCTCAGCGAGTCGTGCATCCAGCCCATGTTCCACTTCAGGCCGAAGCCCAGCCCGCCCAGATGAGTGGGCCGGGTGACGCCGGGCCACGCCGTGGACTCCTCCGCGACCGTCACGACACCGGGCACCCGCTTGTAGCAGGTGGCGTTCATCTCCTGCAGGAACGCCACCGCCTCGAGGTTCTCCCGACCACCGTGCACGTTGGGCCGCCACGCACCCTCCGGCCGGGAGTAGTCCAGGTAGAGCATCGAGGCGACGGCGTCGACGCGCAGACCGTCGATGTGGAACTCCTCGAGCCAGTACAGCGCGTTGGCGACGAGGAAGTTGCGCACCTCCGTGCGACCGAAGTCGAAGATCAACGTCCCCCACTCCGGGTGCTCCCCGCGGGCCGGGTCGGCGTGCTCGTACAGCGGCGTGCCGTCGAACCGGGCCAGGGCCCACTCGTCCTTGGGGAAGTGCGCCGGGACCCAGTCCATGAGCACGCCGATGCCGGCCTGGTGCAGGCGGTCGACGAGGTAACGGAAGTCGTCCGGGTCACCGAAGCGGGAGGTGGGAGCGTAGTACGACGAGACCTGGTAGCCCCACGACCCGCCGAACGGGTGCTCCATCACCGGCAGCAGCTCGACGTGGCTGAACCCGAGGTCGCTGACGTAGCTCACCAGCTCCTCGGCCAGGTTGCGGTAGGAGCGGTCCTTGAGCCAGGAGCCCAGATGCACTTCGTACACGCTCATCGGGTTGACGTGCACCGCACGCTTGGCCCGCTGCTCCAGCCAGGTCGCGTCGTCCCACGTGTACGTCGAGTCGAAGACCACGGACGCGTTGGCCGGGGCGGTCTCGGCGTAGAACGCCATCGGGTCGGCCTTCTCGCGCCACACCCCGTCGGGACCGCAGACGTCGAACTTGTAGCGGGTCCCGCTGCCGACGTCGGGCACGAACAGCTCCCACACGCCGCTGGACCCCAGTGAGCGCATCGGGTGCGGCGTGGAGTCCCAGCCGTTGAACTCGCCGCTGACGCGGACGCCACGGGCGCTCGGCGCCCATACGGCGAAGGACGTCCCGGTCACTTCGCCGCGTGAGGAGGTGTAGGTGCGTACGTGCGCACCGAGCACCGTCCACAGCTGCTCGTGCCGGCCCTCGCCGATCAGGTGCTGGTCCACCTCGCCGAGGGTGGGGAGGAAGCGGTACGGGTCGTCGCTGCGCACGGTGCGGCCGTCGTACTCCACCTCGAGCCGGTAGTCCGGGACCTCCCGGTCGGGGAGCACGCCGCGCCAGACACCGTGGTGCTCGTGCTCGAGCGCGTGCTTGCCGTCGGGGGTGACCACCGTGACCGTGCTGGCCGACGGCCGCAGCACCCGGACCGTGACGCCGTCGGGGCCGACGTGCGGGCCGAGAACGGAGTGCGGGTCGTGATGGTGCCCGGCGACGAGCGTCTGCAGGTCAGGCTTGCTCATCAGCTGTCTCCCCCAGCGGTGTGTCCGTGTCCGTCCCGGACAGCCGGGCGATGGCGGCCATCGGGATGCCGAGCCAGGACGGTCGGTTTCGGGCTTCGTAGAGGACCTCGTAGACGGCCTTGTCGGTCTCGTAGGCGCGCATCAGCACGGTCTCGTGGCGCGGGTCGATCGGCGACTCCTCGGCGTAGCCCTCGCAGAAGGCGACCCGGTTGCGCTGCGCCCACTCGCGGCAGCGGTAGGCGATCTGCCGGTCGTGCGGGTGGTCGGTGAGCAGGTTGGCGGCGGCGTAGTCGAACGAGCGCAGCATGCCCGCGACGTCGCGCAGCGGCGAGTCCAGCGCGACCCGCTCGGACAGCGGCTTGGCCGGCTCGCCCTCGAAGTCGATGAGCTTCCAGCCCTTGACCGTGCGCAGCGTCTGCCCCAGGTGCAGGTCGCCGTGGACCCGCTGGACCGGGATGCCGTGGTCGACCTTGGTCAGCTCGTCGAACGTCTCCCGCAGCCCGTCCGCGTGCGGCTCGAGCTGCGGCACGGCCTGCAGGGCGGCGTCGAGCCGGCGGTGCATGGCGGCCGCGAGGTCGTGCACCTCCGTGGTGCTCCACGTCCGGGTGTCGAGCAGCTCGGCGAGGTGGCGGTGCACCTCTGCGGTCGCCGCGCCCAGCCGGTGCGACTCCCCGGCGAAGTCGCCGCCGACCTCGTCGGCGTGCAGATCGGCCTCGGCGTAGAGGTCGCGGACGCTGTTCAGCGCCATCGTCCAGCCGTCGGTCGCCGTGCGCAGGAACTGCTGCAGCATCCCCAGGTCGGCGGTGCCGGTGGTCTCCGCTCCTTCCTCGTCCCAGGCGGCGCTGACCCAGCCGTAGAGCCCCGCGATCTTGTCCACGCCGGCGTGGGTGAGCGCCTCGTGGATCTCGATGTCGGGGTTGCGTCCGGGCGCGACCTTGCGGAACACCTTGAGCAACGCGTCGTCGCCGAACACCAGCGAGGAGTTGCTCTGCTCGGCCGACATCAGCAACGAGGGGCCGGACAGGTCGCGCTCGGTCTCCTCCAGGCAGTGGAACTGCAGCCCCTCCACCGCGCGCTCCTGCAGCAGAGCCTCCAGCAGGTACGACGTGGCCTCGCGGTCGTGCAGCCCGTCGTAGGCCATGAGGTCGCCGAGGTCCTCCTCGCGCCAGGTGCCGATGAAGGCGTGGGCGAGGTGCTCCTGGACCTCGGGATAGTAGGAGACCGGCATCTGGTACACCTCGGTGTCGCCGTCACCGTAGGTGACCGTGACGAGCTCGACCCGGAACGCCGGCCTGCCCTCGGCCTCGCTCAGCCACGGGAAGGTGCGGCGGCCGGTCACGCTGAAGGCGCGACCCTTGCCGGCGAACCACCGTTGGTGGCCGAGGTACTCGTGGAGGTGCTCGTCGTATCCCGACGTCACGTGGACGGAGCCTCCTTGGGTTTGGGGAGCCGGAACCAGTAGAAGCCGTAGGGCCCGAGCGTCAGCAGGTAGGGCAGCTCGCCGATCGACGGGAACCGCACCCCGCCGAGCAGCTCCACCGGCTCGACACCGACGTAGCGGCGCAGGTCGAGCTCGACGGGCTGGGGGAAGCGGGACAGGTTGTTGACGCAGAGCACCACGTCGTCGCCGAACTCGCGGGCGAACGTGAACACGGCCGGGTTGGAGCCGCCGAGGTCGGTGAAGTCGCCCATGCCGAAGGCGGGGTGCTCCTTGCGCGCGTGCACGATCGCACGCGTCCAGTGCAGCAGCGACGACGTGTTCTCGAGCTCGGCCTCGGCGTTGACCCGTTCGTAGCCGTACACCGGGTCCATGATCACCGGCAGGTGCAGCCGGCCCGGGGTGGCGGTGGAGAAGCCGGCGTTGCGGTCGGGGGTCCACTGCATGGGCGTGCGTACGCCGTCGCGGTCACCGAGCCAGATGTTGTCGCCCATGCCGATCTCGTCGCCGTAGTACAGGACCGGGGAACCGGGCAGCGACAGCAGCAACGCGGTGAACAGCTCCATCCGGTTGACGTCGTTGTCGAGCAGCGGGGCCAGCCGGCGCCGGATGCCGATGTTGGCCTTCATCCGCGGGTCGTGGGCGTACTCGTCCCACATGTAGTCGCGGTCCTCGTCGGTGACCATCTCGAGGGTGAGCTCGTCGTGGTTGCGCAGGAAGATGCCCCACTGGCAGTGCTCCGGGATCTCCGGGGTCTGCGCGAGGATCTCGGAGATCGGGTAGCGCGACTCCCGGCGCACGGCCATGAAGATGCGCGGCATCACCGGGAAGTGGAAGCACATGTGGCACTCGTCGCCGCCGGCCTCGAAGTCGCCGAAGTAGTCGACCACGTCGGCCGGCCACTGGTTGGCCTCGGCGAGCAGCACCCGGTCGGGGTAGTTCTCGTCGACGTACTGCCGAACCCGCTTGAGGAACTGGTGGGTCTCGGGCAGGTTCTCGTTGTTGGTGCCCTCGGTCTCGTACAGGTAGGGCACCGCGTCGAGCCGGAACCCGTCGACGCCCAGGTCGAGCCAGAAGCTCAACGCGTCGAACATCGCGTCGTGGACCTTGGGGTTCTCGTAGTTCAGGTCGGGCTGGTGGCTGTAGAAGCGGTGCCAGAAGTACTGCCCGCGCACCGGGTCCCACGTCCAGTTCGACGTCTCGGTGTCGACGAAGATGATGCGGGTGCCGTGGTAGCGGTCGTCGGTGTCGGACCAGACGAAGAAGTCGCCGTACGGGCCGTTCGGATCGCGTCGTGACTCCTGGAACCACTCGTGCTGGTCCGAGGTGTGGTTCATCACCATGTCGATGATGACCCGGATACCGCGCGAGTGCGCGGCGTCGAGCAGCTCCTTGAAGTCCTCGAGGGTGCCCACCTCGGGCTGGATGCCGCCGTAGTCGGCCACGTCGTACCCGCCGTCACGGAGCGGAGACGTGAAGAACGGGGGGATCCACAGGCAGTCGACGCCGAGCCAGGCGAGGTAGTCCAGCTTCTGGCGCAGGCCGCGGAAGTCGCCGACCCCGTCGCCGTTGGAGTCCTTGAACGACCGCACCAGGACCTCGTAGAAGACCGCACGTTTGAACCAGTGCGGATCCCGGTCGCTCTCGGGCGTGGCGGCCTCGGCCGCGTGGGTGTCCGGGGGAGTGGTCACCTACCAGGTCCTTCTCACAGTCAGCACGTGGGCGGGTTCGTGGGCCGGGTCGAGCCGCACGTAGTTGTGCTCGCCCCAGCGCCAGGTCTGCTCGGTGATCTCGTCGTGCACGACGAACGTGTCGTGCCAGTCGAGGCCGAGCGCGGGCATGTTCAGGTGCACCGTGGTCTCACGGGCCGCGTGCGGGTCGAGGTTGATGACCACGAGCAGGACGTTGTCCCCCTCCTTCTTGGAGTAGGCCAGGAATGCCTGGTCCTCGGGGGCGTGGATGGTGACGTTGCGCAGCCGCTGCAGCGCAGGGTGCTCGCGCCGGATCTCGTTGAGCCGGGTGAGGTAGGGCGCCAGCGAGCGGCCCTCGGCCTCGGCGCGCTCCCAGTCGCGCGGCCGCAGCTGGTACTTCTCGGAGTCGAGGTACTCCTCCGAGCCCGGCCGCACCGCGCCGTGCTCGAACAGCTCGAAGCCGGCGTAGACACCCCAGCTCGGCGATGACGTCGCAGCCAGCGCGGCCCGGATCTTGAACGCTGCCGGACCGCCGTACTGCAGGAAGGCGTGCAGGATGTCGGGCGTATTGACGAAGAAGTTCGGTCGCAGCACGTGGCTGGTCTCGTAGGCCAGCTCGGTGAGGTACTCCTCCAGCTCCCACTTCTCGGTGCGCCAGGTGAAGTAGGTGTAGGACTGGTGGAACCCGACCATGCCGAGCGCTCGCATCATCGGCGGGCGGGTGAACGCCTCCGACAGGAAGATCACGTCGGGGTCGGTCCTGCGAACCTCGGCGAGCAGCCACTGCCAGAACTCCACCGGCTTCGTGTGCGGGTTGTCGACCCGGAAGATCCGGACGCCGTGGTCCATCCAGTGCCGCACGACCCGTAGCACCTCGGCGTAGATCCCGTCCGGGTCGTTGTCGAAGTTGAGCGGGTAGATGTCCTGGTACTTCTTCGGCGGGTTCTCCGCGTAGGCGATGCTCCCGTCGGCCCGGGTGGTGAACCACTCCGGGTGCGCCGTCACCCACGGATGGTCGGGTGCGCACTGCAGGGCCAGGTCGAGGGCGACCTCGAGGCCGAGGTCGTTGGCGCGGGCGACGAACGCGTCGAAGTCGTCGATCGTGCCCAGGTCGGGGTGAACGGCGTCGTGGCCTCCCTCGTCGGAGCCGATCGCCCACGGCGAGCCGGTGTCGTTCTCGTGCGCGACGAGGGTGTTGTTCGGGCCCTTGCGGTTGACCTTGCCGATCGGGTGGACCGGCGGCAGGTAGATGACGTCGAAGCCCATCGCGGCGACTCCCTCGAGCCGCTTGGCCGCCGTACGGAACGTCCCGGTGCGCCAGGCGCCCGTGGAGGTGTCGTACGCGGCGCCCTCCGAGCGGGGGAAGAACTCGTACCAGGAACCGTAGAGCGCGCGCTCGCGGTCGACGTAGAACGGGAACGGACCCTCCTGGCTGACCAGCTCCCGCAGGGGGTGGGCCGCGAGCACCTCGTCGACCTCCGGGCCGATCCCCGCGGAGAACCGCGCCTGCACCGGCCGGCCGGTGTCGCGCAGCGCACTCACCGCGTCGGTCAGCGCTCGGTGCTCGGGCTTCGCGTCGGGAGGGAGGTTCGCGGCCGCGCGCTCCAGCACCAGGGCCCCCTCGGCCAGCATGAGCTCCACGTCGATCTCCGCCGGGATCTTGATCTCGGCGTTGTGCCGCCAGGTGCCGACGGGGTCGCTCCACGCCTCGACCGTGAACGACCACGGGCCCTCGGTGCCGGGCGTGACGGACGCTTCCCAGCGGTCGGTCTTCGGACCGGTCTCGGCCATGCGGACGATCGGCCGGGCTCGGCCGTCGGGCCCGTGCAGCAGGACGTTGGCGCCGAGCATGTCGTGTCCCTCGCGGAACACCGTCGCGGCGATCGGAAAGGTCTCACCGACCGTTGCCTTCGCCGGCAGCCGACCGAGGTCGACCACCGGGCTGACGTCGGTAATCGGGATGCGTCCAACCATTGTCTGTGAACCTACCCAGGTTGGGCCGACCATGCACACTCCGCCGCGAGTCGACCGCCCGGCCGGCTCAGGAGCCGGGAGCGACCCGGCGCACGAGTACGGCGGTGCCGATCGCGAGCACCCCGTAGACGAGGGCGAGCGTGGCGTGGCCGGCCAGCGCCAGGGCCACGGCGCTGACCAGGAACAGCGCGACCTCGACCGACAGCCGCGCGGGGTCGGGTAGCCGACGCGAGGCCTTGGGCGCGACGAACCTGCCCCACACGGCGACAGCCACGGCCGGGAGAAGCACGCCGAGTGCGACCTGCATCGCCGGGTCGCCGCCCAGCGCGACCCCGGTGGCCACGAAGACGGCCAGCAGCGCCAGCTCGGTGAGGAAGCGCACGGTCAGCAGTGCCGCGTTCCATGCGGCCGGTGCGGTGCGCTCCCGCGGTCGCTCGGCGTCCGACGTCATCGACGACACGGTACGTCGGCGTGTCGCCGGTTGGCGCATCGCGCGGCAGGCCGACTACCGTTCGGGCGTGCGAGCGATACGTCGGTTCACCGTCCGCCCGATGCTCCCCGAGGCCCTCGAGCCGCTGGGCGAGCTGGTCAACAACCTGCGGTGGTGTTGGCACCCGGAGACCCAGGACCTGTTCGAGACCGTTGACCCGGACCTGTGGAAGGAGTGCCGGTACGACCCCGTGCGGCTGCTGGGCGCGGTGTCCTCGCAGCGACTGCAGCAGCTCGCGGGCGACCGAAAGTTCCTGCGCCTGCTCCAGCTCGCACGCGCCGACCTCGAGGAGTACCTCACCGGCGAGCGCTGGTACCAGAAGCTGGACCCGTCGGCGCCCCAGCAGATCGCGTACTTCTCCCCGGAGTTCGGCATCACCTCCGTCCTGCCGCAGTACTCCGGCGGACTCGGCATCCTGGCCGGCGACCACCTCAAGACCGCCAGCGACCTCGGCGTCCCGATGATCGCGGTCGGCCTGCTCTACCGGCACGGCTACTTCGTGCAGTCGCTCAGCCGCGAGGGGTGGCAGCAGGAGCGCTATCCGATCGTCGACCCCGACGGGCTGCCGCTGACCCAGCTGCGCGAGGAGGACGGGACACCCGCCACGGTGCGCGTCGGGCTGCCGGGTGAGCAGACCCTCACCGGCCGGATCTGGGTCGCCCAGGTCGGACGTGTGCCGATGCTGCTGCTCGACTCCGACCACGAGGAGAACTCCGGCCCGGTCCGCGACGTCACCGACCGGCTGTACGGCGGGGGCGGCGAGCACCGGCTCCTGCAGGAGATGCTGCTCGGCGTCGGCGGCGTCCGCGCCATCCGGGCCTACTGCCGTCTCACCGGTGCCGCCGAGCCCGAGGTGTTCCACACCAACGAGGGGCACGCCGGGTTCCTGGGGGTCGAGCGCATCCGCGAGCTCACCGAGGAGCGCGACCTCGACTTCGACACCGCCCTCGAGGCCACCCGGGCGGGCACGGTGTTCACCACGCACACCCCGGTCCCCGCCGGGATCGACCGCTTCGACCGGGAGCTGATCGAGCAGCACTTCGGCGGCGACAACGCCTGTCCGGGCGTCCCCGTCGACCGCATCCTGGCCCTCGGCGCGGAGACCTACCCGTCCGGCGACCCCACCATGTTCAACATGGCGGTCATGGGTCTGCGGCTGGCCCAGCGCGCCAACGGCGTCAGCCGGCTGCACGGCGTCGTCAGCCGGGAGATGTTCTCGGGGCTGTGGCCGGGCTTCGACGAGGAGGAGGTTCCGATCGGCTCGGTCACCAACGGCGTGCACGCGCCGACGTGGGTGGCCCGTGAGGTCCTCGAGCTCGGTGCCCGCGAGGGCGGTGGCCGGCTGACCGAGTACGGCGAGGACTGGGAGTCCATCGACAAGATCTCCGCGCGCTCGATCTGGGACACCAAGCGAGTGCTGCGGCAACGGTTCGTCGACGACGCGCGCAGGAGGCTCCGGGAGGCGTGGCTGCTGCGTGGGGCGACGCCCGCCGAGCTCGGGTGGATCGACAACGTGCTCGACCCCGACGTGCTCACGATCGGGTTCGCGCGTCGCGTGCCGTCGTACAAGCGCCTCACCCTGATGCTGCGCGACCCCGACCGGCTCAAGTCGCTGCTGCTGCACCCGGAGCGGCCGATCCAGCTGGTGATCGCCGGCAAGGCCCACCCGGCCGACGACGGGGGCAAGCGGCTGATCCAGGAGATGGTGCGGTTCGCGGACGACCCCAGGCTGCGGCACCGGATCGTGTTCCTGCCCGACTACGACATCTCGATGGCGCAGCCGATGTACCCGGGCTGTGACGTCTGGCTCAACAACCCGCTGCGGCCGTACGAGGCGTGCGGCACCTCCGGGATGAAGGCCGCACTGAACGGCGGGCTCAACCTCTCCATCCGCGACGGGTGGTGGGACGAGTGGTACGACGGCAACAACGGCTGGGCGATCCCGTCCGCCGAGGGTGTCGAGGACCCGGACCGGCGCGACGACATCGAGGCGGCCGCGCTCTACGACCTGATCGAGACCGAGGTCGCCCCGCGCTTCTACGACCACGACGCGAAGGGGCTGCCGATCCGCTGGATCGAGATGGTGCGGCACACGCTGAAGTCGCTCGGGCCGAAGGTGCTGGCCTCGCGGATGCTGCGTGACTACACGGTGGAGCTGTACCACCCGGCCGCGGTGACGTCGCGTGCGCTCGACAAGGACTTCAGCGGTGCCCGCGACCTCGCGCACTGGAAGCGGCGCCTCATCGACGGCTGGCACGGCGTCCGGGTCGACCATGTGGAGTCCTTCGGGGTGCCGGACTCGCCCGAGGTCGGCTCCACCCTGCAGGTGCGCGTGTATGCATCGCTGGGGTCGCTCACACCCGACGACGTGGACGTGCAGGTCATGCACGGTCGCGTCGACAGTGACGACCAGCTGCGCGACCCGGCGCTGGTGTCGCTCGGCCTCGCCGAGTCGTACGAAGCGGGACGGCACCGGTTCGAGGGCGAGGTCGAGCTCGCCCGCAACGGCCCGTTCGGATACACGGTGCGGATCCTGCCGAGGAACCCGCTGATCGCGGCTCCGGCCGAGCTGGGCCTGGTCGCGTGGCCGTCGCAGCATGCCGAGAGCTCCGGCTTCGAGGCCGGGTAGCCGGGACACCGCCGCCGCGGGTCACTGCGCCCGGAGTACCACCATGCTCCGGGCCGTCACGGCCATGCGCTCGCCGCCGTCGTACCGCCGCGGCGTGGGCCGGTCGATCCGGTCCAGGCGGTCGGTGCGGACCACCTCGTCGTAGCCGGACGAGAGGCCGGGCAGCGTCACGTCCACGTCGGTGCCGCCGGCGTGCAGCCAGAGCAGGAACGAGTCGTCCTTGATCGTCTCCCCGCGCTCGCCGCGAGCGCGGATGGCGTCACCGGCGAGGAACAGCCCGAGCGTGCGCAGGTCGTGGTCGTACCAGTCGGCCTCGGTCATCTCGCGCCCGCCGGGATGGAGCCAGGACACGTCCTTGCGACCGCCCTCGACCACCGGCCGCCCGGCGAAGAAGTGCCGCTGGCGCAGCACAGGGTGCTCGCGCCGCAGCGCGACCAGCCGTCGGGCGAGCACGCCCAGCCGGGCCCAGTCCGGGTCCTCGGCCCAGTCCACCCAGGACACCTCGTTGTCCTGGCAGTAGGGGTTGTTGTTGCCGCCCTGCGTGCGCCCCCGCTCGTCGCCGGCCACCAGCATCGGCACACCGGTGGCCAGCAGCACCGTCGCCAGCAGGTTCGCGGCCTGCCGGTGACGCAGCGCCTTGACGTGCGGGTCCTCGGTCTCACCCTCCACACCGCAGTTCCAGGACCGGTTGTCGTCGGTGCCGTCGCGTCCGCCTTCGCCGTTGGCCTCGTTGTGCTTGTGCTCGTAGGTCACCAGGTCGCGCAGCGTGAAACCGTCATGGGCGGTGACGAAGTTGACCGAGGAGTACGGCAGGCGTCCGTCACCGGCGTACAGGTCGCTGGACCCGGCCAGCCGGAAGGCCAGGTCACGGACGGAGTCGGAGCGGCCGCGCCAGAAGTCGCGGACGGTGTCACGGAACTTGTCGTTCCACTCCCACCAGGGAGGAGGGAACTGGCCGACGCAGTAGCCTTCGGCGGTCGCGTCCCACGGCTCCGCGATCAGCTTGAGCTCACGCAGTACCGGGTCCTGGCCGACCGCCGCCAGGAACGGTCCGCGCAGGTCGACCGCGTGCGCGTTGCGGGTCAGGGCTGGTGCCAGGTCGAAGCGGAAGCCGTCGACGTGCATCTCGGTCGCCCAGTAGCGCAGCGAGTCGAGCACGAGCCCGAGTGCCTGCGGCTCGTTGGCGTTGAACGTGTTGCCGCAGCCGGTGACGTCGGAGTAGGTGCCGTGCAGCTGGCGGTAGTACGTGCGGTCGTCGTAGCCGCGGAAGGACAGCGTGGGTCCGTTGGGAGGCCCTTCGGCGGTGTGGTTGTAGACCACGTCGAGGATGACCTCGATCCCCGCCGCGTGCAGCGTTCGGACCAGCTGCTTGAACTCGTGCACCTGGCCACCGGTGTCCCCCCGGGCGCTGTAGGCGTGGTGCGGGGCGAAGAAGCCGATGCTGTTGTAGCCCCAGTAGTTGGCCAGACCCCGCGCGCTCACCCTGGGCTCGGAGAAGAACTGGTGCACGGGCAGGAGCTCGACGGCGGTCACGCCCAGGTCCTGCAGGTACTGCACGACCGCCGGGTGCGCGAGGCCGGCGTACGTGCCGCGGAGCTCCTCCGGGACGTCGGGGTGACACCGGGTGAACCCTCGGACGTGCAGCTCGTAGATCACGGTGTCCGACCACGGCACGTCGGGCCGGTTCTCCGCGCCCCAGTCGAAGTGGTCGGCCACCACCACCGACCGCGGCACGTACGGCGCGGAGTCGCGGTCGTGGTACGTCAGCTCCTTGGGGTCGTAACCGCCGCTGACGGCCCGGGCGTAGGGGTCGAGGAGGAGCTTGGCGGGATTGAACCGCGCGCCGTGCGCGGGGTCCCACTGACCATGGGCGCGGAAGCCGTAGCGCTGCCCGTGGCCCACCCCCGGCACCCGCCCGTGCCACACGCCCAGGCTCCGCTCGGTCAGCGGCAGCCGGGTCTCGGCCCCGGCGTCGTCGAACAGACAGAGCTCGACCCGGGACGCCCTCGGCGCCCAGACCGCGAAGTTCGTGGAGTCGTCGAGCACCGTGGCGCCCAGCGGCGCGTGCCGGCCGGGCCAGACCGCGGGTTGGTCGATCATCCGTACATCCTGACGGTCCCACGCCGACACGCGGAACGGAGGCCTGGACTAGGCTCCGCGTGACACCTTCTGCCCCAGATCCCGAGGAGGAACACGTGGGTGAGTTCGTGCGGCTCGAGGTCGAGGACGGCGTCGGGACGATCCGTCTGGACCGACCGAAGATGAACGCGCTCAACGTGCAGGTGCAGGAGGAGATCCGTGCCGCCGCCCGCGAGGCCACCGACCGTGACGACGTGCGCTCGGTCGTGGTGTACGGCGGGGAGCGGGTCTTCGCGGCGGGCGCGGACATCAAGGAGATGGAGTCCATGTCCTACACCGACATGGTCGACCGGTCCGGACCGCTGCAGTCCTCGCTGACCGCGGTCGCCCGTATCCCGAAGCCGGTCGTCGCGGCGATCACCGGCTACGCCCTCGGCGGCGGGCTCGAGCTCGCGCTGTGCGCCGACGTGCGGGTGTGCGCGGACGACGCGAAGCTCGGCCAGCCGGAGATCCTGCTCGGGATCATTCCCGGGGCCGGCGGCACGCAGCGGCTGTCGCGCCTCGTCGGGCCGGCCAAGGCCAAGGACATCATCTTCTCGGGGCGGTTCGTGGATGCGGAGGAGGCGCTGCGGATCGGCCTGGTCGACCGCGCCGTCCCGGCCGGCGAGGTCTACAACACCGCCCGGTCGTGGGCGGACCAGTTCAGCGCCGGGGCGACGTACGCGTTGCGGGCGGCCAAGGAGTCCGTCGACCGCGGTCTGGAGGTCGACCTGGAGACCGGGCTGGAGATCGAGCGGCAGCAGTTCGCCGGTCTCTTCGCCACGCAGGACCGCGCGATCGGCATGAAGTCGTTCGTCGAGAGCGGCCCCGGCAAGGCGAAGTTCGTCGGCCGCTGAGGAGTGCGCCGTTGCCGGCCTCCCGTCGGCACCGTGACCTCCACGGTGGCTGGGCGTTAGAGGAGCCGCAGGCGCATACTTCTCGAGTGGAAAGGGTGAAGGGAGATGGCTTCAGTGACCGACGACACCACCTCCGACAACAAGACCTCGCCGAAGGACGATGGTGAGGCCGGGAAGAAGTCCCGCCGTCGCCCCCGCGTGTCGGCCAGGCAGGTCGCCCACGGGGCGAAGGTGGGTTCCGACGCCGTGCGGTCCCGGATCGCCTCGGTCGTCTGGATCATCGCGGTCGTCTGTGCCGTCATCCTTGCGCTCGCCGCCATCCTGATCGCTCTGCAGGACAACGTAAAGTCCGGAAACCCGATCGTCGAGTGGCTCACCAGCGTGTCCAACGTCATCGCCGGCCCGTTCGGCGATGTGGAGGGGAACGCCTTCAGCGGTGGTGTCTTCAACCTGGACAGCACGCCGAAGGAGGCCTTGGCCAACTGGGGTGTCGCCGCGGTTCTGTACATGGTTGCCGGGCGGGTGCTCGACCGAGTCATCCGGCCCTGACGCGCACCTCTCGCGAGGGGATGTGCCGCGGACCGCGCTGTGAGCAACCCCACCACACGCCCCGGTATGCGACCGCTTAGCCAACGGGTATGTTCGGCCGGTATCCGCCGCTGTCGCGGCGCAGCCTGACCTCCGGCGATCCGCGCCGGGCCACGACTCCACAGGAGGGGCCGTACTGGCCATGAACATTGTCGTCTGTGTGAAGCACGTGCCGGACGCGACTGCCGACCGCACGTTCAACGACTCCGACAACACCGTCGACCGCGTCGGCGTCGACGGTCTGCTGTCCGAGCTCGACGAGAACGCCATCGAGGAGGCGCTGAAGATCGTCGAGGCGGGCGAGGGCGAGGTCACCGTGCTGACGGTCGGCCCCGAGCAGGCCGTGGACGCGGTGCGCAAGGGCCTGCAGATGGGCGCGCACCGGGGCGTGCACGTGTCCGACGAGGCGATCCACGGCTCGGACGCGGCGGCCACGTCGCTGGTGCTGGCCAAGGCGCTGGAGAAGCTGCGCGAGGAGGGCGACACGGCCTGGGACGTGGTGGTGTGCGGCATGGCGTCGACCGACGGGTCGATGGGCGTGCTGCCGGCGATGCTGGCCGAGCGGTTGGACCTGCCGCAGCTGACGATGGCCTCCGAGGTCACCGTGGACGGTCCGAAGGTCACGATCTCGCGCGA
>DATABY010000073.1:0-19586 GCA_036259355.1 Nocardioidaceae bacterium
CCGAGAACGAGCTGCGGGTGGTGGCCGACTGCGCCTACAGCCGCACCGGCGAGGGGCTGCACCGGTTCGTCGACCCCGCCGACGACCGCACCTACCTGTACACGCAGTTCGAGGTGCCGGATGCGCGCCGGGTGTTCACGACGTTCGAGCAGCCGGACCTGAAGGCGACGTTCGCGTTCACCGTCACCGCGCCCAGCCACTGGCAGGTGGTGTCGAACTCACCGACGCCGGAGCCGGAGGCACTGCGCGACGGCGTGAGCGTGTGGCGGTTCGCGCCGACCCAGCCGATGTCGACCTACATCACCGCGCTGGTCGCCGGGGAGTACCACGTCGTACGCGACTCCTACGCCGGACGCGACGCAGAGATCCCGCTGGGCGTGTTCTGCCGGCAGTCGCTGGCCGAGCACCTCGACGCCGACGAGATCCTCGAGGTCACCAAGCAGGGCTTCGGGTTCTTCGAGTCGGCGTTCGAGATGGGCTACCCGTTCGGCAAGTACGACCAGCTGTTCGTGCCCGAGTACAACATGGGCGCGATGGAGAACGCCGGCTGCGTGACGTTCCGCGACGAGTACGTCTTCCGCAGCCGGCAGACCGCCGCGGCGTACGAGGCGCGCGCGAACACGATCCTGCACGAGATGGCGCACATGTGGTTCGGCGACCTGGTCACGATGCGCTGGTGGGACGACCTGTGGCTGAACGAGTCGTTCGCCGAGTGGGCCTCGCACCACGCGGCCACGGTCGCGACCAAGTACGACGAGGCATGGACGTCGTTCTGCAACTCCCGCAAGAACTGGGCCTACCGCCAGGACCAGCTGCCCTCCACCCACCCGATCGCGGCGGACAACCACGACCTGGAGGCGGTGGAGGTCAACTTCGACGGCATCACCTACGCCAAGGGGGCGTCGTCCCTGCGGCAGCTGGTGGCCTGGGTCGGTGAGGACTCCTTCTTCGCCGGGTTGCGCGCCTACTTCGACCGGCACGCCTACGGCAACTCCGAGCTCGGCGACCTGCTGCGTGCGCTGGAGGAGACCTCGGGGCGCGACCTGGGCGCCTGGACCAAGGAGTGGCTGCAGACCTCGGGGGTCAACACGCTGCGCGCCGACTTCAGCACCGACGACGAGGGCACGCTCACCGCGTTCGCGGTGCAGCAGACCGCGCACCCCGAGTTCCCCACGCTTCGCCGGCACCGGGTCGCGATCGGCCTGTACGACCGCACCGACGCCGCGCTGGTGCGCCGCGATCGCGTCGAGATCGACGTGCTCGGCGACCGCACGGAGGTCCCCGAGCTGGTCGGCCGCCGGCGCCCCGACCTGATCCTGCTCAACGACGACGACCTCACCTACGCCAAGATCCGCCTCGACGAGAACTCGCTGACGACGCTGGTCGCCGGTATCGACACGTTCACGGAGTCGCTGCCGCGCGCGCTGTGCTGGGGGGCGGCGTGGGACATGACTCGCGACGCCGAGATGGCGGCCAGCGACTTCGTCGAGCTGGTGCTGCGCGGCATCGGCGCGGAGTCGGACCTCACCGCCGTACAGACGCTGCTGCGGCAGGCGCAGACGGCGGTCAACACCTACGTCGCAGGCCCGCGACGGTCCCAGATGCGCCGACGGTGGGAGTCGGGGCTGCTCGACCTGCTCAACGGCGCCGAGCCGGGCAGTGACCACCAGCTGGCGTTCCTGCGCGGCCTGGCCGCCGTCGCCGGCCACGAGCCGACCGGCGAGCTGCTGGCCGGGCTGCTCGACGGCAGCGCCGAGCGGGAGGGGCTGACGATCGACGCGGACCTGCGCTGGGCCCTGGTGATCGGGCTGGCCGGCATGGGCCGCATCGACGCGTCCGGGATCGAGGCGGAGCTCGCCCGCGACAACACCATCTCCGGACAGCAGCAGGCCGCCGCCGCACGTACGGCGCTGCCCAGCGCGCAGGCGAAGGAATGGGCGTGGCACAACGCCACCGAGCGCGACGACGTGCCCAACGAGACCCAGCGCAGTATCGCCGCCTCGTTCCAGCGGCCTGGTCAGGAGCAGCTCCTGGCGCCGTACGTCGACCGCTACCTCGAGCTCGCTGCCACGGTGTGGGACGTCAAGGGCACCCAGATGGCCAGCAACATCCTGATGCTGATGTTCCCCCGGGCGCTTGCCACGCCCGAGGTGCTGGACAAGGTGAGCGAGTGGCTGTCCCGGACCGACGCGAACCCCGCGGCCCGGCGCCTGGTGTCGGAGGGCCGTGCAGACCTCGAGCGCGCGCTGCGCGCGCAGGAGCGCGACGCCCGGTAGGGGGCGCTGTCACGCGCGCCGAGATCGGGCGAGCGGTCCGGCGTCAGTCGGTGTGCAGCATCGGCGGGCGGCGCGCGTGGTCGGCGAGCTGCTGAAGTCCCGTGGCGATCCCGCCGGCGAAGTCGCCGGCGGCGAACGCGGTCTGCATGTTCAGCGCGGACAGCCCCACCTCGGCGTCGTCGAGCTGACGGCGTACGTCCGCGCCCGTCACGATCTCCAGCAGTCGGGCGACCGGGTCGACGAACACGAGCACCGCGCGACTCGGGTTCGCCAGCTGCGCGTGCAGGCTCTCGGCGTGGGCACGCGGGTCGCCGTCGGACGAGCCGACGTAGACCGAGAAGTCGAAACCACAGGAGACCTCGGCATTCTGCACCGCCTTGTCGATCGCGGCGCAGTCGCTGGGTGTGAGCAGTTCACCAGCGGGCACTTGCCCCTCCCGGCTCCTCGGCCTTCTTCCCCGTGCCCACCTCGGCGTGTGCGGTGTGCCGGCCGTCCGGGACCGCGTCTCGCGGACCCCCGAACCACTGCGGCTCGGTCCACGAGGACACGCCCCGCTGCTGCCGGTCCCCGCGGATGAGGGACGGCGCCATCACCAGCAGCGTGATGACGAGGATGAGCGCGAGCGGGATGCCGGCGAAGATCAGCAGCGCCTGCAGGGTCGACATCGGTGGCGGGTCGCTCCACGTCACGGGCGGAGCCGCGAGCGCCGGTGCCGCCAGCAGCACCGAGCCGGCCGGTACGGCGACGGCGCCCACGCGGAGCGCGCGACGGACGGTGGCGGGTGTGGTCACGGGGACAGGTTAGCCACTGTCCGGGCCCGCCCGGGGTACCGGGATCGGCGCGGCCCGGGGGCGACCCGGCCGATAGCCTCCGCAGGGTGAGTGATCTCCCGCGCTACCCGCCCGCCCGTCGCGACGACCTCGTCGAGGTGCTGCACGGCAACCCGGTCGCCGACCCGTACCGGTGGCTCGAGGACGGCGACTCGCCGGACACCACAGCGTGGCTGGACGCGCAGGACGACCTGTTGGACGCGCGGCGCGGCGAGTGGACGATGCGGCAGCGCTTCGCCGACCGCCTCGACACGCTCCTGCGCACGGGCTTCCACGGGCCGCCGGCGTTCCGCCACGACCGGCAGTTCTTCGTGCGCCGCCGGGCCGAGCAGGAGCACGGCGTTCTCCACACCGTCGACCCCGACGGGACCGAACGCGTGCTGATCGACCCGATGGAGATCGACGCCGACGGCACCACCACCCTCGACGCCTACCACCCCTCACCCGACGGCGCACTGCTCGCCTACCAGCTCTCCGAGGGCGGCACCGAGGAGTCGGCGCTTAGGGTCCTCGACGTGGTCACCGGCGAGGTCGTCGACGGGCCGATCGACCGTACCCGCTTCTCTCCGGTCGCCTGGCTTCCCGACGGCACCGGCTTCTACTACGTGCGCCAGCTCCACCCCGACGAGGTGCCGGCCGACGAGCAGCAGTACCACCGCCGCGTCTGGCTGCACCGGCTCGGGACCGACGCGGCCGGCGACCCGGTGGTGTTCGGCGCCGCGCACGACAAGGAGTTCGTGTGGTCGCTGTCGCTGGGCCCCCACACTGGGCCGGACCGTGGCCGGTGGCTGGTCGTCTCCGGGTCCAAGGGCACCGACCCGCGCACCGAGGTCTACGTCGCCGACCTGCGCGGGGCGTCCCCTGCCGCGCCCGGCTTCGTCACGGTGCAGCGCGACGTCGACGCGCAGACGGCCATGGCGGTCGGCATCGACGGCCGGCTCTACGTCTGGACCGACCTCGACAGCCCGCGCGGCCGGCTGCTCGTGACCGACCCCGAGACGCCGACCCGGGAGCACTGGCGACCGCTGGTGGACGAGGACCCGGTCGCGGTGCTCGACGGCTTCGCGGTCCTCGACGACCTCGACGAGCCGCGGCTGCTGGTCTCCCGGACTCGGCACGCGGTCTCGGAGGTCAGCGTGCACGACCTGCGGACCGGCAAGCGCCTGGGCGAGGTCGACCTGCCGGGGCTCGGCTCGGTCGGCGGTCTGCTGACCCGCTACCACGGGGGCCACGAGGCGTGGTTTACCTACACCGACCACGTGACCCCGCCGGTCGTCTACCGGTTCGACGGGCCGAGCGGCCGAGTGGAGGAGTGGGCCCGCCCGCCGGGACCCTTCCCCGACGTCGCCGGCGTCTCGGCGCGGCTGGTGGAGTACACGTCGTACGACGGCGAGACCGTGCGGATGTTCGTCATCGCCGCCGACTCCGTGCATGCCGAGGCCGGGGACGCAGCCGCCGCCCCACGGCCCACCATCCTCTACGGGTACGGCGGCTTCGGCATCCCGATGTCACCGGGATTCAGCGCCGGTGCGCTGGCCTGGGTGGAGACCGGCGGCGTGTACGCGGTCGCCTGCCTGCGCGGTGGCGGCGAGGAGGGCGAGGACTGGCACCGCGCCGGGATGGGCCGCCACAAGCAGCGGGTGTTCGACGACTTCCACGCCGCCGCCGAGTGGCTGTGCGACCACGACGTCACCGCACCGCGGATGCTCGCCATCTCCGGTGGCTCCAACGGCGGGCTGCTGGTGGGTGCCGCGCTCACCCAGCGTCCGGACCTGTACCGCTGCGTGGTGTGCTCCGCGCCACTGCTGGACATGGTCAGATTCGAGCAGCACGGGCTCGGCCGCTTCTGGTCCGGCGAGTACGGCACCGCTGCCGAGCCCGACGACCTCAAGAACCTGCTGACGTACTCGCCGTACCACCGGGTGCAGGCCGGAACGGCGTACCCGGCGACGCTGTTCACGGTGTTCGGCTCCGACACGCGGGTCGACCCGCTGCACGCGCGCAAGATGTGCGCGGCGCTGCAGGCGGCGACGAGTGCCGACCCGCGGACCCACCCGATCCTGATCCGCGTCGAACGTGAGGTCGGCCACGGCGCCCGCGCCGTAAGCCGGACAATCAGCCTGAGTGCGGACACGTTGGCGTTCCAGGCCTGGGCCACAGGTTTGAGTCAGCGCTGAGGCACGGCGTACTTTCGGGACCGATCCCGTCTCGACCGGAGGAAGTGCGCCGTGCTGTCTTTGCCCGACCTGTCCACGGGGAGCACCGAGCCAGGCACCCAGGAGACGACTCCCGACTGCTGGGAGCGGGCCGCCGACAACCCTCTGTGCGCGACGGTCTACGAGTGGTCCGGCGGCAACGAGTGGCTGGCCTCCGCCTCCGACTGGCTGATCGCCAAGCCGCTGAACATCCTGTTCCTCCTCGTCATCGCCTACCTGCTGCGCTGGGCGCTGCACCGCCTCATCGACCGCGTGATGAAGCGGGCGGCGCAGGGCTCGGTCCCGGGCATCGTCAACCGCGGCAAGTCGCGCCAGGTCGTGGACCGGTCCTCGATCGCCGCGGAGCGCCGGCACCAGCGCACCGCCACGATGGCGTCCCTGCTGAAGAGCATCACCACCGCGGTGATCTTCGGCGTGATCGCGGTCATGGTCATCGACGTCCTCGGCTACAACATCGCGCCGCTGATCGCCAGCGCGGGGATCCTCGGCCTCGCGCTCGGGTTCGGCGCGCAGAGCCTGGTGGCCGACTTCCTGTCGGGTGTCTTCATGATCCTCGAGGACCAGTACGGCGTCGGCGACATGGTGGACGTCGGCGACGCGATCGGCGAGGTCGAGGCCGTCGGGCTGCGCGTCACCCGCGTACGGGACATCGACGGCACCGTCTGGTACGTCCGCAACGGCAACATCGCCCGTATCGGCAACATGAGCCAGAACTGGGCCCGCACCGTGCTCGACATCAACGTCGCCTACGACGAGGACCTCGACCGGGTCCGCGCCATCCTCGCCGACGAGGCCCACAAGATGTGGGAGGAGGAGAAGCACAACCCCGACATCCTCGAGGAGCCGGAGGTATGGGGCGTCCAGGAGCTGGCGGCCGAGTCGGTCGTCGTACGGGTGGTGCTGAAGACCGCGCCGATGCAGCAGTGGACGGTGGCGCGCACGCTCCGGGAGCGGATCAAGGAGCGCTTCGACGCCGAGGGGATCGAGATCCCGCTGCCGCAGCGGGTGATCTGGCACCGTAGCGACGACGAGCAGGCCCAGAACGGCAGCCGCACGACCGAGACGTCCGAGACGTCCGGGACCTCTCCCCGCGCCTGAATCCGGCGTGCGACCACACAGCGCGGGGGTCCCCCACAACGATAGGTTCGTAGCAGGGGGCCCCCGCGCTGTTGCGTTCTCGCATCAGAGCGCCCCGGTGGGCGCCGCGATGTGCTCAGGCCAGCGCGGCGTCCAGGGTGATCGTGGTCCCGGTCAGCGCCTGCGAGACCGGGCAGCCGGCCTTGGCACCCTCCGCGGCCTTCACGAAGTCGTCGTTGCTGGCGCCGTCGACCTTGCCCCGCACGGTCAGCTTGATGCCGGTGATGCCCTCACCGGGCTGGAACGACACGTCGGCCTGCGTGTCCAGCGCCTGGGCGGGTGTCCCGGCGTCGGCGAGCTCCTTGGACAGCGCCATCGAGAAGCAGGACGAGTGCGCGGCCGCGATCAGCTCCTCGGGGCTGGTCTTGCCACCGGGCTCCTCGGCCCGGGCCGGCCAGCTCACGTCGTACGAGCCGAGACCGGACGACTCCAGGTTCACCGTGCCGGCGCCTTCGAACAGCGTGCCCTCCCAGTGAGCCTTGGCGGTGCGGGTCGTTGCCATGCTTCCTCCTCGTTGGTCGGATGTCCCCATCCTGCCGACCGGACTCGCCGCCGGACCAGGCGGGGACCCCGGCGACACACGGGCGCTGTGCTTGCGGGGCACGGCGGGCATGACCCGTTGCCCCCCGTGCGTGGGCCTGCCCCCGTGCGTATTGCCACAATGGGCCGGGTGACTGAGCAACCAGCCGAGGTGACGTTGTACGACGCCATGGGCGGGCACGCGTTCTTCGACCGCCTCGTGCACCGGTTCTACGCGGGCGTCGCGGACGACCCGTACCTGCGCGCGCTCTACCCCGAGCAGGACCTGACCGGCGCGGAGCATCGGCTGCGAATGTTCCTCGAGCAGTACTGGGGCGGCCCGAAGACCTACCAGCAGGAGCGCGGGCACCCGCGGCTGCGTATGCGGCACGCGCCGTTCGCGGTGTCACCGAAGGCGCGCGACCACTGGCTGATGCACATGCGTGCCGCGGTCGACGAGGCCGTCGAGGAGGGGCAGCTGTCCCCCGGGCTCGAGCAGCGGCTGTGGGCGTACTTCGAGCACGCCGCGAACTTCATGGTCAACACCTTCGACGAGCCTCCTGACCCGCGCTCCGTCTGCGACTGCTCGGGTGTTCCATGGTGCGCGACCGCAGACGGATCAGGCTGGGGCGAGCAGGGCGTGGAGCCGCGTCCGCTCGGTGTCGCTGAGCGGCCGCGACCGCTGCCGCTGCGGGTCGAACCCGACGACGACCGCGTGGGCGCGCGAGAGGACCTCGTCGCCGTCCCTGATCTCGGCCTGCAGGTCGTACGACGACCGGCCGACCCGCGACACCCACGTCTGGATCTCGAACGGCTCGGTGCGGAAGAGAATGGGCCTGCGGTAGTCGACGTCGATGCGCGCGACCACGACGCCGCTGGCCTCGCCGCTGGGCAGCCCGTCGGCGAGCCCGCTCAGGAACGCGATCCGCGCTTCCTGGTAGTACTCGAAGTACTTCACGTTGTTGACGTGTCCGTAGGTGTCGACGTCGGACCAACGGACTCGGCACGCGTAGCGGTGCACCCTGCCCGGCGGGGTCGTGGTGCCCGCCGTACCCGACTCGGACGCCATCAGGCCGTCGCCTCCTCCGTGGACGGTTCCGGCTCCAGGAAGCGCTCGAGCACAGCGCGCTCCTCCGCGCCGATGCGCCGCGGCCGCTCGGTCGCGAACACGAACGGCGTCAGCACCGTGCCGGCGCGGGTGTAGACGCGCCGCGTGCCGTCCTCGAGCTCGTCGAGGATCTCGTAGCGCATCGTGAACGAGGCGACGCGGATCCTGCTGATCCAGGTCTCGATCCGCACCGGCTCGGGCCGGAACACCAGGGGGGCGACGAACTCCACCTCATGCCGTACGACCACGACGCCCTCGGCGAGCTCCTCGCCTCCGGTGGCGGGCGCGTGCAGGGCGAACATGTCGACGCGCGCCTCCTGCAGGTAGTCGACGTAGGTGACGTTGTTGACGTGACCCAGGGAGTCCATGTCGGCCCAGCGCAGTGGACAGTAGTAGACGTGCCGCACACAGGTGATCTTGTCAGACCGGCCGGGGAGGCCCGGCAGGTGAGGGTCCTCACAGCGCGCGTCGGCGATGCAGTACCTTTCTAAGCGGCCGCTTAGCAGGAGCGGTGTGAGCCCGAGAGTCTGCGAGGAGACAACGTGACCGACCAGAACCAACGGACCGCGATCGTCACGGGTGCCGCACGCGGGATCGGCAGTGCCGTCGCCCGGCAGCTGGCGCAGGACGGTTTCGCCGTCGGCGTGCTCGACCTCGACGAGTCGGCCTGCGGCAACACCGTCGAGGCGATCACCAAGACCGGCGGCACTGCTGCATGCGTAGGGGTCGACGTCTCCGACGAGGCCGCGGTGGACACGGCGGTGACCCGGGTCGCGGAGGAGCTGGGCGAGCCCACAGTGCTGGTGAACAACGCCGGGATCACCCGCGACAACATGCTCTTCAAGATGACCACCGACGACTGGGACTCGGTGATGAACGTCCACCTGCGCGGCTCGTTCCTGATGAGCCGCGCGGTCCAGAAGTACATGGTCGACGCCAAGTGGGGCCGCATCGTCAACATGTCGAGCCGCTCGGCCGTCGGCAACCGGGGACAGGCCAACTACTCCGCGGCCAAGGCCGGTCTGCAGGGGTTCACCAAGACGTTGGCGATCGAGCTCGGCAAGTTCGGCGTGACCGTCAACTCGATCGCTCCCGGGTTCATCGTCACCGAGATGACCGAGGCAACCGCCGCGCGCGTCGGCGCGTCGTTCGAGGACTTCAAGGCCGCGGCCGCCTCGCAGACGCCGGTCGGCCGCGTGGGCTACCCCGAGGACATCGCGGCAACCGCGTCGTTCCTGGTCAGCGAGGGCGCCGGCTTCGTCTCGGGCCAGGTCATCTACGTCGCCGGTGGGCCGGTCGACTGACCGGCCCCGCTCGCTGGGCACGTCGACGGCGCGTCGAGGCCCCGGTGCGGCACACCGTCCAACCACCAACCTCGCAGGAGTGAGTGCATGCGCGTCTTCAACGGGATCGAGGAGTTCGAGGCCGCGGTCGGCGAACATCTCGGCCACAGCGACTGGCACACCGTGACCCAGGAGAAGGTCGACCTGTTCGCGGACGCGACCGGCGACCACCAGTGGATCCACGTCGACCGGGAGCGGGCCAAGGACGGGCCGTTCGGCGGCACCATCGCGCACGGGTACATGACGTTGTCGCTGGTCCCGATGCTGAACCAGCAGGTCTACCGCGTCGACGGCCTCTCGATGGGGATCAACTACGGCACCAACAAGGTGCGCTTCCCCGCGCCGGTCCCGGTCGGCTCCCGGGTGCGCGCCGGCGTCGAGGTGCTCGAGGTGAGCACCGGACCGCAGGGCGCGCAGGCGGTCGTGAAGACGACGATCGAGGTGGAGGGCGGCGACAAGCCGGCCTGCGTGGCCGAGAGTGTCGTCGTCCTCGTGCCATGAGCGAGACACCAGGCCTGGACCTGGACGCACTGCGCACCTACCTGGACCGGGAGCGCCCGGGGCTGTTCGCCGGCGATCTGCGCGCCGAGGTGATCGCCGGGGGGCGCTCGAACCTCACCTACGTGGTCACCGACGGGTCCGCGGAGTGGGTGGTGCGGCGACCGCCGTTGGGCCATGTGCTCGCGACCGCGCACGACATGGGGCGCGAGCACCGGGTGATCTCGGCGCTGGGCCCGACGTCGGTACCGGTGCCGGGCACCGTGCTGCTGTGTGAGGACACCGACGTGCTGGGCGCCCCCTTCTACGTGATGGAGAAGGTCACGGGTACGCCGTACCGTTACGCGGCCGAGCTGGACAGGCTCGGCGTCGAGCGCACCCGTCAGATCTGTCTGCAGATGGTCGACATCCTCGCCACGCTGCACCGCATCGACCCGGCCGAGGTGGGCCTGGCCGACTTCGGCCGCCCCGACGGCTTCCTGGCCCGCCAGGTGCGCCGCTGGAAGAAGCAGCTCGACGCCTCGCGCAGCCGCGAGCTGCCCGGCATGGACGACCTGCACGCACGCCTGGAGGCCGGCGTGCCGCAGCAGCAGGCCGCCGCGGTCGTGCACGGGGACTACCGCCTGGACAACCTGCTGGTCGACACCGATCCCGACGGCGACGACCGGGTCACCGCGGTGCTGGACTGGGAGATGGCCACGCTGGGCGACCCGCTCACCGACGTCGCGCTGCTGATCGCCTACCGCGGCATCGCGATGGGCCCGGGCGCCGTGGCGGTCGCCGACGCGCCACGCGCGCCCGGCTTCCTGAGCACGCGGGAGCTGCTGGACCGTTACGCCGAGAACAGCGAGCGGGACCTGTCGGCGATGAGCTTCTACGTCGCGCTGGCGTACTTCAAGCTCGGGGTGATCCTCGAGGGAATCCACTACCGCTACACCCAGGGCAAGACCGTCGGTGCCGGGTTCGAGCAGGTGGGCCAGATGGTCGGCCCGATCGTCGAGGCCGGCCAGCGCGCGTTCGAGGAGGACCTCTGACATGGAATTCGCTTACGACGCCCGCACGGAAGGTCTGATCGCCGACGTGAAGGCGTTCATGGACGAGCACGTCTACCCGGCCGAGGCGGTGTTCGAGGAGCAGCTGGCGCAGGCCGAGCCGTGGACACCTCCGCCGGTGCTGGAGGACCTGAAGGCGGAGGCACGCAGGCGCGGACTCTGGAACTTCTTCCTCCCCGGCGAGCACGGTGCGGGCCTGACCAACCTGCAGTACGCGCCGCTGGCCGAGATCACCGGGCGCAGCATCCACCTCGCTCCTCCGGCGCTGAACTGCGCCGCACCGGACACCGGCAACATGGAGGTGCTGTCGATGTTCGGCACCGAGGACCAGCGCAAGCAGTGGCTGCGGCCGCTGCTCGACGGCGAGATCCGCTCCGCGTTCGCGATGACCGAGCCCGATGTCGCGTCCTCCGACGCGACCAACATCGCCACCCGAATCGAGCGTGTCGGGGGCACGGAGGGCGCAGCGCCCCGTGAGTATGTGGTCAACGGCCGCAAGTGGTGGATCACCGGCGCCATGAACCCCAACACGAGGATCTTCATCGTGATGGGCAAGACGGACCCCGCCGCGGAGCGTCACCGCCAGCAGTCGATGATCCTGGTGCCACGCGACACCCCCGGCCTGGACATCAAGCGCGGGATGCAGGTGTTCGGGTACGACGACCGCGACCACGGCGGGCACGCGGAGCTCGAGCTCACCGACGTCCGCGTGCCGGCGGACAACCTCATCGGCGGCGAGGGCGACGGCTTCGCGATCGCGCAGGCGCGCCTCGGTCCCGGCCGCATCCACCACTGCATGCGGTCGATCGGGATGGCCGAGCGCGCGATCGAGCTGATGTGCGCCCGGGCGGCGGAGCGGGTGGCCTTCGGCAAGCCGATCGCCGACCAGGGTGTCGTGCGCGACTGGATCGCCGAAGCACGCGTGAAGGTGGAGCAGCTGCGGCTGCTCACGCTGAAGGCGGCGTGGCTGATGGACACGGCCGGCAACAAGGCCGCGCACACCGAGATCCAGGCGATCAAGATCGCGACCCCGCAGACCGTGGAGTGGATCCTCGACAAGGCGATCCAGGTGCACGGCGCCGGCGGCCTCAGCCAGGACTTCCCGCTCGCCGGCTGGTTCGCCGGTATCCGCACGCTCCGGTTCGCCGACGGGCCCGACGAGGTGCACAAGAACGCCCTCGCCCGCGCCGAGCTCAAGAAGCAGGCCGCCGCCCGCGCGTAGCCCGTCCCCACGAGCGTGGCACCGGGTGTTGTGGTCGCTTCCCAGGTTCGCGGCGCCTCGGCAGGCGACCACCGTCCCCGGGAAGTGGCAGGCTACCGGCCATGGCTTCTTGGAACGACGTCGCCGAGCAGGCACCGGAGCTGGCCGGCGCCGTCCGTGACCGGTTCGCCGTACGCAAGCACGCCACGATGGCGACGCTCCGCAAGGACGGCTCCCCACGGATCAGCGGCACCGAAGTGGAGTTCTCCGACGGCGAGCTGTGGCTCGGCAGCATGCCGATGGCGTTGAAGGCGCTCGACCTGCGGCGCGACCCGCGGCTGGCGCTGCACTCGCCGACCGTCGACCCGCCCGAGGACGACCCCGGCACCTGGGCCGGCGAGGCGAAGGTCGCCGGGCGAGCCGTCGAGGTGGGCAACGAGGACCCGGCGGACGGGTCTCACCGGTTCCGGATCGACGTCGACGAGGTCGTGCTGACCCGGGTCCGCGGCGACGCCCTGCTGATCGAGTCCTGGCATCCGGGCCGCGGCGTCGAGCGTCACACCCGCGCCTGAGCCGCTACGCGCCTTCCCGCCCAGCGTTCACGCCTGCTCCGCTCAGGACGGCTCCAGTCAGGCCTGGGACAGCTCGTCGGCGGTGAGGGCGCGGAGCACGCAGAACTCGTTGCCCTCGGGGTCTGCGAGCACGACCCACGTGGAGTCGCTGCCCTGCCCGACCGAGACGCGCTGCGCGCCGAGGGCCTCGATCCGGCCTACCTCGGCCTCCTGGTCCTCCGGCCGGAGGTCGATGTGCAGCCGGTTCTTCACTGTCTTGGGCTCGGGAACACGCAGGAACAGCAGGTCGGGGACGACGCCGTCCTCCCGGCTGCCCGCCGGTGGCTCGAGCACGACCTCGTCGCCGTCCTCGAAGGTCCGCCGCCACCCGAGCACGTCGGCCCAGAACGTCGCCAGCTTGTCAGGGTCGGTGGAGTCGACGCACACACACTGCATTCGGATCGTCATGTGCTCAACGTGCCCGCACGGCGCAACCGGTGTCCAACCAATTGCGCCGGCACCCGGTGCGCCGCTCAGCCGGCGCCGTCGACGTGCGTGGGCCAGTGGTAGGGCAGGTCTTCGGGTACGTCGGGGAAGAGCGGACCGTAGTGCTCCGGGTCCTTGCGCTTCAGCGACGCCTGGTGGCTGCGGTGCAGGCGCTCGTCACCCAGCCAGGGCGGCAGGCCGCCGGTCGACGCAAGCACCTCCTGGGTTCGGATCGACGTCACACCCGACTCGGCCAGGTCGGCGGCGATCGTGGCGGCGCAGGTGTCCGCGCGGCCGGGCTCGACCCACACTGCGCAGCAGGTCAGGCCGTAGCGCCCGAGTGCTTCCTCGAACCCTCGCCACATGAGTACGGCGGGATGCCGGGACCACCCGTAGCCGGGCCATGTGAGGGCGCGGACGACCTGGATGACCTCTACCCGCTGCTTGCCGAGCCGCTTCGCGTCGAGTGCCCGCGCCGAACCCTCGAAGTCGGGAAACGGCAGGAACGTCTGCACGCGCTCAGAGCTCGAAGACGAGCCTGCCGACGGTCGCGCCGTCGGCGAGGCGCTGCACGCCGTCGGCCACCTGCTCCATACCCAGCCGTTCGCCCACCAACGGCTTGACGAGCCCCTGCTCGGTGAGCGCGGTGAGGTCGTCATGGCACTGCCCGATCGCGGCGGGGTCCTTCTGGTTGTACAGGCCCCAGTGCAGCCCGACGATCGAGTAGTTCTTGATCAGCGCGTGGTTGAGACCGGGCGTGGGCACATCTCCGCTGGCGAAGCCGACCACCAGGATCCTGCCCTCGAACGCGACGCACTTCGTCGACCGTGCGTACGCCTCGCCCCCGACCGGGTCGTACACCACGTCGGCGCCGCGCCCGCCGGTCGCCTCCTTCACCACCGCCACGAAGTCCTCCGTCAGGCGGTCGACCACCAGGTCGGCGCCGAGCGCGCGGGCCACCTCGGCCTTCTGCGGGCCGCCGGTCACGCCGATCACCGTGGCGCCGGCCGCCTTGCCGAGCTGCACCGCGGCGCTGCCGACCCCGCCGGCGGCCGCGTGCACCAGCAGCGTCTCCCCCGGCTGCAGCGCGGCGCGACGGTGCAGCCCGAACCAACCGGTCTGGTAGCCGATGTAGAACGCCGCGGCCTCCGCGTCGTCGAGCGCGGGGGGTGCCGCGAACGTGCGTGCCGCCGTCATCAGGGTCATGTCGCCGAACGCGCCGGTCGGCAGGTCCGGCGAGCCGATCACCCGGTCACCGACCGCGAAGCCGTTGGCGCCCCCGCCGACCCCCACCACCTCGCCGCAGAGCTCGATGCCGGGCGTGAACGGCAGCGGCGGCTTCACCTGGTACTCCCCGCGGCACAGCAGCACGTCGGGGAAGTTGGCGGCTGCCGCCCGCACCCGCACCACCAGCTGTCCCGGCTCCGGCCGCGGGTCCGGCAGCTGCTCCAGCTGCAGGGCCTTGCCCGGCTCGCCCAGCTCGTGCACTCGCCATGCCCTCATACGTCTCCCCTCGTCAGAGCGCGTCGATGCGCCCCTGGATGCGCCGCATCCCGGCCAGCCACCGGTCCACGTCGGTCGCCCGGGCCGCGTAGTAGTCCCGCACCTCCGGGTGTGGCAGGACCAGGAACCGGTCGTCCTGCAGGCCCTCCCACAGTGTCTCGGCCACCTGCTCCGGCTCGATCGCGTTGCCGCGCAGCACCAGGTCGCCGGCCGGCCCGGTGTGCTCCAGCATCCGGGTGCGCACGCCCTGCGGACACAGGCACTGCACGACGATCCCACGGTGGCCGTACGTCGCCGAGAGCCACTCCGCGTACGCCAGGGCCGCGTGCTTGGAGGCCGAGTACGGCGCCGACCCCAGCATCGTGAGCAGCCCGGCCGCGGACACCGTGGCCACGAACCGGCCCGTGCCGCGTTCGAGCCACCGCGGCACCAGCAACCGCGACGCGCGCACGTGCGCCATCACGTTGACGTCCCACGCCTGCGCCCAGGCGTCCTCCGGCGCGTCCGGCCCGCCGGCCGGCGCCACGCCCGCGTTGGCGCAGTAGACGTCGATGTCACCAAGGTGGTCGGTCGCCGCCGCCACCAGCGCCTGCACGCCTGCCTCGCCGGCCGCGTCGCCGGCTACGGCGTACCCGTCCACCTCCGCGGCGACCGTCCTGGCCGCGTCCGCGTCGAGGTCGTTGACGACGACCCGCGCACCACCCTGGGCGAGCCGTCGAGCGATCGCGCGACCGATGCCCTGGCCCGCGCCGGTGACCACGACCCCGGCGCCGTCGAGCGCGGTCGTGCTCACACGCCGCCCGTCAGCGTGATGCCGCCGTCGATCACCAGCGTCTGCCCGGTGATCCACGCCGCGTCGCCGGACAGCAGGAACGCCACCGCCCCGGCGACGTCCTCCGGGACGCCGAGCCGCTTGAGCGGGTAGGTAGCGGAGACCTCGTCCTCCTTGCCCTCGTACAGGGCGGTCGCGAACTTGGTCTTCACCACCGCCGGCGCCACCGCGTTGACCCGGACGTCAGGGCCGAGCTCGACGGCCAGCTCCTCGGTGAGGTGGGCGAGCATCGCCTTGGTGGCGCCGTAGAAGCCGATGCCCGGCGCCGGTTTCAGCCCCGCCACCGACGAGACGTTGACGACCGCGCCGCCGTTGTCGGAGAGCCACGCCTTGTGCACCTGCTGCACCCACGACAGTGCCGCGAGGGCGTTGACCTCGAAGATCTTGCGGGCGGCGTCGAGGTCGAGGTCGACCAGTCGCCCGTAGACGGGGTTGATGCCGGTGTTGTTGACCAGCAGGTCGACCCGGCCGAAGGCGTCCATGGTCCGGGCCACGGCGTCGGCCTGGTGGTCGGTGTCGTGGGCCTTGCCGGCGACCGCGATCGCGTGCTCCGGCCCTCCGAGCGCGGCCGCCGCCTCGTCCAGCGCCTCCTGCTTGCGCGCGGTCACACACACCCGCGCGCCCTCGGCGACCAGCCGCTCGGCGATGCCGAGGCCGATGCCCCGGCTCGCGCCCGTGACGATCGCAACCTTGCCTTCGAGCCTTCTTGTCATCTGCTCTCCATGAAATATGACGCCTCACCGCAGAGGGTGCCCACCTCGGGGGTGACGCGCCAAATCTCCTGGGCCGCTGCCCCGGATCTCGGCGCGTCACCACCCGGTCAGGAGAGGCGCTCGAGCACCATCGCCATGCCCTGGCCACCACCGACGCACATGGTCTCCAGACCGAACTGCTTGTCGTGGTGCTGCAGCGAGTTGACCAGCGTGCTGGTGATCCGGGCGCCGGTCATGCCGAACGGGTGACCGACGGCGATCGCGCCGCCGTTGACGTTGAGCCGGTCCATGTCGATGCCGAGGTCACGCGCCGACGGCAGCACCTGGGCGGCGAAGGCCTCGTTGATCTCGACCAGGTCCATGTCGCCGACGCTCATGCCCGCTCGTCCCAGCGCCTGCTTCGACGCCTCCACCGGGCCCAGGCCCATGATCTCCTGCGAGAGCGCGGTGACGCCGGTCGACACGATCCGCGCCAAGGGCGTGATGCCGAGCTCGCGGGCCTTGGTGTCGCTCATCACGACCACTGCGGCGGCGCCGTCGTTGAGCGGGCAGCAGTTGCCGGCCGTGACCGTGCCGTCGGGCCGGAACACCGGGTCGAGCTGGGACACCTTCTCCAACGAGACACCCGCGCGCGGACCGTCGTCCCTGGCCACCGTGGAGCCGTCCGGCAGCTCGACCGGCGTGATGTCGCGCTCCCAGAAGCCGTCGGCGATGGCCTTCTCGGCGAGGTTCTGGCTGCGTACCCCGAACTCGTCCTGGTCGGCCCGGGTCACGCCCTTGACCTGCGCGAGGTTCTCCGCGGTCTGTCCCATCGCGATGTAGATGTCGGGGACGTCGCCGTCCTCGCGCGGGTCCCGCCATGTCTCCGCCCCGGCCTGCGCCCGCTTCTCGGTGCGCGCCAGTGCCTGGTCGAACACAGGGTTCTTGGTGTCGGGCAGCGAGTCGCTGTTGCCCTTGGCGAACCGGCTCACCATCTCGACCCCGGCGGAGATGAACACGTCTCCCTCACCGGCCCTGATCGCGTGCATCGCCATCCGGGTGGTCTGCAGGCTGGACGAGCAGTAGCGGGTGATCGTCGTACCCGGCAGGTGGTCGAAGCCCAGCAGCGTCGACACCACGCGCCCCATGTTGTAGCCCTGCTCGCCGCCTGGGAGCCCGCAGCCGAGCATCAGGTCGTCGATGTCCTTCGGGTCCAGCTGCGGGACCTTGCCCAGCGCGGCGCGCACCATCTGCACCGTGATGTCGTCGGGACGCATCTCCTTCAGCGAGCCCTTGAAGGCGCGGCCGATGGGCGAGCGGGCGGTGGAGACGATGACTGCTTCAGGCATGGCGGACATCCTTTCGGGGCGTTTGCGCAACCTCGGCGCGATGCTGCACACCGAGGCTGCACTTGTTCGTCATGGTCGGCGCCAGTGCGAGCCTACGCCGGGCGTCAGAGACCGAGGTCGCGGCCGATCAGCTCCTTCATGATCTCGTTGGAGCCCGCCCAGATCTTCGTCACCCGGGCGTCGCGCCAGGCGCGGGCGACGCGGTACTCGTTCATGAAGCCGTAGCCGCCGTGCAGTTGCACGCAGGCGTCGAGGACGTCGTTCTGCACCTGCGCGGCCCACCACTTCGCCTTCGCCGCGTCGACGGCGGTCAGCTCGCCGGCGGTGTGGGCCAGCACGCACTGGTCGACGTAGGCCTGCGACACCTCCACCCGGGTGACCAGGTCGGCGATCAGGAACTTGTTGTGCTGGAACGAGCCCACCGACTGGCCGAACGCCTTGCGCTCCTTGGTGTACTCGATGGTCTCGGAGAGGATCTGCGCGGCGTTCGCGATGTTGTTGACCGCGGCGCCGAGCCGCTCCTGCGGCAGCCGCTCCATCATGTGCACGAAGCCGCGGTCGACCTCGCCGATCACGTTGGCGTCGGGTACCCGGACGTTGTCGAAGAACAGCTCGGCGGTGTCGGACTCCTCCTGGCCCACCTTGTCGAGCTTGCCGCCGCGGGCGAACCCGGCCATGCCGGCCTCGACGCCGAACAGCGTGATGCCCTTGGCCTTCTTCTCCGGACTGGTGCGGGCGGCCACCACGACGAGGTCGGCGGAGTGGCCGTTGGTGATGAAGGTCTTGGAGCCGTTGAGCACCCAGTCGTCACCGTCGTGTACGGCGGTGGTGCGGAGCCGGGCCAGGTCGGATCCGCCGGAGGGCTCCGTCATGCCGATCGCGGTGACGATCTCCCCGGTGCAGAAGCCCGGCAGCCAGCGCTCCTTCTGCTCCGGCGTGGTGAGGTCGACCAGGTACGGCGCGACGATGTCGAAGTGGATGCCGAAGCAGGAGGCGAGTGCGACGTTGACCCTGCCCAGCTCTTCACCGAGCACCGCGTTGAACCGGTAGTCCCCGGCCGCGGAGCCGCCGTACTCCTCGGGCACCTCCAGGCCCAGGAAGCCCTGCTTGCCGGCCTCGATCCACAGCCCGCGTGACCAGCCCCGGTCGCGGATGAAGTCGTCGGTGAAAGGACGGATCTGGCGGTCCACGAACTCGCGGACGGAGGCACGGAAGTCCTCGTGGTCGGACTCGAACACGGAGCGTTTCACCGGTGGCGGGCCAATCTGGGGAGACGACGGACAACACGCATACTAAGCGCTTGCTTAGACTGCACGGCTCGGCCAGGGTAGTCAATGCGTGGCCGACGTAAGGAGCAGCACATGGGCGAGAGCGCGGCGCAACGCCTCGACGCACGCACCCGGCTGATCGCCGCGGCCACGGCGGCGTTCGCCGAACGCGGCTACCACGCCACCACCACCCGCGACATCGCCGCCCGGGCGGGGATGAGCCCGGCGGCGGTCTACGTGCACCACAGCTCCAAGGAGGAGCTGCTGTTCCTGATCAGCCGGCAGGGCCACGACGCGGCACTGGACGTGATTCGCTCCGCCAGCCCCGACGACGCCGAGCCGTTCGAGCGTCTGCACGCCACCGTCCACGCCTTCGCCCGCTGGCACGCCGAGCATCACACCGCCGCGCGGGTCGTGCAGTACGAGCTGCGGGCGCTGTCGCCCGAGCACCGCCAAGAGATCGCGGAGCGGCGCCGCGCCATCGACCGGCACATGCGCGACGTGATCAGCGCCGGCGTGGAGCAGGGAGTGTTCGACGTCCCCGACGTGGCCGGAACCACGCTGGCGCTGCTGTCCCTGGCCGTCGACGTGGCCCGCTGGTACCAGGACGACGGCCAGCGCTCCGCAGAGTCGGTCGATGGCGCGGCGCCGCTCCGCGATCTCTTGGCGGTGCTCGGGCGACAGCGCCCGCAGCTCGTACTGCACGACCCGCGCGGCGGTGTGAT
>DATABY010000074.1:0-62688 GCA_036259355.1 Nocardioidaceae bacterium
CGCCAGCGCGCTCGCAGCGGGCTGGGGGCCCGACCGGAGAGCCGATTCGGTCGCGTCGGCTGTCGGGGCTGTGTGGACATCCTGGCCAACCTCTCCTGAGACTGCTGCGTGCGATGTCGCACAAGACGTTCGGCCGGCCAAATGTTTGCGCAAACATCGCATAAATGGTGTCATTGCACTGGCACTGCGTCAATAACCGGCGGTCTCTGAGTTCGTCGTCCACGGCGGCACCCGGGTGCGGTGAAACACTCGTGCGGGCCGAGCCGACCTTGAGAGCGAGGGCAGCATGAGCCAGTTGACATACCTGCGTGGCGGCAACGTCGGCATGGTTATCGCGGCCGGCGCGGATCGTTTGCCGCAGGTGCTGCACTGGGGTGCTGACCTCGGGACCCTTCAGGCCAACGAGCTGACCGAGCTGCTGCGAGCCGCCGAACTTCCTGTGGTGCCCAGCGGACTGGACGAGCCGTACCGCCCCGGGCTGCTTCCCGAAGCGAGTCACGGCTTCAACGGCACACCGGGGCTGCAGGGCTTCGCCCTCGGGCGCCCACCGGGCCCGCAGCCCCAGTTCGACCAGGTGCACAACGTCTCGGCGGGGCCGACTCGGTTCTCGTTCGAGGCCCGCGATACCACCGCCAAACTCACCGTGCGAACCGAGCTCGAGCTCGACACCCACGGTGTGGCCCGAATGCGGCACACCGTGGGCAACATCGGCGATACGCCTTACGCCCTGACCAGCCTGTACTGCCACCTACCGCTGGCAAATCGCGCCACCGAGCTGCTGGACCTGACCGGCCGCTGGATTCGCGAACGTACTCCGCAACGACGCCCTCTCACATACGGCACCTGGCGGCGAGAAGGTCGTCATGGGCGAACCGGCCATGACGCGCCGTTGCTCATGGTGGCGGGGACCGCTGGGTTCGGTTTTCGACACGGCGAGGTGTGGGGTGCCCACGTGGCCTGGAGTGGCGACCACGTCACCTTCGCCGAGCGGCTACCGGAGGGGTACTGCCAGCTGGGCGGCGGAGAGTTACTGGGCCCCGGTGAGGTGATCCTTGCACCAGGGAACGACTACTCGACCCCATGGCTGTACGCCGTCTGGTCCGACGCGGGGCTGGACGGAATCAGCGGGTGCCTGCATGAGCATCTGCGCGCGCGGGCACACCACCCTGAGCGCCCACGGCCCGTGGTCCTCAACACCTGGGAGGCCGTGTACTTCGACCATGACCTCGACCGGCTGAGCGCGCTGGCGGACGTGGCGGCCGAGGTGGGGGTGGAACGGTTCGTACTCGACGACGGTTGGTTCCGCGGCCGCCGCCACGACGGTACGGGCCTGGGAGACTGGTACGTCGACGAGCAGATATGGCCGCAGGGGCTGACCCCGCTCATCGAGCACGTGACCGGGCATGGCATGGAGTTCGGGCTCTGGGTAGAGCCGGAAATGGTGAACATGGACTCTCACTTGGCTCGCGCGCACCCTGACTGGGTGCTTCGTGCCCGGTCGCAGGATCCCCCTTCCTGGCGACGACAGCAGGTGCTGGACCTGGCCAATCCGCAGGCCTACTCCTTCGTCTTGCAACGGCTCAGTGACTTGCTGAGCGAGGACGACATCGCGTTCCTGAAGTGGGACCACAACCGCGACCTCATCGACACGTTGCACGAGGGGGCTCCGGCTGTGCATGGCCAGACCCAGGCCGTGTACCGGCTACTAGAGGAGTTGCGCAGTGCGTTCCCGTCGGTGGAGATCGAGAGCTGTGCCTCCGGTGGGGCTCGGGTGGACCTAGAGATCCTGCAACATACGGACAGAGTGTGGGCGAGCGATACGAACGATGCGTTGGAGCGACAGCGCATCCAGCGATGGACCGGACTTCTGCTCCCTCCCGAGTTGGTCGGTAGCCACGTCGGTCCACCACTCGCGCACACCACGGGACGCACCGCGTCCTTGGGTTTCCGTGCCGGCACCGCCCTGTTCGGCCACTTCGGGATCGAATGGGACATCACCGCTACCACGCCGCAGGAACGCGCTGAGCTGAGGCGCTGGATAACGCTGTACAAGCAGGAGCGCGCGCTGCTCCACCGGGGCGTGACGGTGCGAGTCGACCATGCGGACCCGGCTGTCTGGGTCCACGGGGTGGTGTCAACGGATGGGCTTCAGGCGCTCTTCGCGGTCGTGCAGATGGCCACTTCAGTGGCTGCACGACCCGGACCGATCTCGCTGGCGGGGCTGTCCCAACATCAGCTGTATCGAGTGGAAGTGCTCGATCTGACAGACAACGCCGATACCGGCGCCGGTGACTTTGTTCCCAGTACGAGGGGCAACCTCGAGCTGAGTGGCCGCGCACTGATGCGCGTCGGCATTGAGATCCCAACCCTCAACCCCGAGCGCTTGCTGCTGCTGCGCGTGCGTCCAGCCGACACCGATGATCGGCCGCCACTGCCCATGCCGACCTGAGCGCTTGGCACGAAAGCGGCGGAAGGGGGCACCTGCTCAGCACGCAGATCGCGGCTGCCAGTGCCAGCTGCGGGCGGGACTACCTCCCGGGTTGGGGGTGGCGGAGCGATGGCCGCTACAACGGGCGGCAACGATGAGAGATGCGGCTACTCCAGCGACCATTCCCGCATCTAGCTGACGCTTGTATGCGTTGTGGGCACGCTGGCCAATGGCCCAACAGCGGCTCCGCCTCGTGGGCACCCGGGACGCACTACCAGGCGGGCGAGAGGAACTCAGGGCGCCGTGCCCACCACACTCCAGGCGCGGGCGGTAAGACGGAACGGCCCTTCGCCGGCGTCGAGGAGGCGGCGAAACTCATCCCGCAGCCGCACGCGGCGCTCGGGCGGGAGGGAGGCGGCGTGAGCGGTCGATGGACCCGAGCCGTGTTCTAGCGACTGCCACAGGTCCTCGAAGCCGCCGTACTCCGCGTCGACCACGATTGCTGAGGTCGCAGGTTCAAGAAGACCTGCGGAGCGCCAGAGGGTCTCCAGGTCCACGGGCGTGCAATACGGCATGGAGCGGCCCTCGTCGCGATCAGCCGCATCCGGATCGAATCTCACCGCAGCGTCCCAGAAGCGACGCAGGACCGTCATCTCGCCCGCGTAGTCCCACACCGCCGCGGCCACGATGCCGCCCGGCCGCGTCACCCGTCGCATCTCGCCAACACCCGCCCGCGGATCGCTCATGAAGTTGACGACGAGTTGGGCCAGTGTCACGTCAAAGGAGTGGTCGGCGAAGGGTAGGGACTCCGCGCTCCCCAGGCGCACGTCGACGCCGGGGCGGCGTCGCACGCAGGCCTCGACGAAGGGCTCGGAGGGATCAATGGCGGTGACGTGGTCAGGGCCGAGCACCTCACAGAGCGCCGCCGTGAGTGCGCCCGGGCCGCAGCCGATATCGAGGGCGCGCTGGCCGGCGGACACGTTCGCCGCGTCGATGAGCGCTCGCGCCAGCGCTGGCCCGTAGCGGCCGATGTGACGATCGTAGGCCTCCGCGGACGTTTGAAAGGTCGTCGCGCCCCTCAGATCCGCCATGGCCCCATGTTCGCGCCGGACGGAAGCGGAGGCAATGATCAGAAGCAGCTGAGCCAACTGATGGGCTCCCACTTGCGCTCCAGGGCTGTCGTCCCATCATGGGCAGTTCAGTGCGCTTCGAGGGGTGGACCCCAGCGGCGGTTTGACGCAGGCTTGGACAACTACCGGAACGGGGCTCCGGGGCTATCGCAACGGTGACTCGGCAGCGTCTGGCTGGCAGCCGGGCTGCCAAATGGTTCGACTCCAGTCACGGCGCCGCGGCGGGGTATGTCCCGGCGGCGGTTGCTCAAGGGTCGCAGTTCAGGCAGGTTCGCCTGTGGGCCGCGCGACCGGCGGCTGCAGCGACCGTGGGATGAAACTGGCTGCGGGCTGGCGCGAGGCGTCGGCGGTGCCGCAAGGGTGGCGGGCTGGGCAGCGTCGGTGCTCCGTCGTCGCAGCCCAGGGTGTCTCCGCCACGCCCACGCTCTGTGGTGCCAAGTGCATCGGCGGATTGCTCGCTACCGTTTGGCGCGCGGACCCTGTCGGCCCCGGCCGTGTCTGGGGCCCGGGAGGGTTGCGCTGCCGCGCGCCACGAACTGCCGGTGGCTGATCGCCGCTCCGGCCTGTCGCCTCGCGGCTTCAGGCACCGGTCAACGGAAGGGACAGAGCAATGTCAGGTCCGGTGAAGGCAGTGGCGATATCCGCCGCCGTGTGTATGGCAGCCGGAGCATTGGCTGGCTATACCCTCGCCGACGACGGCGAGCCCACCGTCACCACCACGGTGACCACCACCACCAGCACCGCCAGCGAGGAGCGGACGCGGTCGAATGCGCCGTCGAAAAGCTACGGGCTGTACGTGGGGGAGAACCTGACCAAGAGCGGGGACCCGCTGCTGGCGGGCAGCGGCGAGGAGGTGTCCGGTCACTGGCTCGAGGCGGTACCGGCAGAGACCCACCCCCCGGACGCGACCATCAAGGTCGGCGTCACGCCGGACGCGTCTATTCCCGGTGAGCTGATCGAGATCCCGCAGGTGCGGCACACCCACAAGTACCTGACGATGAACTACTCCGACTTTGAGGGGTTCCCCGCCCCGTTGACCAACGGAGGGCTGAACGAGATGGGCGTGGCGATCCGTGACATCTGGTCGCCGTCACGCACCGAGTTGATCGACATGACGCCGACGCCGCAGCGCGGGCCGCAGTACTCCGACCTGGCCCGCGTCGCACTCGAGCGTGCGGACACCGCTCGTGAGGCGGTACGCATCATTGGCTCGCTGATCGACAGGTACGGCTACTCCACCTACGGCGGCAACTCGCATCTGATCGCCGACGACAAGGAGGGCTGGGTGGTCATTCAGCCCGCAGGCGGTAAGGGCCTGTGGGCCGCCGAGCGGCTCGGGCCTAACGAGGTGCGGGTGTCCTACCCCGGCTACATCGGCGACATGCCGACCGACTACCAGCAGAACCCGAACTTCATGGGGTCGGACAACCTGTTCTCGTTCGCGCAGAAGCAGGACTGGCACGAGCCCGGCGATCAGTTCAACTTCCACGAGGTGTACGGCGACCAAGGCCTGGGCATGCGCTCCGGGGCCAAGTACCTGTCGGTCGCCCAGCTGGAGCAGGAACTGCACGAGATGGCGCCCGAGGTCACCGTGGACGACATGATGGACAAGATCGGCGACCGGCGGTTCGTCGACGACGAATCCGGCTACGGGCAGGTGGTGCGGCTGCGCGACGACCTGCCGAACCCGGGGCTGGCCACGCTTTGGGTGGCGCCCACCGGTTCGATCACCGCGCCGTTCATCCCTTGGACCATGGCCACCACAGATGTGCCCCCTGAGTACGGCCAGCACCGCTATTTGGCCAAGGATTCCGCCTCCACGTTCCTGGACCCGGACTTCCAGGAGCAGGAGGCGACGGAGTTCGCCGGGCGTACGTTCAAGCGGCTGATGTACCACACCTGTGCACACCCGGGCGCGTTCCTGCCCGAGGTCGCCACGGCGCTTGAGGCGTTCGAAGCCCAGGAACTGCGCGCACAGCCGAGAGTGGAGGACACCGCGGCCGCGCTGTACCGGGCCGGAGAGGCCGGGTATGCCCGCCGGTACTTGACCGAGTACAGCCACCGGCGGGCAGAAGACGGGCTGGAGCTGGGGAACGCGCTGCTGGGCAGCATCGAGGCGCGCGCCAAGCTGCAGTTCGGAATCGACGAGCCCGACGGTGACCAGATCAACGCCGGCCCGGACGAGGAGACGGTCAACTGTCTGGTCGGTGCCGACCCCGACCGCCCCCGCGAGGACCAGTAGGTTTCGACTGATCACCATCCGCACCGCGCAAAGCCGGTCGGGCCCTCGGGGCACCGGACAATCCTCGCTGCGTGCGCGTCAATCTGGGCGGAAAGGGTCGCATCAACGCGCGGCGCCGGAGGTCGCGTTGCCGAGTACGCGACCGGCGTAGCGGTTCTACGGAGCGACCCCTTCGCCGCTGATATATGTCACCGACATAGCCGACGGGTCGACAGCGAGGTGTCAGTTCGACATCAGGTCGAGCCCTGTCCGCATCCGCAGTTCATCGAGCGAGACGCCATACGTCGCTCGCACCCCTGCGCCCTCGGGTGTGAGGTCGATGACGGCGTGGTCGCTGTAGACCCGGCTGACGCAGTGCCGTCCGGTGAGCGGGTAGGTGCACTCGTCGACGAGCTTCGAGGTGCCTTCACGGGTGAACAGCGACATCATCACGAAGACCTGCTTTGCGCCGATGGCGAGGTCCATCGCCCCGCCGACGGCGGGGATGGCGTCGGGTGCGCCGGTGTGCCAGTTGGCGAGGTCGCCGGTGCAGGAAACCTGGAACGCCCCGAGCACGCACACGTCGAGATGGCCGCCGCGCATCATGGCGAAGGAGTCGGCGTGGTGGAAGTACGAGGCTCCCGGTGTCTCGATGACGGGCACCTTGCCGGCGTTGATCAGGTCGGGGTCAATCTCGTCGCCGACCGCTGCCCGGCCCATGCCGAGCATGCCGTTCTCGGTGTGCAGGACGACGCCCTGGTCGGGGGAGAGGTGGTCGGCCACCGTGGTCGGCTGCCCGATCCCGAGGTTGACGAACGCGCCGTTCGGGATGTCGGCCGCGACCAGCGCGGCGATCTCGTCCTTGTCCAAGCAGCCACGTTCGGTGTGCTCGGCGGTCATCCGGCGGCTCCTTCCCGGGCCAGCTCGCTCACGCCGGGCAGATGGACCACCCGGTCGACGTAGATGCTGGGGGTGACGATGCTCTCCGGGTCGAGTTCGCCGGTCTCGACGACGTCACTGACCTGCGCGAGCGTGGTGGTGGCGGCGGTAGCCATCACCGGCCCGAAGTTGCGTGCGGTCTTGCGGTAGACGAGGTTGCCCATGCGGTCCGCGCGGTGCGCTTTGACCAGCGCGAAGTCTCCTCGGATGGGGTACTCCAGCACGTAGTCGCGCCCGTCGATCGTGCGTTCCTCCTTGCCCTCGGCCAGCGGCGTGCCGACGCCCGTGGGGGAGAAGAACGCGCCGATCCCGGCACCGGCGGCGCGCATCCGCTCGGCGAGGTTGCCCTGGGGCACCACCTCCAGCTCGATCTTGCCCGAGCGGTAGAGACCGTCGAAGACCCACGAGTCGCGCTGGCGCGGGAACGAGCAGAGGATCTTGCGGACGTTGCCGGTGTTGAGCAGCGCGGCCAGGCCGTGGTCGCCGTTCCCGGCGTTGTTGTTGACCACGGTGAGGTCCTTCGCGCCGTGACGGTGCAGCGCGTCGATGAGCTCCATCGGCTGCCCCGCGGTCCCGAAGCCGCCGATCAGCACGGTCGCTCCGTCCGGGATGTCGGCGACGGCCGCGTCCGCGTCGGTCAGATGGGCAGTGGTCACGCAGCCTCCTCGTTCTCCAGTACGACGGCGAGCCCTTGGCCGACACCGATGCAGATGGCGGCCACGCCCCAGCGGTGCCCCTCGGTGCGCATCACGCCGGCCAGCGTGCCGAGGATGCGGCCGCCGGAGGCGCCGAGCGGGTGACCGAGGGCAATCGCGCCGCCCTTGGTGTTGACGATCTCCGGGTCGACCTTCCAGGCGTCGAGGCAGACCAGCGACTGCACCGCGAACGCCTCGTTGAGCTCCACGGCGCCGATGTCGGACCAGCCGATGCCGGCCCGGGCGAGGGCCTTGTCGGCCGCCTCGACCGGGGCGTAGCCGAACCGGTGCGGCTCGACGGCATGCGTTCCCCGGCCGGCGACCCGGACGAGCGGGTCGCGGCCGATGCGTCTCGCGGCGGCGGCCGAGCCGAGCAGCACGGCCGACGAACCATCGCTGAGCGGCGAGGCGTTGCCGGCGGTGATCGTGCCGTCCCTGCGGAACGACGGCTTCAGCCCGGCCAGGGTCTCCGGCGTCGAGTCGGCGCGGATGCCCTCGTCACGGGCGAGGTCCGCGCCCGGCACCGGGACGACGAGGTCGTCGTAGAAGCCGGCCTCCCAGGCCTCGTGGGCGAGCCGGTGGGAGCGCGCGGCGAACTCGTCCTGCCGCTGTCGGGAGACGCCGTAGATCTCCTGGAGCTGCTCGTTGGACTCGCCGAGCGAGACCGTCCACTCCGTCGGCATCCGCGGGTTGACCAGCCGCCAGCCCAGTGTCGTGGAGACGGCCTCGGTGTTGCCGGCGGGGAAGGGCCGCTCGGGCTTGGGCAGCACCCACGGGGCGCGGGTCATCGACTCCACGCCGCCGGTGAGCACGATGTCGGCGTCACCGGTCTCGATCGTGCGCGAGCCGGCCATCGCGGCGTCCAGCGACGAGCCGCAGAGCCGGTTGACCGTCGTGCCGGGCACCGACACGGGCAGGCCGGCCAGCAGTGCGGACATGCGCGCGACGTTGCGGTTCTCCTCACCCGCGCCGTTGGCGTTGCCGAGGATGACCTCCTCGACCTCGGCGGGATCGATCCCCGTGCGTTCGACGACCGCCTTCAGCGTCGCCGCGGCGAGGTCGTCGGGCCGGGTCCGTGCCAGGGCGCCGCCGAAGCGGCCGAACGGGGACCGCACCGCGTCGTACACATAGGCGTGTGGGGTGCTGCTCATCGTGCGTCCCTTCCGTCGAGCTCCTCGAGTGTGCGCTGAGCGATGCGGAACGCGGTGTTCGCGTCCGGCACGCCGCAATAGATCGCGGACTGCAGGATGACCTCCTTGATCTCGTCGTCGGAGAGGCCGTTCGTGCGGGCCGCGCGCAGGTGCAAGGCGAGCTCCTCGTGGTGGCCGCGGGCGATGAGCGCGGTCAGCGTGATCATCGAGCGGCTGCGGCGGTCCAGCCCCGGCCGGGTCCAGATGCCGCCCCAGGCGTAGTCGGTGATGAACTCCTGGAACTCGCGGGTCAGGTCGGTCGCGGCGGCGGTGGCGCGGTCGACGTGCTCGTCACCGAGTACGTCGCGGCGCACGGCCATGCCCGCGGCGCCCCGGTCGCCCACCGATCGCGGCTCGGTGTCGGCCTGCCCGAGCCCGGCTGCCTCGCGGATGACTCGGGCGGTGTCCGCGGGGGCTTCGGCGGGGGCCAGATGGCCCACCCGGTCGAGGACGATCAGCCGGCCGTCGGCGACGCCGTGCGCAAGCTCGGCCATCGCGGCGACGGGCGCGGCGACGTCGTACGCACCGGCTACCGCGAAGACCGGGACGTCGATCCGGCTCAGCTCGTCGCGCATGTCGAAGGCGGCCAGCGCGTCGCACACCGCGGCGTACCCGGCGCGGTCGGCGTCTCGTAGGGACTGCAGCAGCGTGGCAGCGACGTCGGGCTCCTCGTCGATGAAGCCGGGGCCGAACCAGCGCTGGGCCGATCCCTCGACCATGGCCGAGGTACCTGAGGCGCGGACGAGCTCGGCGCGCTCACGCCACATCGCTTCGTCGCCGAACCGCGCCGCAGTACAGACGAGGACGGCGGCGCCGAGTCGGCCTGGGTGGTCGAGCAGCAGATGCTGACCGACCGCCCCTCCCACCGAGTCCCCGGCATAGAACCAGCTCCCGTCGCGCTCGCCGCGCTCGGACAGCACGCCTTCCACGAAGGAGAGCACTCCCTCGGCCAGCTCGGCCATGGTGAACGCGTCGGTGACCTCGGCCCGGTTGTGGCCGTGGCCGGGCAGGTCCCAGGCGACCACCTGGAAGTGGTCGGCGAGCAGCGCGGCGGCCGAGGACCACAGGGCCGTGGCCGACGTGCCCAGCGACGGTCCGCAGACGAGCAGGGGCAGGTCGGCGGAACCACCGAGCCGCACGCCGGTGATGCCGGGGATGGTCATCGTGTCCCTCCCGAACGCGCGCGTCGCACGATGTCGTCGATGACCGTGTCGGTGCTGCCCAGGTAGTGGGACGGCTCGAAGTCCGGCTCGTGAGACCCGCCCACGAGGTCGGCGAGGCTGCGCTGCTCGGCGAGGAGCCCCGACCCGGCGTCCTGGACGAGCCTGGCCATGCGGCCGGTGTCGACGTGCAGGTCGGCGACCAGCTCGGCGGTCTGGGCCGCCGCGGTCAGCGCGTGCCTGCCCAGCTGGACGAGTGGGGACCACTCGGCGTGCCAGGCGCCGTCGGGGCGCTCGTCCACGCTGGAAGCCGCGGCCAGGTGGAGCTGACCAGCGAGGCCCGGCGCCGTCAGGGCAGTCCGGCGTACCAGCACCGACAGCACCGGGTTGGCCTTCTGCGGCATCGTCGAGGAGCCGCCCCGTCCGTCCCCGGACGGCTCGGCCAGCTCGGCGATCTCGGGCCGGGAGAGCACCAGCACGTCGTCGGCGATCCGGCCCCAGGCGTCGGTCGCTCGGGTCAGCGCGTCGGCGACCCGCGTGAGGGGTGCGCGCGCGGTGTGCCACGGGGGGGCCCACGGGAGCTCGAGGCGGGCGGCGGCCGCGCGCGCCAGCGCGACCGCGTCGCCACGGCCGCCCGCCAGCCGTAGCAGCTCGGCCGGGGCGGCGAGCGTGCCGGCGGCGCCGCCGATCTGCACCGGCAGCCGGTCGCGTGCGTCGCGCAGGTCGTCGCGTGCGTCCAGCACCCCCTGCAGCCACTGGGCCGCCTTGAGCCCGAACGTGATGGGGACGGCGTGCTGGGTCAGCGTGCGGCCGGCCATGGGGTCGGCCCGGTGCCGCTCCGCGAGGTCGACGAGGGACCCGATCTGCGCGTCCACCAGCCTCAGCACGGCGTCGATCGCGTCGCGCAGACCCAGCACCAGCGCGGTGTCGAGCACGTCCTGGCTCGTGAGCCCGCGGTGCACCCACAGGGCCGCCTCGGGATGCGCATCGGCGAGCCGGTCGCGCACCAGCGCCAGCAGCGGGATCACCGGGTTGCCGGTGGCCTCGGCGGCCTCGGCGGCCTCGGCTAGCGCGGCCTGGTCGACCCTCCCGACACACCGGACCAGGTCCACCGCAGCCCCCGTCGGCGCAACCCCGGCCTCGACCAGCGCCGACAGCCACGCGGTCTCGACCCGCAACATCGCTCGGACCACCTCCCCGTCGCAGAGGTGGTCCGTCGCGCGGTGGTCGCCGGGCCAGAGCAGGTCCGCCATCAGCCGTCCCCGAAGTCGAGGAAGACGGTCTCGCCGGGGCCCTGGAGACGGATGTCGAAGGCGAAGCCCTGTCCGTCGCGCCGTGTCACGAGGGTGCCGCGCCGGTCCTGGGGCAACCTCGACAGCAGCGGGTCGGCGGCGGCCTCCTCGTCGTCGAGTGGCAGGTAGGCCCGGGTGAACAGGCGGTGCAGCAGCCCTCGTGCGAACACGGTGACCGCGAAGAACGGCGTTCGGCCGTCATCGGTCGCCCCCGGCCGAAGCGTGGTGAACGAGTACCGGCCGTTGTCGTCGACGGGCGCGCGCCCGAAGCCGGTGAACGTCCAGCCGTCACGGGCCCGCGACCCCTCGACCTGCGGGACCCAGCCGTCCTCGTCGGCCTGCCACAGCTCGACCAGGGCATCCGGGACAGGCGCGCCGGTCCCGTCGTACACGGTGCCGTGCAGACGGATCGCCCGCGGGTGGCCGGCAGGGACCAGGTCGGCGCCTCCGTCGAACGGCAGCGCGTAGGCGAAGAACGGCCCGACCGTCTGGCCGGGCGTGGGGGAGAGGTCGCTCATGCGGACTCCTCCTCGATCGGGGTACGACGGCTGCCGGTCAGCACGATGTCCCAGGTGTAGCCGGTGGCCCACTCGTGCCGGGTCACGTCGTGGTCGTACGACGCCACGAGCCGCGCACGGGCGGCGGGGTCGACGATCGACTGGTAGATCGGGTCGAGCGCGAACAGCGGGTCGCCCGGGAAGTACATCTGGGTCACCAGCCGCTGGGTGAAGTCGGTGCCGAACAGCGAGAAGTGGATGTGCGCCGGCCGCCACGCGTTGTGGTGGTTCTTCCACGGATAGGGACCGGGCTTGATCGTGGTGAAGGAGTAGCGACCCTCGCCGTCGGTAAGCATGCGCCCGACCCCGGTGAAGTTCGGGTCGACCGGCGCGGGGTGCTGGTCGCGCTTGTGGATGTAGCGGCCCGCGGAGTTGGCCTGCCAGATCTCGACGAGCTGGTGGCGCACGGGTCGACCCATGCCGTCGAGCACCCTGCCGGTCACCACGATCCGCTCGCCCACGGGCTCGCCGCCGCCCTGGATGGTCAGGTCCGACTCGAACCCGGCGACGTCACGGCGACCGAAGACCGGGGCCAGCAGCTCGACCGTCTCCGGATCGGCGTGCTGGAGGTCCTTGGTGGGATGGCGCAGCAGGCTGCTGCGGTACGGCGCGTAGTCCCGCCGAGGCTGAGTCTCGACCCGCCCCGAGGCCCCGGATGTCTCGTACTCCTTGCTGATCGCGGCGATCTCGGCGTCGATCTCGGCCTGGCTGGCCGCTGCCGAATCCGGGTCGGTCAGCGGCGGGACGGGCATCTGCTGGCGCTGTGTCACCCGGGGACCGTAACCGCGCGGTCGCTTGCTGACTTGCTCGTGCTTCCACTGAGCGGAACCATGGTGCCCATGGCAGGCAACGCCGCGAGACAGGGGCTCTCGGTCACCAGTCGGGCGCTGGCGATCCTGGGGGCCTTCGACCAGCGGCACCGCCGGCTCAACCTCACCGATCTCGCCGCCCGCGCGGGTCTTCCCGCCGCGACCGCGCACCGCCTGGTCGGCGAGCTGGTCGCGTGGGGTGCCCTGAGCCGCACCGCGGCGGGGGAGTACGTCGTCGGACGCCGGCTGTGGGACATCGGCCTGTTGGCACCGGTACACACCGGCCTGCGGCAGATCGCCTCGCCGTACCTGCACGACCTGTACGGCGCGACGCTCGCCACTGTGCATCTCGCAGTGCGGGAGGACCGGCAGGCGCTGTACGTCGACCGGCTCTCCGGTCACGCGTCGGTGCCCGTGGTCAGCACGATCGGCTCCCGGCTGCCGCTGCACGCGACGGGGGTCGGCAAGGTGCTGCTCGCGCATGCCCCGGCCGACGTCCAGGCTCCGGTGCTGGCCGATCTCCCGCGCATCACGCCCTACACGGTGAGCCAGCCGGCTCGGCTGCGTCGCCAGCTCGACAGGGTGCGCCACGACGACTTCGCCACGACGGTGGAGGAGATGAGCTTGGGCGCGTGCTCGGTAGCCGTGCCGATTCGAGCCGGCTGCGACGTGGTGGCGGCGTTGGGGGTCGTCGTACCCAGCCTCAAGCGCGACCGGGCGAAGCTGGTCAGCGCGCTGCAGGTGGCGGCCCGGGGCATCGGGCGCAGCCTTCCGGAGCCGGCCGCCGGCTGACCCGATTTCGCTGAACGGAAGATCCCCATGGCGAGGGAAGCGGACAGTCCCGAGAATGCGCCCATGTCCTCCGCGCGCACCCGGAGCCGCACGCAGATCGGCATCGTCGGTGGCGGCCCCGCCGGGCTGATGCTCTCCCACCTGCTCGCCCGCGCAGGAATCGAGTCAGTGACGATCGACCTGCGCACCCGCCGAGAGATCGAGGAGACCCACCGCGCCGGGATCCTCGAGCAGGGCTCTGTCGACCTGCTCGTCGAAACCGGGGTCTCCGACCGGGTGCACCGTGCCGGCTACCGCCACGACGGCATCGAGCTGGCCTTCGGCGGTAGCGGTCATCGCATCGACTTCCAGGGGCTGGTCGGTGCCTCGACCCAGCTCTACCCCCAGACCGACGTCTTCATCGATCTTGCGGACGCCCGCGAGCGCGACGGAGGCGACGTCCGGTTCGGCGTCACCGACGTCTCCGTCGACGACCTCACCTCCGATGCGCCGGTCATGCGGTTCACTGACGCCGACGGGACCGATCACGAGGTCCACGTGGACTTCCTCGTGGGCTCGGACGGATCGCGGAGCCTGTGTCGTCGCGAGGTGCCGAAGATCGCGTGCACGCAGTACCACCGCGAGTATCCCTTCGCCTGGTTCGGGATACTCACGGAGGCACCGCCCAGCGCCCCGGAGCTCATCTACAACCACTCACCGCGCGGCTTCGCCCTCATCAGCCAGCGCACCGAGACCCTCCAGCGAATGTACTTCCAGTGCGACCCCGGCGATAACGTCGACGACTGGTCCGACGACCGGATCTGGGAGGAGCTCCAGGCACGCGTCGGAGCCAACGGCCACACGCTCAAGGAGGGGCCGATCACCTCCAGGACCGTGCTGCCGTTCCGCAGCTTCGTCCAGGAGCCGATGCGCCACGGTCGTCTGGTGCTCGCCGGCGACGCCGCGCACACGGTGCCGCCAACCGGTGCGAAGGGGCTCAACCTCGCGCTCGCCGACGTGCGGGTGCTTGCCGAGGAGCTCGAGCGGGCGGTTGCAACCGGTGACACCGAGCCGTTGCAGACCTACAGCGAGCGGGCGCTGGGCCGGGTCTGGCAGGCGCAGCACTTCTCCTACTGGATGACCACGATGCTGCACACGCTTCCCGACGCTAACCCGTTCGACGTACGTCGCCAGGAGGGCGAGCTGGCTGCGGTGACCGGCTCGACCGCAGGGTCGACCTACCTCGCCGAGGCCTACACAGGCTGGCCGGGAAGGTGATGAGTGTGACCCCGCACAGAGTGTCCCGCCGAGCCGGCCGCCACCGAAATCCCCGGGCCCTCGACCTCACGGCGCTCAACCTGGTTCGTCGCGTGCGCCATCTGCGTTTCGATGAGCGACTGATCGGGCTGACCCTATTTCGCGGGTCTCGCCCGGGCGGGGAGGTCTGGAAGTGCCGAGAACGCCGCGATGTTTGCACATGCTTTATCCCATGCTTTCACCGTGAACTGATGGGTATCGCCAGCAGAGGACGAGCACAGGCATTGGGGTAAACGCGCGCTGATCAGCGGCACGTCTGGGATATCGACGGGAGGCGCTCGAAAGCGAGGAAGTGAAACCGAAGGGCTACTGGTTCGAGCCCAGTCGCGAGAGAGCCAGCTTCGCCTACGAGCAGCGGGCCGACACCACACCGCTCGCTGTTGTCACTTGTGCGCCGGAGCGGCCGGCTCCCTGACGGACCGGGGAACCGTCAGGCGAGACTGACCACGATGCGCCGTTGCGCGACTCCCCGGGCCTGCCGGTCCCAAGCCTCGGGAAGGCTGTCGAGCGGGGTGACCTCGTGGTCGACCGTCAGCCGACCGTTGCCGGCATGCGCCAGCACGGCGGACAGCGCCTCGGCCCTTTGCTCGGTGCTCAGCTCGTTGTTGGTGTAGCCGAGGATCTTGGCCGAGCGGCTGCGGATGGTCGCGGAGGGAAACGTCGCGGTGTCCCCGGCGGAGCTTCCCAGGTTGACGAACCGGGCGCCGCCTGCGAGGAGGCGCAGAGCGGCAGACGCCGGTGCGCCGCACAGCGGATCGATCACGACGTCGACGGCCCCGTCACAGTCCGCGGCGACTCTTGACGCCAGCCCCTCAGGTTCGTCGTCGTCGCGTAGTGCCACCACGGCGTCTGCACCGCAGGAACCGGCACGGTCCTGCGCGCGCGGTGACCGGCAGGCGGCCACGACCCAACGTGCGCCGGACAGCCGGGCGGCCTGGATAGCGACCTGGCCGACCACGCTGCCGCCGCCGAGCACCAGGACCTGCTCGCCCGGTTGCAGCGCGGCCTTCCAGGTCAGGGACATCCACGCGGCGACCGCCGACAGGCCCAGGGCGGCGACCAACGTGTCTTCGACCTCGTCGGGAAGCGCCACCAAATCGGACTCGGGGACGGTCACGCGCTCGGCCAGGCTGCCGTCGCCCGGCTGCATGCCCGCGGCGGTGGGGAACCAGACCCGCGTGCCGGTGGGCCACGCGGTGCCCTGCTCGACCACGCCCACTCCCTGCACGCCGGGGACGTAGGGCAGCGCCGGCGGTCCGAAGTACGACGTGCCGGTGGCGCAGAGGACGTCGAGCGGGGTGATCGGGGCGGCCGTGGTCCTGACCAGGGCGTGGTCGGCCGCACCGGCCGGCGACGGCCGGTCGACGAGTGTGGGCGCCGTGCCGTGGCGCTCGATGACCGCTGCGAGCATCGTCTTCTCAGGTCGCGTAGTCCGGGTACGGCAGCGTGAACGCAGCGAGCCGCCGGGCGTACTCCTTCTGGAATCCCAGGGGCTCGTAGTCACGGTCGAACATGGCGATGAACAGGGTGAGAGTGAGGAAAGGGTGCGCCCCGAGCTCGAACAGCCTCGGGTAGTCGTGGGTGGCGAGTGCCTCCCGTTCCTCGGCCGCGAACTCGAGCCAGGTGGTGGCCTCGGCCCGCACGCAGTTGAGGATGCTGCCCGCGCGCTCGGCCTCCCACCACTCCACGGTGCCCCGGGGATCCTCGCGATAGCGCTCGACGAGGTCGGGGTCGCGGTCGATGGTGTAGAGGAACTTGTCGACCAGGTACTTGCTCATGCCGGTGCTCCGTTCGGGTACCAGGTGAAGTAGGCCTCCATGGTGTGGAAGAGGTCGAGGCTGTCGACGTGGTCGGCCTTGGCGTTCTCCCCGGCGACTCCCATCATCAGCATGAAGTCCATGAAGCCGTGGGTGGCGTTGCCGGGCGTGTGGAGGCTGTCCAGGGTGACCTCGGCTAGGCACTCCTGCAGGTTGCCGCCGGCGATCCAGTCCACCGCCTTGCGGTCGAACTCGGGGTCGGGGCCGTGCTCGCCGAACTGACGCGGTCCACCGAGCTCGAGGGAGAGATGACCGGTGCCGATGATCGCCACCCGCTGGTCGGACGGCCAGGCCTCGACCATCTCGCGGATCGCCTCACCGAGCTGGACGAAGCGTCTCGGCTGGGGGAGCGGCGGCGCGAAGATGTTGGTGTAGACGGGGACGATCGGGAGGTCGGCCTCCGGGCGCAGCGTGATGATGGGGCAGGTGATGCTGTGGTCGATGCGCAGCTCGTTGCTGAAGGCGAGGTCGAACCCCGCGTCGAGGCCCTGCCGGAGAAGGTGCGCGGAGAGGTCCTCGTGGCCGGGGAGCAGCATCCGGGGGAGCCCGAACTCACGCTCCTCGTTGTAGAAGTTCGCGTCGTAGAAGGGGGCCTTGCCGACCAGGAACTGCGGCATGTTGTCCAGCCAGAGCTGGTGGAAGTGGTCGCTTCCCACCATCACCAGGACGTCGGGCCGCGCCCGCGTCAGGGTGTCGCGGAACCGCTCTATCTTGGCCACCCACTCGTCGGCGAAGGGTGGGCGGTCGGCGCCGGTCGACGTACTCGCCCGGTAGTAGAAGGGGTGGTGGGTAGAGGCGATGACCGCGACGACTTCGGCCATGGTGGCTCCTTCATGCTGTCAGGTCACTCGGCGAGAGGGGCGACGTACGACGCGTTGCGGTCGACGGAGAGGTAGACGTCCTGTGCGATCGGCCGGCGGGTCTCCTCGGCCAGCTGGCCGAGCAGTCCGGCGGCGCGGGCCAGCAGTGCGAACCCCCGCAGCAGCTCGAGGGGCAGGCCGAGGTCGGCCAGCGCCGCGCCGCACACACCTGCACCGTTGAGCGGGAGGGCGCGGCCGAGGACGCGTGGGTGCACTCGGCCGATGGCCTCGAACAGGCGCAGGTGCGGTCCCTTCAGACCCTCCTCGTCGGCGATGGCGAGCAGCCGCGGTGTCCGCGGATCCTGCTGCTTGTGCACCGGATGGCCGAGCCCGGGAACGAACGAGCCCGACTCCCGGGCCTGCTGCACCGCCGACAGCGCGAGCTTGTCCCATGCCGCGTCGTCTTCGAGATCCTCCGGGATCTCGTCACGGTGTTCCTGCAGGACGCGGGCCAGGTACTGGCCGCAGTCCTCGGTCACCCCGAGGAACCGCGAGCCACCGCCGAGCAGGCCCGCGGCGAGTGCGCCCTGCAGGGAGTCCGGTGCGGAGAGGTAGGTGAGGCGCGCGGCGATGGCGGTCGGCGTGAAGCCGTGGTCGGCGAGGGCGACCAGCACGGCCTCGAAGACACGCACCTGCGCGGGGGTAGGGCGTTGCTGGGTCACCAGCCAGAAGGCGAGCTCGCCGAAGCCGACGTTGCCCATCAGGTCGGCGGCGAGGTCCTGTCCCAGCAGGGAGATGGACTCCGCGTCCGACGTACCCAACGAGGTCGGGTACATCGGTCCGTGCGGTGCCGAGGATCGGTCGTCCACTCGGTGCTCTCCTTCGGTCTCGGCCATTGTCGCCTCGCTGTGCCGGTGCCGGTAGTCAGCGTCGCGGCGCGGAGAGCCAGGCGCGCAGCTCCGCCCCGTGCTCGTCCAGCGCCGGCGGTGGAAGGTCGTACCGGGCGGGGCTCTGCGAGAACGTAATCGGGTTGCGCACCGACGGCACCGCGGCGTCTGCGTCCCCCACCCGCACGACCGGGTCGAGTCCGAGCTCCTCGGCGAACGCCACGCCCTCGGCGACGGTGTTGATCGGTCCGCACGCGACACCGGCGGCGAGCAGGTCGCGGAACCAGTCCATACGTCCCCGGGTGCGCAGGCGCTCGACCAGCAGCGGCCGCAGCTCCCCGCGGTTCGCCGTGCGGTCCTGGTTGTTGCGGAACCTGGGGTCGTCGATGAGCTCGGGCAGGCCGAGAGCCTTGCACAGGTTGGCGAACTGCCCGTTGTTGCCGGCGGTGATGATGAGGTCGCCGTCGGCCGTGGGCAGTGGCTCGTACGGGAACAGGCTGGGGTGGGCGTTGCCCATGCGGTGCGGGACGACGTCGCCAGCGACGTAGGCGCTGGTCTGGTTCACCATCCCCGACAGCGCGGTCGCGAGAAGGTTGACCTCGACGTGCTGGCCCGCACCCGTCTCGTGGCGGTGCTGCAACGCGGCCAGCACGCCGATCGTGGCCTGCATCCCCGACATCACGTCGAACACCGAGATGCCGGAACGGTACGGCGGGCCGTCGGGGTCACCGGTGAGGCTCATCAGTCCTGAGATGGCCTGCACGATGAGGTCATAGCCGGGCAGCGCGGCGCCTCCGCCGGAGCCGAAGCCGCTGATCGAGGCATAGATGACGGCCGGGTTCTCGGCCGCGACGCTGTCGTAGTCCAGCCCGAACTTCGCGAGGCCTCCGGGGCGGAAGTTCTCCAGGACGATGTCGGCACGGGCGGCGAGCTCGCGGGCGAGCGTGCGGTCGTCGGTGTCGGCGAAGTCGAGCGTGATCGACCGCTTGTTGCGGTTGATGCCGAGGTAGTACGTCGCCACGTCGTCGCGCAGCGGCGGTGACCAGGTGCGGGTGTCGTCGCCGTTCGGCCCCTCCACCTTGACGACCTCGGCGCCCATGTCCGCCATCAGCATGCTCGCATACGGCCCGGCCAGGATCCTGGAGAAGTCGGCCACCAGCAGGCCCGCCAGCGGGCCTCGGCGCGCCGTCCCCGCGTCTTCGGTCATGATCTCCTCGTCCGTTCCACGGACAACTGTCCGACGTCGTAAGGATCCGTGGGGGGCGCCGACGGTGTCAAGGCCGGCAGACGTCTCCGGTTACGACACGTGGGGCTCGACGACAGCCCGTGGCAGCGCGTCGTACCTCGCGAAGTCGGCACTCAAAGCGCCGGCGGTCTGCAGGAGCAGCGGGAGGTACTGCTCGGTGAGCGTGTGCACCGAGGTCTCGGCGGCGTGTACGGTCACGTTCATCGCGGCGACCACCCGCCCGTCGCCGTCGCGTACCGGCGCCGCGATCGAGCGGATCCCGGAGGCGAGCTGCTCGTCCGTCAGTGCCCAGCCCCGCGCGCGGACCTCACGCAGCGCCGTATCCAGCTCTGCCCGGTCCGGCTGCCATCTGGCGACGACGCCCGCGCGGCTCGGCTGAGCGAGTGCACCGTCAAGCCCGTCCGCGTCGAGCCCGGCCAGCAGGACCTTGCCCAGCGAGGTCGGTGGAGCGGGGAACCGGGTGCCGATCTGCACCGCCAGGGTGATGATCTTGGGCACCGCAACCCGCGCCACGTAGACGATGTCAGAGCCGTCGAGCTGTGCGATCGAGCTCGACTCGTGCGTGCGGGCGACGAGCCCCTCCAGGTGCCCGCGAGCCACCTCCCACATCCCCATCGCCTGGACATAGGTCAGCCCGAGCTCGAGGACTCGGGGCGTGAGCGTGAAGCCGCCGCCTGACGCGCGCACGTACCCCAGCGACTCCAGCGTGCGCAGGATCCTGCGCGCCGTAGGCCGAGCCAGCGAAGCGGCGGTCGCGACCTCGCTCAGTGTCATGACCGGCCGGTGCGGGTCGAACGACTTGACCACGTCGAAGCCACGGGCGATCGACTCGATGAAGTCGGGATCGGTGTCGCGGCGGGGCATCGACCACTCCTGATGAGCTTGGCTGCGCCTTGGTGGATCGAAGGCGCTGGCGTCGAGCGTAACCCCCCACGCCCTGCCGTCCGCACTGCGGACACACCTCACGGAGGAAGCGGCCGACCACCGCGCGTGACGACCCTTGACAGTCAAGGGCCGGCGTCACAGGCTTTGACAGTCACGTACTGACCGCTGTACGGACATCTGTCCGTGCCCGACGGACGCGGTCGGACGTCCGGACCGGAGGAGCAGCCATGGCACCAAGCCCCCCAACCAGCGAAGGCGCAGCGCCCGACCGTCCGGTGGTACTTCGCCACGGGACCGTGCTGACCATGGACGACGCCAGGACGGTCCTCACCGACGCCGACGTCCTGGTCGTCGGCGATCGCATCGAGGCGGTCGGGCGAGATCTCGAGGTGCCCGAGGGAACCGTCGAGGTCGACGCCTCCGACGGGATCGTCATGCCCGGGATGGTGGACACCCACCGGCACATGTGGCAGACGGCGATGCGCGGGTACGGCGCCGACTGGACGCTGACGCAGTACTTCGTGTGGAACTATCTCGAGCACGGCAAGAAGTTTCGGCCCGAGGACATCTATGCCGGCAACCTGCTGTCGGCCCTCGAGTCGCTCGAGGCCGGCGTCACCACCACCGTCGACTGGTCGCACGGGCTCCAGACCGCCGAGCACGCGGACGCGGCGGTCGACGCCCTCCAGGCCACGCCCGGCCGGTTCGTCCTCGCCTACGGCAACATCCACGCCGGGCCGTGGGAGTGGGCCACGAGCCCGGAGTTCCGCTCGTTCGTGGACCGTCGCTTCAACGGCGACGACATGCTGGGCTTCCAGATGGCCTTCGACGTGACCGGTGACCCGGAGTTCCCCGAGCGCGCGGCCTTCGAGGTGGCCCGGGAGCTCGGCGCGCCGGTGACGACGCATGCCGGGGTCTGGGGCGCCACGAACGACGACAGCATCCGGCTCATGCACGACAACGGGTTCATGACGCCGGAGACCGTCTACGTGCACGCGGCGACACTCAGCGCGGACTCGTACAACCGCATCGCGGCCACCGGAGGGTCGGTCTCGGTTTCCACTGAGAGCGAGCAGAGCTGTGGCCAGGGCTACCCGCCCACCTGGGTCCTCCGGGAGCACGACATCCCCGTCTCGCTGTCCATGGACACCAGCGTCTGGTGGAGCGGCGACCTCTTCTCGGCGATGCGCTCGACGCTCGGGGCGGACCGGTCCCGCGAGCACCTCGAGGCGCATGCCGTGGGGGAGACGGTCACGCACTGCCACCTGCGCGCCGACCAGGTCGTGGACTGGGCCACCCGTGGGGGCGCGAAGGCGCTCGGCCTCGACGACAAGGTGGGCAGCCTCGAAGCCGGCAAGAAGGCCGACGTGGTGCTGATCAAGAACGACCACTCGCCGGTCATGTTCCCGATCCTCAACCCCTACGGCCACGTCGCGTTCCAGGCCCAGCGGGGCGATGTGCACACCGTCATCGTCAACGGCCGGGTCGTCAAGCGCGACCACCGACTCGTCGACGTCGACCTCCCGGGAGCCCGCCGTGCCATCGAGGCCACGATCGAGTACCTGCAGGGAGCGCTCGGACCCGAGGCGTGGCAGCAGGGCATGAACCCCGATATCCCCGAGACCAAGGTCCTGGACAATCCGTACACCTACACCGACTACCGCAGCGCAGCCACGCACCAGGTGAGCAGCTAGCAGCGCGCCCCGAACGCTGCGAAACGGCTCCGCTCAGCCGCCGGCTTCGGCGCGCAGGATGCGTGCGGCCTCCGCCATCGCGCGGAGCTTGCCCTCGGCTGACTGTCGCGGCAGGTACTTCATGCCGCAGTCGGTCGCGACGACGACGCGCTCGGGGTCGACGAACGGCAACGCGCGCCGGACCCTGGCTGCCACCACCTCGCCGGTCTCGACGGCGTGGTCGGCGAGGTTGATCACGCCGAGGATGATCGTCTTGTCGGGCAGGTGCTTGAGCACCGAGGTGTCCAGTTTCGACTGGGCGGTCTCGATGGAGACCTGGTCGCAGGAGCAGTCGGCAAGCTCGGGCAGGAACGAGTAGCCCGAGGGTCGCTCGTGGATGATCGCCGCATAGCCGAAGCAGATGTGCACCGCAGTGGTGCCGGGGGCCCCGTCGAGGGCGCGGTTGAGCGCTTTCAGGCCGAACTCACGCGCGGGTTCCGGACGCGCCTGCATGTACGGCTCGTCGAGCTGCACGATGTCTGCTCCGGCCGCGAACAGGTCGTGCACCTCCGCGTTCACCACGTCGGCGTACGCCATCGCAAGAGCCTCGGCGTCCCCGTAGTGGTCGTCCTGGGCCTGCTGCGACATCGTGAACGGTCCTGGCACGGTCACCTTGGTCACGTGGTCGGTGTGCGCGCGCAGGAACCGCACGTCATCGGCCTGGACCGGCCGCGGCCGCTCGATCGGCCCGACGACTCGGGGCACCGGGTTGGGGTGGCCGCTACGGTCCAGGGCCTCGCCGGGATTGTCGATGTCGACGCCGTCGAGGGCGGTGGCGAAGTGGTTGGAGTAGCTCTCCCGGCGCATCTCCCCGTCGGTCAGGACGTCGAGCCCGGCCCGTTCCTGTGCCTGGATGGCGAGCAGCGTGGCGTCGTCCTGGGCCTCGGCGAGATGTTCCGGATGCGGTCGCCACAGCTCACGGGCCCGGACTCGCGGGGGGAACCGAGCCGCGAGCCTCCCGCGGTCGATGAGCCACTCGGGTTGCGCGTAACTGCCGACCAGCGACGTGGGAAAGAGCGGGAGTGTCTGCATAACCAGACTCTGGCGGACGTGCAGCGATCGATCAAGCACGCCGTTGCGAGCATCGCGGCAAGGCCGAGCCCAGGTGCATTGTGACCAAGCGCCCAACCGTCCGTCCGTCCTGCGAGCTTTCCTGGCCGGACCGTCGCCATGAGCGGCATGCTGCACGCAAGTGTCTGCCGGCATCCGTCGACAGGTGAGAACCGGAGGGAGCGCCATGGCCGAGAGGCTGCCCATCATCTACGTGCGCGGGTTCGCCGGGGGACAGTCCGGCATCGACACCGCGACCGACGACCCGTTCTACGGGTTCAACGTTGGGTCGACCCACGTGCGCGGGCGGCCGCGGTGGGCGAAGCGCCGCTGAGTACGTCGACCGGCTTTTCACCTACGCCACCCCGCACGGTGGCATCGAGTTCGACATCGGCTTCGGGCTGTTCGAGAAGGTCCGCGACATGCTGGGGATCAACGGCGCGGACATCTTTGGTCCCGAACGCATGTGGTCCTACCTCCCCGCTGCCCGCCCATGCCCGGGACTTCCTGGGTGAGCGCGCCGCGGTCCGGCTCACCGTGCAGGACCGGCGGAGCGGGCCGGCGGCCGGCCCCGCCGGCACGAACGCCCGCGCCTGACCGGGATCCGGCCTCGCCCCGGTACCACGGTCGACGTCCTGATCGACCGTCTCCGCAGTACCGAGTGCGTCACTCACCGACCGTGATCTTCAGGGACGAGCCGGCTGGCAGCGCCTGGACCAGCCGCAGCTTGGCCAGGCCCGGGTGCTCGTCGAGCAGCTTGGCGCCGTTCGCGAGCGACCGCAGGGCGGCGGTCTCGGCTCGGGCAGCCTCGAGCTGCGCCTTGCCGCGCTGACGCGCGGACACGAGCTGGGCATACGCCGCCCGCAGCTCGGGCGGAAGCAGCACGTCCTTCAGGACGGCCTCACGGACGGTGATGCCCACCGACTCGCCCGCGACCGCCGCGGTGGACGCGACCCTCTCCGCCACCGACCGACGACCGCTGGCCAGCACGGTGTCGACGTCGAGGCCGGTCAGAGCCTCCCGCAGGCCGAGCTGCGCGGCGAGGTACACGACGGCGTCCGGTGACTCCGACGTCTCCTGGAATGCCACCGGGTTGGTGACGCGCCACACCAGCGCCGCCGTGACGCGCAGGGTCACGCCGTCGGAGGTCAAGACCTCTTGCGGTGCGAGGGTGACGATGCGCTCGCGTACGTCGATCCGCACCAGGCTGGTCCGGATGCGGCGCCGGTGGCGGCCAGGGTCCAGCACACGCTCGAGGCGGCCGTCGCGGTAGGCCAGCACCCGCTCGTGCGAGCGCACGGTGATCCTCCGCAGGAACATGACGCCAACCCCCTTTCGTGTTCGGGCGACCGTCGGGTTGATCTGGCCGTGTTGTCGCGGGGTGTCCCCGGCCGGTGGCGTGGCCGTAGACGGGGCGCGGCACGTCGTACTGCCCGTACCGGTCACAAGGTCGTGGGACCGCGGTCTCCACCAGCCGGGAACTGGATGAGGAATCGAACCTCGAGCGGTCTCCCGCATACCAGTCGCCTGGACAGGCGCACGGCGGCGGGGTGCGACACGCAGGACCCGGGTGCGGTACCCCGTCCGGGCTGCTGGTCCCGCCGGAGACGAGAGTGACAGGTCGCGGCCCGTCGCGCGACAGGTTTTTCTCCGTACCGGTCATTCCTGCTCGCCGGTTCCGCACCCTGAGGACGAGCCGCACATCGTGACCGGTTCACGGCGGTGCGGCGAGCGTGCAGGCAAGCCCGCTAGCCACACGACCACGGTCAGGCGGACTCGGCCGCATTGGTGAGCACGTCGGCCATGGCGGCCGCGTCGTCGGGACCACCGAGCTCGACCTGGCTCAGCCAGACGACCACGGTCCGGGTCGAGGGGATGACGTATCCGGCCGTTCCGGTGCCGCCAACCCAGCCGTAGCGGCCGGGCACGTTCCACGGACGGGTGGGGCGTAGGTCGACGCTTCCGCCCATTCCCCATCCTTGTCCGTCGAGGAAGAGGTGCCGGGGGCCGCCGTCGACGTGGACGGTGGTCATCAGCCGTACCGACTCCGGCGTCAGGACACGGCGGCCGCGGTGCTGCCCACCGGCGAGCAGCATCTGGCCGAAGGTCCACCAGTCGTCGACGGTCGAGAGCAGGCCGCCCGCGCCCGAGGGGAACTGCGGAGGGTGGGCCCACTGCCCGTCCGGTGGGTCGACCAGTTCGAGTCCGGCCTTGGCGCGGCGGTAGTAGGTGACGAGCCGATCCGTTTGTTCGGTCCAGAAGTCGGTGTCGGTCATGCCCAGCGGCTGCAGGACGGTGTCGGTGAGAACCTGCTGCAGAGGGGCGCCGGTGAGCCGGGTGAGCAGGACGCCGAGGATGTCGTAGCCGGTGTTGTAGGTCCACCCCTCGCCGGGTTGATGCAGCAGGGGTAGCTCGGACAGGCGTCGCATCCACTCCTCGGGCTCCGGGTGCTGCTGCGGGCGCGGCGGTCCCTCGCCGAGGCGTTCGAACAGGGCTGAGGCGATCGGAACGTCGAACCGCTCGGGCAGTCCGTGCCCGCCCTGGAAGGTGAGCAGGTCGCGTACCGTGACCGGCCGCGCCGCGGGTACGACGTCGTCCACGGGTCCGTCGAGCCTCCGCAGCACCATGGGCTGGGCGAGTTCGGGCAGCCACCGCTCGACAGGGTCGTCGAGACGGAGTCGGCCGCGCTCGTGCAGGACCAGAGTCGCCGCCGCGAGGATCGGCTTGCTGATCGAGGCGATGCGGAACAGGCAGTCGCGTGCCATCGCCTCGCCCCCCAGGGTGCGAACCCCGGCGCAGGCGATCTCCGCGCCACCGGGTCGGGACACCACCGCTACCGCGCCGGGCACCTGCTCAGCGGCAACGGCGCGCTCGATGATCTGCTGCAGTGCGGCCACGTCGGTCAGGCTGTCAGGCCACCGGCCGGCACGCCAGCGACGTCATCACAAGCGCCAGCGCGTTGCGCCGTACGGCCCGGGCTCAGTGCAAGGACGCACCGCGGGCCGCGGGCGAGGTTGCGCCCCGGCGCGTCGATCGACCAGTGACGAACCAATACGCTCCGTCCGTACTCATCGGGCGAGCGGTGAGTACGGACGCCGCGACGTGCGCGGCGATGGGACGGTGCTCAGGCAGCAAGACCCACCGTCAGAGAGCCGACGACCGGCGCCATGTACACCAACGGGAACGGGACATGGGAGTACCGACCTGCGCGGACCACGGTGACCACCGCTCCGACGAAGTACGACACGAGGCCGACTGCGGCCACGATGCCCACGAGCGGCACGACCAGGCCCACCAGGAGCCCGAGCGCGCCAGCGGCCTTGGCGGTGCCCAACCACGGCCACCACGAGAGCGGCACGCCGTAGTCTGCCAAGGGTTCCACCACCCACTTGGCGTGGAAGAACACGGAGGCGGCGGAGAACCCCGCCATCGCAGCGGCCAAGACAGTGACAACAACATAGGCCGTGGACACGAGATGTCCTCCTTGGAGTCAGCGGCCCGCGTTGCCGGCCGTGCGGTGTTCTGTGTTCGGTTACTGTCTTGACCCGCGGTGACCGAGGAGTGTGACAACGAGGTCGACCTGTCTCTGTCTCCGGCCAGGCGCCTGCCGCTGCGGGGCTGGTCACGGTCAGGACGCCAGCGTTTCGCAGACGTTCTCCACGTTGCCGTTCCCGCTGGGGTCGAGGACACGGTGGCCGTCTGGGCTTCCGCTGACCGAGAAGCCCTTCCCACGTACCACGTAGACACCCGGACCGGGGTCGTCGCCTTCGTAGAGCACCGCGGCGAAGTGCCCTCCCATGTTGACCAGCGACCAGCCCCCGTCCCGGCCGTAGAGGAAGTCGCCGCGTCCAGTGAGGTTGCGACGGACCGACTCGCCGGTGTCGTCGTTGGTGTACTCCACGACCAACAGCCCGGTCCACTCCTCGCGCTTCGTGCTGCCGTCGGGCCACTTCTCCACCACCCGGTAGCGCTCCTTGTCCTCGATCGTGGTCGAGGACAGCTGGAAGTCGCAGGCCGTTCCCGCGGGCAACGTGTAGCCGTCGGCGCCCTGATAGGGATGCCACGGGCGTGGACTGTCCGCCAGCGCGGACGGGGCGATGGCGGTGAGCAGGGCCAACGTGAGCGCAGTGACGCCGACAAGACGTGACATCGGAACTTCCTAACCGGTAGATACTTTAAAGGAGGTTAGCCATCCAATCGGGGGATCACGCCCGGCGTCAAGGCATGATGGAGACGTGCACTGGGTGGAGTTCGACGGCGTCCGGCTTCCCAAGAGGCTGGGCGGCCACGTCGCCCTGGACTTCTGCAACACCTGGGCGGGCTGGGGGGAGCCACCGGCCCCCGGACGGGAATGGCTCTTGTCGTATGAGGTCCTGCTCGCCTGGGCCAGGTACGCCGACATTCTCGACCCGCTGTCGGCCCAACGACTGACGCGCGCAGCCAGCCGCGACCCCGACACCGCGCGGGGCGTCCTGGCCGACGCGCGCCGCCTCCGCACGGCCGTGCATGACGCCGCCGTCGACCCCACCAACGCCGATGCGCTCGCCGTCCTCACCCGCTATGCGCGCCGCGCCGCCGGCGTGGCGCGGCTCCGGCCTCGCGAGTACGGTCCGGCCATCTGGGAACTGCCCCACGCGACAGGGTTGAGCCGCCCCGTGCTCGAGGTCGCCCGGCACGCCGCAGCGCTTGTCACCTCGCCCGACGTCACCAAGGTCGGCGCATGTCCCGGGGACGACTGCGGCTGGCTGTTTCTGGATCTCCGTGGTCGTCGCCGATGGTGCAGCATGGAATCCTGCGGCAACCGCGCCAAGGTCGCTGCCTTCGCTCGGCGTCGGCGAGACGCCAACTGACGGGCTACTTGGCCGTCTGTCGCTCGCCCAGCTTCACCGCGACCACACCCAGGACAATCAGCAGCGCACCGAGCAGCTGCGCGGTCGACGGCAGCTCGGCGAGCAGCAGCCACGCCCAGCCGAGTGCGGCCAGCACCTCGGTCAGGCCGACGAACGAGGCGACCCGCGAGCCCAGCCGTCGGATCGCGGCGATGCCGAGGCTGTAGGCCATCGCTGCGGTCACCAGCCCGAGCAGTAGCAGCGGGATCCACCAGGCGATCTCAACGCCGTTGTAGGCCGCCGGGACGTCGGCCACGGTCATCGGCAGAAGGCCCACCGCCGAGAGCAGGGCCAGCAGTGCGGCGCCGACCACGAGGCCACCAGCCGCAAGGGTCAGTGGCGGCAGCCCGCGGCCGTCGTCGGCCGAGAGCAAGAAGTACACCGAGCAGCCGACCATCGCGCCGAGGGCCCACAGCACCCCTGCCAGGCTCACCTGCGCGCCGGAGACCAGGCCCACCACGAGCACCAGGCCGAGTGCCGCGACGGCGATGCCGAGCACCGTCACTGGGCTGGGGCGCTGGCCGTGTCGCAGCCACAGCCACACCACGACCGCGACCGGGGCGGTGAACTCGATGAGCAGCGCCGGGGCCACCTGCATGTACTGAACCGCAGAGAAGTAGCAGAACTGGGCACCGGCCACGGCGAACGTGCCGTAGCCGAGGATCGTCCCCGCGCTTCGGCCCAGCAGGTGCCACTGGCCGCGCAGTGCGGCCAGGCCGAACGGGGCGACCAGCGCGGCGGCCAGGCCGATGCGGATCAGGGTGACCGCACCCGGGCTCCAGCCCGTGTCGAGCAGCCCCCGCGCCAGTGTGCCGGACAGCCCGAACGACAGCGCGGAGGCCAGCGCGAAGCCGAAACCTCCGATCGTCCCGGCGGCCGGGGAGCTGCCTGCGGGAACCGGACTGTCATGGGTCACCGTCGTCATGGCACATGACATTAGAGCGGGATGTTGTAATCTGTCAATATGCGTTTTGCCTATGACACCGAGCAGGCGCTGCAGTCCGCGGTCGTCCTGGTCAACAGCGCCGAGCCCCCCGACGCGCTGACCACGATCGAGGAGCTCGACGACTTCTACACGCGGTTCGGCTACACCGGGCGACGGGACCGTACTCGGACTGAGCTCGATGCCGTCCGCGCCACCCGTCCGCGACTGCGCACGTTGCTCACGGCCGACCGCGATGAGGCCGTCGAGCTGGTCAACGCCATGCTCGCGGAGGCGCAGGCGGTGCCCCGGCTGGTGCGGCACGACGAGTACGACTGGCACGTGCACGCCATCGACTACCAGCGACCGCTGGCCGTACGGATCATGGTGGAGACGGCGATGGCGATGATCGACGTGATCCGCGCCGACGAGATGTCGCGGCTCAGCGTCTGCACCGACGACGCGTGCGACGGCGTCGTCCTCGACCTCTCGCGCAACCGCTCCAAGCGGTTCTGCTCCGTCACCTGCGGTAACCGCAACGCGGTCGCGGCCTACCGGCAGCGACAGAGGACCGACTGAGGCGGAGGGCCCGCCCGCCTACCGATCGTCGACATGGTGGCAGTTCCGGGCGCCGGACCGACCAGGCGGTGGCGGCCGGCGACGTGGGTGGCCAGGCCCTCGCGCTGGAATCCGCATCTGCCCTACCGGGTACGCCGCTGACGCGCACCCCGCAGCCGGTCGATCTGGCCATGACGGCTCAGTCTCGAGGCGCGGTTTACGGCAGCGGCGGTGACGCCGCCGATGCGGCGATCGAGCAGTCGACTTCGGTACCTCCCTCGGAAGGTTCAACAGGACCCTGATGGGAACGGATCATGGGACCCTTCCTCGCATTTCGGGAGAGCAATGACCGCGCAACGCGCCTTGAAGCTCGAGATCGGCCACGAAGAACTCGTCATCCGGCGGCGGTACGAGGCGTACAGCATCGGCAACGACGTCCTGATTGCGCTGTGGTTTCTGATCGGCAGCATTCTGTTCTTCTGGGAGACGACAGCGACCGCGGCGACCTGGTGCTTTCTGTTGGGGAGCGTTGAGTTCCTGATCCGGCCAGTGATCCGGTTCGCCCGGCTAGTCCACATCCGACGCATCGGCGGAAGCGGGCTGGAGTCGGGGAGCGACTTCTAGGTCCTCATCAGGGTGAGCTCGACATCACAGGCCGGCGGCCGATGCGGCCGGGGCGCTTGACCACCATGCGTCACGATGGAGACGTGGCGAGAAGCGAGGGGAGTTGGAGGCGTGCCCCCGGTGGTGGCGTGATCGCCCTGTTCGGAGGTGCCGACCCCACCGGGGCTTGCGCAGGCATCGATGTACTGGTGCTGACTGAGACGAGGGCTGAGGCGGTAAAGCTCATGCGCAGGATCGGCCTCCACAGCGTGCGACTTCGTTCCCCCGGCGAGGTGCCGGACGACTACGTCAACGCACTTCTCGGTAGCGGCCGGGAGATCTTGTGGCGTAGTGATGCGGATCCGCCGGACACCTGGCGGACCATCGACACCTGGCCAGGCGAGAAGCCCTAGCCGGTACCGCCGAGAGCAGGCGTGGGATGGCACTGATGACCGCGCTGAGCGAGCTGTCCGAGTCTCGCCCGCAGGCTTATGCGCGGGGCCGGTGCTCAACCCCGACCGTCGAGGCGGTGAGTCGGGTGATACCGGAGCAGGCTGATGCTGTCGTCGGTGTAGTGTCCAGGCTTTTGCCTGTCTGGTGTTGTCCGCGGTTTCTGGTTGACGGCCAGCCGCGGTGCTGCGGCCGCAGGTGTGATGGTCTACAAAGGGGGGATGCCGTGGTCGAGAAGAACCTCGCCCAATGCCCCGGAGACGATGCAGTTGCCGGTGATCAGTGCTCCGTCACCGGACACCCCGCAGCTGTCGTCGACGGACCGGCTCGAGGTGCAGCGGGTGCTGGACCTGGCATTGGGGATCGGCGCGGCACAGCTGGCCTGTGGTGTGGGGGCGGTGGATGTGACGTCCTCGATGCGCGGGGTGCTGGAGGCATACGGGGTGCGTCGCTGCCAGGTCGACGTCACCTACGACCGCATCACCGTTTCCTACCGCGCCTGGGTGGGTGCCGACCCCTTGACGGCGATGCACAGGGTGCGGTCGCGGTCGTTGGACTACAGCCGCCTGCAGGCGGTCGACCGACTGATCCAGCGCATCGCCGCCGGGACGGTTGATCGCAGCGCAGCCAACGCTGAGCTGGACGAGATCGTTCACGCGCAGCACCCCTACCCCCGCTGGGTCGCCACCGCCGCGTTGGCCGCCGTCGGGGCCGGGATGGCGGTGCTGCTGGGCGGCGGCCCCGTGGTGGCGTGTGTGGCGGCCGGCGCGACGGCCGCGATCGACCGGATCGGTCGGGTGCTGAACCGCCACGGGGTGTTGCTGTTCTTTCAGCAGATCGTCGGCGCGGCCGTGGCTACCGCGGTCACCGTCGTCCTGACCGTGGTCGACCTGGTTGCCGGGACCAACCCCTCGCTGGTGGCGGCCGCGAGCATCGTGGTGCTGTTGTCCGGCATGGCCGTGGTCGGCGCTGTGCAGGACCTGTTGACCGGCTACTACCTGACCGGGGTGGCGCGCGGAGTCGAGATCGCCCTGTTCTCCATCGGGTTGCTGGTCGGGGTGACGATCGTCCTCCGGGTGGCGTTGGCCGTGGGCGTGGATGTCGCCATCGCCCCCGACATCGTTGCCCCGGGTCTGCTCAGCGTTCCGGTTCGGGTGGTCGCGGGTGGCGTCGTGGCCGCCGCGGTTGCGATGGCCAGCTACGCCCCGCTGCGCGGCACGGTGGCGGCGGGTGTTGCAGGGGCCGCCGGGTCTGCGGTGTTGCTGCTGCTCAGCTACGCCGGCTTCGGTCTGATCGAGAGCTCGTTTGTGGCCGCGACACTGATCGGGTTGGCCGGTGCGGTCTTGTCTCGCCGCTTCCGACTGCCGCCGCTGATCGTCGCCATGGCCGGCATCATTCCCCTGGTGCCCGGGCTGACCACCTATCGCGGTTTCGTCAGTCTGGTCACAGGCGACGCCGTCGGCGGGCTCTCCTCCCTGTCGGCTGCGTTCGCCACGGCGCTGGCCCTGGGCGCCGGCGTGCTCTGCGGCCAGTTCCTCAGCGATCCAGTGCGCCGCAGCATGGGTCGGCTCCAACGCCGCTACTTCCGCCAGGGCACGGCCGACCTCCAGGATCGATGACCGGCTGAACGTTGACGGCGTGACCAGTCGCGCGCGGTCGGTCGATGGGCGGCTGGTCTGGGTTGGCTAGGGCAGCCTCTCGACGTATCCATCGGTTCCGTGGAGACGGATCCGCTGCCCGTCGCGGATCAGCCGGGTGGCGTGTTCCACCCCTACGACGGCGGGTAAGCCGTACTCGCGGGCGATGACTGCCCCGTGGGTCATGAGGCCGCCGACCTCCGTCACCAGGCCGTTGATGGCGACGAAGGCGGGGGTCCAGCTCGGGTCGGTGTAGGCGGTGACGAGGATGTCTCCGGGTGCCAGATCGGCCTCGCCCATGTCAAGGATGACGCGTGCCCGCCCCTCCACGGTCCCAGCGGAAACGGGCAAGCCGACCAGCACGCCGGGCGGCACGTCGTCGCGTCTGTACGTGCCGGTGACGGCCTCGCCGTCGGAGGTGAGGACCCGGGGTGGTGTCAGCGATTGGTATGACCTGAAGGCGTCCTTGCGCTGGTGGATGAGTTGGTCGCTCGCCTGCTTGGTGCGAACACGCTCGCGGAGTTCGGGGAAGGTGAGGTAGAAGATGTCTTCCCTCTCAGCAAGCAGACGGCCTTGCACGAGCCGCTCGGCCTCTTCCAGCAAGGCCTGCTTGTAGACGAAGTAGCGGCTGACCATGTGGTACTTGGGGTACTCGCGGTAGCCGATGTAGGTCCGGACGCGATCGATCATCTGCCTGACTTTGTCGGCCTTGCGTTCCCCGTCCGGCAGGGCCCGCAATCGCTCCAGCAGCTCCTGCTCCTTCTCCTGTGCCTCCTGCCGCCCCTGCTCGAAGCGCCGCGCGCCGGCGCCCGGGTCGAAGTTCTTGACGTTGGCGAGGATCATGGGCACGAGCGTGGTGGGGCGTTCGCTCCAACGTGGCTTGGTGATGTCGATCTCGCCGACGCAGCGCATGCCGTACTTGGCGAGCCAAGCCCGGATGGCGTCTCGCGCTTCCCGCCCGCCCGGCAGCTTGGCCAGCTCGTCCAGGAAGCCCTCGCCCTCGACGTGCTGCAGAAAAGCCACCACGTCCGGATACGGGCGGATCACGTCGGCGACGTCCAGGAGCGCCAGCCCCATCTCCGACGTGACGTTATGGGGGACGGACTGGGTAAGCGTGTCGGCCGCGTTTCTCTCACCCAGCCACGCCTGCAGCTGGTCGTTGAGCCACCACGTGGCCTCCATCGCCGACATGAACACCCGGTGGCTCTGCGGGTCGAACAGGATCCGCCTCAGCTCCTGGATGTCTGCCTGGATGAAGTCGAGCAGCGCCTCTCCGGACTTCGTCCGGATTGCGCGTTCAAATGCGGCGATTGATGCCTCGCTGCGCCCGATCAGTTCGGTGACGACGGCTCGATCGGTCTCGATCGGAGCTGCCTCGCCGCCAAACAGTGGCCCGGGGGAGTCCTCGCCAGGCAACGGCCGGATGAAGCCGTCGCGTTCGAGGATGGTCTGCAGCGCGTTCCCGGTCAGCGGATCGGACTTCCCCAGGGCCTCCAGGAGGCCGGCGCGGCTGGACGGCGAGGCCAGCCTCTGGGTGACGTCGACGAATAGGCGGCCGCCGGCCTCGGCCATGGGCGCGGGGGTCGTCATCTGCCAGAAGGACAGCCCGAGGGGCTTCATGGCGTCGGTCATCATCTGCTGGTGACCGACGGAGACGTAGACGTGGTTCTCTTGGTCGCCGGCCGCCGGGATGGGGAACAGCGTGGTGATCGGCCGGCTCTGCACGATGTGGAAGCCATCGTCGACCAGGCACCATTCGATGTCCTGGGGTCGGCCGAAGTGCCCTTCGATCCGCCGGCCCAGCTCCGCCAGCCGCACGACCTGCGCATCCGTCAGCGCTGGCTGCTCCTGCCGCTCGGGCTCGATTGCCTCTTCCTGGGTCCCACCCGTCAGCGAGGCGTGGATCGCGAGCCGCTTGGCAGCGACCGCCTTGGCGATGATCTCGCCGCTGTGCACCTGGTAGACGTCCGCGTTCACCCGCCCGGAGACCAGCGCCTCACCGAGGCCGAAGCAGGCCTCCACGGAGGCGACCTTGCGGTTGGAGGTGACGGGATCGGCCGTGAACAGGATGCCGGCCGCCTGCGGGAAGACCATCTGCTGCACGACCACGGCCATGTGGACATCCCGATGGTCGAAGCCGTTCCGCAGGCGGTAGGTCACGGCCCGCTCGGTGAACAGCGAGGCCCAGCACCGGCTGATGTGCCGGAGGATCGCCGGCCGTCCCACGACGTTCAGGTACGTGTCCTGCTGACCCGCGAAGGAGGCCACCGGCAGGTCCTCAGCCGTCGCGCTGGATCGGATGGCGTAGGCGGTTCGCTCGCCGAGTTGACCGAGCTGGCGGGTGATCGCCGACGCCAGACCGTCGGGGATGGCGATCCCTTCGAGGGTCCGGCGGATCTCCGCGCTGAGCGTGCGGATTGCCTCCCGGTCGTCCGGGTTCAGGCGCGACAGTCGATCGAGCCGCTCGTCGATCGTCGGCACCTCCGCCAGGATCCGCTGGAAGGCGTCCGTCGTCACGCAGAAGCCAGCCGGGACGCGGATGCCTTCGATCCGCGAAAGCTCGCCCAGGTGCGCGCCCTTTCCGCCGGCGACCGCGACCTGCGTCTGGTCGATCTCCCGAAGACCCAACACGTAGCGGGCCACCCATCCACCTTCCTCGCGCCAGCACGCTCGGCCGGGCTCGCAGACACTACGGAGGAAGAGGCCGCGCCCCCGAGGATCCCGCTCGGCCACGTCCCGGCCTCGTCCTGCGTGATTGTGCGGGACCCGGTGGGTCTTGCCGCAAGACCCCTGCTCCGCGATATCTTGGGGGCTGCACCGGCACCCCGTGGACGCGGCGACGCGGCGGTGCCACCGTGGATTTCGTGACGCGCACGATCGAAGCCGACTACCTCGTCGTGGGAGCCGGCGCCACGGGGATGGCCTTCACCGACGCCCTGACCGACCACGCCGACGTACGCGTGGCCCTGGTCGACCGCCGCCACGGCCCCAGCGGACACTGGCTCGAGGCGTACCCCTTCGTCCGCCTGCATCAGGCCTCTGCCTTCTATGGTGTTGCATCGACGCTGCTCGGCAGCGGCCAACTGCAGCAGCGCGGGCCCGAGGAGGGTCTGCAGGAGCGGGCCTCCCAGCCCGAGATCTGCGCGTACTACGCCCGGATGCTCGACTGCATGCGGGAGTCGGGCAGGGTCGAGTTCCTGCCCAACAGCCAGTACGTCGGCGACCGCATCGTCGTCTCGCGCATCTCGGGCGTGCGGTTCGAGGTGCCCGAGCGGTGCCGGATCGTCGACGCCCGTTACCTGGCTCCCAGCATCCCTGCGGAGAAGCCGCCCCCGTTCGGTGTCGCCGAGGACGCCCGGGTGCTGCCGGTCAACGATCTCGCACGACTGGAGGAAACGCCGAGCCAGTACGTCGTCATCGGGTCGGGCAAGACCGCGACCGACGCCTGCATTTGGCTGCTCTCGAGCGGTGTGGACCCCGACGCGATCTGCTGGGTGCGGCCCCGCGACCCGTGGATGATGAACCGGGCGGTGGTCCAGCCGGATCCCGCGATCTTTCTCGGCATGGCCGCCGACACGATGCAGGCGGCTGAGGACGCGACCTCGCTGGAAGACCTGTTCCTTCGTCTCGAGGACGCCGGGATCATGCTGCGCATCGACCGCACGGTCACGCCGACGATGGCCAAGACGCCGACGCTCGCCATGTGGGAGCTCGACCGCTTACGCACCGTCGAGAACGTCGTACGCAGAGGGCACCTCGTGACCGTCGACCGGGGCAAGCTCACCTTCGCCGACGGATCGGTCGCCGTCGCGCACGACGCCCTTGTCGTGCACTGCGCGGCGGACGGCCTGAAGTACCCCCCGCTCATCCCCGTCTGGCGCCCCGAGGCGATCACACTGCAGCCGATCAGGGCCGGCTTCCCATGCTTCGGTGCGGCACTGGTCGGATACGTCGAGGCAACCCGGGAGGACGACAACGACAAGAACCGGCTCTGTCCGCCATCGCCCTACGGCAACTCGATGGCGGAGTGGGCGCGGATGAACGTCCTGGGCACCCGCGCCGCAATGTCCTTCTCGGCCGAGCCCGACATCGTGGAGTGGTCCGACCAGGTCGCGCTCAACCCGGCACGGGTCCCGCCCGGGCATCCCGGCTCGCCGGCGCTGGACGACGCGCGCGAACGCCTGGCGACCCACACGCGTCGCGGGCTGGCCCGGCTTGTCGACCTGATGTGAGCGGACCCCGGCGCGTCACACGGGTGAAACCGGGATCTGTCAGCATCGGGGCATGGAGTACCAGCGACCTGTGCGCACCTGGCTGTCGGACATGGATGGTGTCCTGGTTCACGAGGAGGCGGCGATTCCTGGGGCGGCCGAGTTCGTGAAGCGGCTCAAGGAAAGGAGCCGCCCGTTCCTGCTCCTCACCAATAACTCGATCTACACCGCCCGGGACTTGCAGGCCCGACTCGCTCGCGGTGGCATCGAGGTCCCAGAGGAGGCGATCTGGACCAGCGCGTTGGCGACCGCGCAGTTCCTGGACCAGCAGCGGCCCGCTGGCACCGCGTACGTCATCGGCGAAGCCGGGCTGACCACGGCGATGCACTCGATCGGCTACGTGCTGACCGAGCGGGATCCCGAGTACGTGGTGCTCGGCGAGACGCGCACGTACTCCTTCGAGGCGATCACCACAGGTATCCGCCTGATCGAGAGCGGTGCCCGCTTCATCGCCACCAACCCGGACCCGTCCGGGCCGTCGCCACAGGGTTCGATCCCCGCTACCGGGTCGGTCGCGGCGCTGATCAGCCGGGCCACCGGGGTCGAGCCGTACTACGTGGGCAAGCCCAACCCGCTCATGATGCGCTCGGCACTGAACCGGATCGACGCCCACTCTGAGTCCACGATGATGGTCGGCGACCGGATGGACACCGACATCGTCTCCGGACTCGAGGCCGGCCTTCGCACCGTCCTGGTGCTGACCGGGTCGACCCGCCCGGACACGGTCGAGCGTTTCCCCTACCGCCCGACGTACGTGCGCGACTCCATCGCAGACCTGGTCGACCTCGTCGACGAGTGGGACAGCGACGACGAGACCGCCCTGGACCTGTAGCCACCACGGCGTCGAGTCCGTCGACAACCATGACTGCCGAGGAGCAGGACGTGGCGTAAGGAGGCGAGTGAGCACATGAGCGCTGAGCGGCCCCCGTACGGCACTCCTGACCACGTCGACGACCCACGCCACCCGGTGCGACTGGCGATGTGGTCCGGTCCGCGCAACATCTCCACGGCGATGATGCGCTCCTGGGAGAACCGCGCCGACTGCACGGTCGTCGACGAACCGCTGTACGCCTACTACCTGCAGCGGACCGGCATCGACCATCCCGCTCGCGAGCAGGTGATCGCGAGCATGCCGCATGACCTCGACCAGGTCGTCGATTCCCTGTTCGCTGCGCTGCCCGCGGGCATCCGGGTCTTCTACCAAAAGCACATGACGCACCATCTGCTGCCCGACACCGATCGCGAGTGGATCTGGCGCCTGCGCAACGTGCTGCTGATCCGCGATCCTCGCGAGGTCACGGCGTCCTACATCCGCTCCCGCGACAGCATCGAACCGGCCGATATCGGCGTTCACCAGCAGGTTGAGCTGTACGAACGGCTCAGTGCCCGCGGGGACCCACCGCCGATCATCGACGCGGCCGACTTCCTGCAGGCACCCGAGGGCTACCTGCGGTGGATCTGCGGTTGGCTGGGAGTCGACTTCACCTCGCAGATGCTCGTCTGGCCGCCGGGACCCCGAGACAGCGACGGTGTGTGGGCGCCGTACTGGTACGACGCTGTCCGCGGTTCGACGGGCTTTGCACCCTGGCGTCCCCGCGACGTCCAGCTCTCAGGGCAGCCGGCCGCGGTCGCGGCAGCCTGCGCCGACGGCTACCAGTTCCTACACGAAAAGCGTTTGCGCCTCTGAAGGAGCCTCCTAGAACCATGTGCCACACGCGCGGGATCGGCTGGGTCGGTGGTCACCCGTCACACGCTCTCGGTCGGCACGTTGGCCGCAGACCGTTTGAGCCGGACGTCAGCGTTCGAGGAGGCCGGTTCGTTGTTCTCGTGGCAGGCGGCTGACGACGAGTTCGTAGGAGTGGACGATCATGCCGTGGAGCTCGGCGTCTTCGACCGTGCCGTCGAGCTCGACGGTGTTCCAGTGGTGCTTGTTCTGGTGGTAGCCAGGGCGAACAGCCTCGTACCGTGCTCGCAGCTCCAGCGCCCACGCGGGGTCGCACTTGAGGTTCACGCTTCCGGGAGCGTCGGTAAGCAGCACGAGAGCGAACATCTTCCCGCCGACCTTGAACACGGCGACGTCGTCGCCGAAGGGATAGTCCTCGACGGCGCCGCGAAGGCGTGAACACAGATCTAGCACTTGGTCCCTCGTCACGACTGCCACCGTAGAACACGGTTCCCGCTCACGCCGGGTTCGAGTAGATCGGGGTAGCAGAAACGAAGACGGCGGCGCGGCGCTCGTCACGCAGTCTGCAGGACCGCCGCGCCGGCAGCTCGGCGAACGGTAGGCGCTGGACGCATCGTGCGTGACGTGAATGTCTGAGCTGGTGGCTCAGGTGGCCGCGTCGACACGGGGGTCCGCGGGTTCCACACCTGGGCCGCGGGTAATGGTGAAGCCGGTCAGCCCGTACACGAGCGAGATGAGGGGCGTGATGAACGCGAAGAAGACCCACGGGGCGTAGGCCGAGACCGAGACGCCGAGGGAGGCGGCGGTGAACACAGCGGTCGCGTTCCAGGGAATGAACACGCCCGTCGTGTTGGCGGCGTCTTCGGTTGCGCGAGACAGGTTCTTCGCAGCGACGCCCTCACGCGCGAACAACGGCCGGAGGGTGGATGTGCCCATGGCGACGGCGAAGTTCACCGCTCCGCCAATGGCGTTGAGAGCAACCGTGATGCCGAGGGTCGCTGGGACGAGTTTGCGTGCGGTGTTCAGCTTTCGGCCAAGCGAGTCCAGCACGGTCTGCATCACGCCAGCGGCGCTCAGGGCTCCGGTCATCGCCAAGGCGAAGATGACAATGGCGGCAAGGCCGATCAGCTTCAAGACGCCGCCGGATTCGCCGCCCGACAGCAGTCCTGCGACGTCACCGAGCGACTCAGGTGCGATGTACCCCTCCCACAGCGCGAGCAAGACGTCGGTCAGCGCCGCGCCCTGGTAGTAGACGGCGACAGGCACTCCGGCCAGTGCCCCCAGCCCGATGGCGGGGAACGCATCGACCTTCAGCAGCAGCAAGACGAAGACGAGTAGCGGCGGCAGCAGTGGAATGAGCCCGATGTTGAACGCACTGGTCAGGCCTTGAGAGGCGGTCTGAACTCTGGCCAGTCCCTCGGCATCGATGGCGTAGCTGAACCCCATGACCGTGAAGATCGCCAGAGAGATCACGATGGCCGGCACGGTCGTCCACATCATGTGCCGAATGTGGGCGAACAGTTCCGCGCCTGCCAGGCCGGGCGCCATGACGGTGGTGTCTGACAGCGGTGACATCTTGTCGCCGAAGAGCGCGCCGCAGATGATCGCGCCTGCGGCGACGCCCAGGGGGATCCCAAGCGCGGTCGCCACCCCCATCAGAGCGAGACCGATGGTGGCGACGGTCGCGAAGTTCGTGCCGTTGATGAACGAGGTGATCGCACACAGGATCAAAGCTGTGGGCAGGAACCAGGCGGGACTGATGAGTTCCAGGCCGTAGTAGATCATCGTTGGAACTGTTCCGGAATAGATCCACGACGCGATCAGGGCACCGACGGCGACGAAGATCAGCAGCGGCTGCAGTCCGCGGCGGACCATGTCGAAGGCGGCGTTTTCTGCGTTCTCGTAGCTGACCTTGCGCATCGCGGCGAACGCCAGGGCCACACCGAAGCCGATCACCATCATGAGTGGTAGCGGCGCGTCGAAGCGCAGCAGCCCGATGGCTAGTACGGCGATGATGGTGCCGAGCGCGGTGAGCGAGAACCCCAGCCCCGGCTGGGTCCCATCAGGGGTCTGCACCTGCGGCAGCATCGACTCTTCCGCTGGTGACGGCAGGGAAGTGCGCTCCGGTCGGATGGGCTGCTGGGTCCTCATCGTGTTTCTCCGTCCACGAGTTCCCGGTAGAGGCTGAGCAGTTGACGCCAGACCGGTCCTGGCTTGCCTTCGCCGACCCGTCGTTGGTCGATGGACACCACCGGGACCAGTTCACAGACGGTGCCGGTCACGAAGACCTCGTCGGCGTTGTAGAAGTCGAACAGCGTCAGTTGTTGCTCGACGGTCGGGAATCCCGCCTTCTTGCTGAGCGCAAGAACGATTTCTCGCGTGATCCCGTGCAGGCATGATGTCGCGAAGGGTGTTTTGACGACGCCGCCGGTGACACAGAAGATGTTCGCGGTGTCGGCCTCCGCGACGTACCCGAACGCGTCGAGCATGAGCGTGGCGTCGATGCTTGGTTCGTCGAGGATCTCGAGGCGGGCCAGGATCGAGTTCAGCTGGTTCGCGTGGTGGATGCTCGCGTCCACGAACTGGGGGTGGGGCCGACGGATGCTGGCGGTGCGCAAGCGCTGCGGGGTTGGTTCCGGATCCACGGGCTTGCGCTCGGCGATGATCACCAGGCTGCCCCGCTCCGGAGCGTTGCGCGGGTCCATGCCGGAGGTGCGTCGCGACCCGCGCGTGACCATCAGCCGAAGGTGCGTGTCGTCGTAGAAGGAGTTGGCATCCAACGTCTGCTGGACGGCGTCCGCGATCCCCTGGCGCCCATACGGCAGGGTGATGCGCAGGGCGTGGGCGGACTGCTCGAGACGGGCAAGGTGGTGTTCCAGGCGGAAGACCTTCCCGTTGTACACGCGCAGCCCCTCCCAAACCGCATCGCCGGACTGGAAGCCCGCATCGAACACCGACACCTTGGCTTCGGCAGCGGGTAGTACGCGGTCTTCTACGAAGATGTGGAGCTCGGGGGTCAAGGGAGTCGCGCCTCCGTAATCGGATACTATATCTGTTATCTCAGACACCTTCGAGCATGTGCTTGGGCGGTGTCAAGAGATCGGATACCTTTTTTCCATGACCGCCAGGGGCAACCGCGCGCCCGAGCCGGACCGTCGCATCGACCTGCCGTACCGCAGCAAGACCGACCTGGTGACCGAGTACCTGCGGCGTGAGCTTCAGGCGGGTCGCCCGGGTGCGGGTGAACGTCTGGTGGTCTCCCGGGTCGCCGAGAAGCTCGGGGTCAGCAAGGTCCCCGTCCGCGAGGCGGTGACCAGGCTGATCGGTGAGGGCCTGCTCGTCCTCCGCCCCAATGTGGGACCGGTGGTTCCCGACTTCACCGCACACGAGGTCATGGAGACGGCGCTGATGCGGGTCGCGCTCGAGGGGGTGGCACTCGACAGCGCGGTACCGCACCACACCGCTGAGTCGCTGAAAGCGCTGGAAGACCTGCTCGTGACCATGGAGCCGGCCGACGCGGACTTCCCGGCGCTCAACGTCCGATTCCATCTCGGCGTGATCGCCCCGTCTCCGTACGAGGAGATGGTGCGGATGGCGCGGTCTCTCCTGGAACGTGCCCAGCGATACGCCACAGTGCATTTCGTTCCCGGCTATCGCGACGCGGCACACGCAGAGCACCTCAAGATGTTCGAGCTCCTCGAGCGCCGCGACACCGAGCAGCTCAAGGCAACGAATGAGCAGCATGTGATCGGCGCGGCGCGCCGGCTCACGGCCCAGATGACCGAACCTGCGTGAGGCAACAGTCCTTGCCGCCACATCGGGATCAGCTCGTTCCGCATCGCCCACCGGCCTACACCGCGTCCGCCTCTGCGCCGCCATGCGCCGTGCGGCCCCATGGCGGGGTTGGCAGCAGGTCAGCCTACGAGCAGGGTGGTGAGGGAGGGTTCTGACATGCGAACCGGACCGGTTGGACAGGGGAGGGCGACGGGGATGGACCCAAGGCAGTTGGCAGAGAACTATGTGCGCATCTGGAATGCTGACGCACCGCGCGAACTCGTAGACCAGATATTCCTAGCCGACTTCGTTGACCATAATCCTCAGCCGGGGCAGGAGAAGGATGGGGTTGCGGGCATCCACCAGGTCCTCGACGTGTACCACGCCGGCTTTCCGAGTCTCCGGGTGACGCCTGACGAAGTGATCGTGTCCGGTGACCGGGCGGTGGTGCGCTGGACAGCCGTAGGGGCCCATGAAGGAGACTTGCTCGGCATCCAGGCGACGCATCGCGATGTGCGCATGACTGGAATCGACATCCTCCGGATTGCGGACGGCTTGATCGTCGAGCGCTGGGGTGAGACCAACGCGCTGCAGACGATGCAGCAGATCGGCGCCATCTGAAGCGAGCAGCTTCCCGGCCACACCTGCGCCGCCATTGAGGTGCACGTGTCTCAGCGCTGCGCTGGCCGGCATCACCCGAGTTGCGCGGGCGACGGCTCGTAGGCGAGCGCCACGGTAAGGCCGAGCACGGCGTCAGGGTCGTTGAGCCGGTCGCCAAGAAGGTCACGGACCTGGCCCATCCGGTAGCGGACGGTCTGTGGGTGCACGTGCAGGGCGGTTGCCACCTCGTCACGCCGGCCTTGGTGGAGTAGCCACTCGCGGAGTGTCTCGATGAGGCGTTCGGCCGTGCTTTGTCGCAGATCCTGGAACGGGGCGAGGACCTGCGCGCGTAGGTCAGCAAGCGCCGCGGGATCGGCTCCCACCACGAGCGAGGTGAGGTGTTGCTCGGTGTCGACGGGGGGCTTGTCCTGCGTCGGGAGGCCGATACGCCGAGCGCGCAGCACACGCAAGTACGACGCCCGGACGAGCGTCCATGGGCGACCTGGGCCGACGTATGCCTGGTGCCCTCGGAGCGTCCTCATCAGGGCGTCGCGGGCTGCACCATCGGCGTCTGGCACCAACAGCACCGCGAGCTCGGACTCGTCTTCGTCGTCGAGGTCGGGCAGATCCTCCTCCGGTCGCAGGGTGCGTTGGTCGAGGGAGGCGAGCACCGTCCGCGCGTGTGAGCTGGGCAGCACGGCCGCCGTGAGCGTTGCGGGTGGGTCCCAGTCTGCTCGCTCGGCCGAGGCGGCCAGATGCTCGGCGGGCTCACCTCGTAGCAGGCTCCGACCCAGGCGCTGAAGGTAACGCTGCCGGACCCGGCCCGTCGTGGCCAGCTCGTCGGTGTGGCCGGCCACGCTGGCTGCTGAGAGCTCGTCGATGTAGGCGAACACGAGCTCCGCGAACTTCGAGAGTTTTGCCGCGGACAGGCCTGTCTCGACGGCGGTGGCCGACAGCTGCCGCCAGGACACCCGGGCCCCCACCCGGTAGGCGGCGAGCAGAGCGTCCATGCTGCGCCCGCTGCGTGCCTCACCCCGGCCCAATGAGTAGGCGCCCTCCAGGGCGGGCGTCAGCGGCGTACCAGGGTCACTGCCACGGGGACGGCTGGCCAGGCTCAGGAACCCACCCAGCGCGAGCTGCACAGCTCCCTGGATGTTCGCGCCCATCGGCCCGGCCAGGGCGTTGGCGTAGCCGGGCACCTCGACGATGACCGCCCGCACGGTGTCCTCGGCGACCGCGGGGAGCCGAGAGCGCAGCAGATCGACCGTGTCCTCGTCGAGGTCGATCTCGGCGGCGCCCCACGTGGTACGGCGGACTTGTCGAGTCGGGTCTTCCTCACCCAATATGTTCGCTCCGAACAATCGGCACTGCGAGATTCACGTCCTGCGGTCATGAACTTACACCGTGGGTCGAGGATGCTGGACCCATGACCAGTTTGGTGCATGAATCCGGATCCTCGGGCGGCGTACGGCAGCGCCTCCGGAGCCGGGTGTGGCAGGCGGCGGCCGCCGTGGCGCACCCGCGCGACCCTGCCGACTACCTCGACATGTTCCGTCCGCTGCGGGCGGGGGCCGACCTGAGGGCTCGGGTGGTCGAGGTGCGCCCCGAGACCGCCGACGCGGTCACCGTCGTCCTGCGCCCCGGCGGCGCCTGGCGACGCCACCGCCCCGGGCAGTACGTGCGCATCGGCCTCGACGTCGACGGCGTGCGGTTGTGGCGCTCCTACTCGCTGACCTCCGCACCGGGCGCCGACGACGGCTTGCTCACCATCACGGCGAAGGCGGTCCCGGACGGTGTGGTCAGCGCCCACCTCGCCCAGGTTCTGCGGCCGGGGCAGCTGGTCCACCTCGACCAGGCGCTCGGCGACTTCGTGCTGCCCGACCCCCCACCGCGCAAGGTGCTGTTCGTCACCGGCGGCAGCGGCATCACGCCGGTGATGGGCATGCTGCGCGCCGGCCTCGACCAGCTCGAGGACGTCGTACTCGTGCACTCGGAGGCCAGCGCCGCGGATGTGATCTTCGGCGACGAGCTGCGCGCCCTCGACGAGACCGGCCGACTCCGGCTGGTCGAGCAACACACCGACGCCCACGGCCGACTCGACGTCACCGCGCTCGCCTCACTGGTGCCCGACCTCGCCGAGCGGGAGGCGTGGGCCTGTGGCCCGTCCGGTCTGCTCGACGGGATCGAGGAGCAGTGGGCCGCCCTCGGGCTGCTCGACCGGCTGCACACCGAGCGCTTCCGAACCATGCTCGCCGAGCCGGGGGAGGGCGGGACCGTCCGGCTCGGTGACACCGTCCTGGAGGTCGACGGCGCGACATCTCTGCTCGACGCGGGGGAGGAGGCCGGCTTCCTGATGCCCTCCGGCTGCCGGATGGGCATCTGCTACTCGTGCGTGCTGCCGCTGCGCCAAGGATCGGTGCGCGACCTGCGCTCCGGCGACGTCACCACGGCCGTCCCTAATGAGTCAGGGAGCGGCGGCGTTCCTATTCAAACCTGCGTCTCGGCCGCGGCCGGCGCCTGCGACATCGACCTCTGACAAGGAATCATATGACCGTCCTGCAGAAGAAGACCGACAACCCGATCGCCCATCTGACCCCCGAGGACATCGAGGAGATCGGACAGCGCCTCGACGCCATCCGAGCCGACATCGTCGCTTCACGCGGAGCCTCCGACGCGGCGTACATCCGCAAGGTCATCGATGTCCAGCGCAAGCTGGAGCTCTCCAGCCGTGCGGTGCTGCTGTTCTCGCTGTTCCCGCCCGCATGGCTGGCCGGCACGACCGGGCTGTCGGTGGCCAAGATCCTCGAGAACATGGAGATCGGCCACAACGTGATGCACGGCCAGTGGGACTGGATGCGCGACCCCAAGATCCACTCCACCACCTGGGAGTGGGACAACGCCTCCCCGTCGGAGCAGTGGAAGCACTCCCACAACGAGCTGCACCACACCTACACGAACGTGATCGGCCGGGACAACGACCTCGGCTACGGCATCATGCGCGTCGACGAGGACCAGCGCTGGCACCCCTTCTACCTCGCGCAGCCCCTGTGGAACTTCGTCAACGCGTGCTTCTTCGAGTACGGCATCGCGGCGTACGACCTCGAGCTCGGCAAGAACCTGGGATCGAAGAAGCGGCGCCGGAGACCCGAGTTCAAGGCAGGCGTCAGGCAGGCCCTGAAGAAGATCCGTGGCCAGGCGACCAAGGACTACGTCGCCCACCCGCTGCTGTCGGGCCCGTCGTTCCTGCACACCCTCGGCGCCAACGCGACGGCCAACCTGGTCCGCAACCTGTGGACCCACTCGGTCATCATGTGCGGGCACTTCCCTGAGGGGGTCGAGACCTTCGAGCGGCGCTCCATCGAGGGCGAGACCCGCGGGGAGTGGTACCTGCGGCAGATGCTCGGCTCGGCCAACATCTCCGGCGGCAAGGCGATGCACATCATGACCGGCAACCTCTCCTACCAGATCGAGCACCACCTCTTCCCCGACCTGCCGAGCAACCGCTACCAGGAGATCGCCCCACGGGTACGTGAGATCTTCGAGGAGTACGACCTCACCTACACGACCGGCCCCCTGCCCCGGCAGGTCGCCTCGGCCTGGTCCAAGGTCATCCGGCTCTCCCTGCCCAACGACTATGTCGAGGACACCAAGAACATGCTGGGTCGTCGGCTCGGGCGCCCGGTCGCTGGGCTTGTTGGCCTCACCGGCGGCGCCACAGGGTTGCACCCAGAGACCGAGGAGAAGCAACCGGTCGCCTCCTGAACCAGGTACGACGACGAGGGCCCGACGTACCCGGTGCGTCGGGGCCCTCGGCCGAAAACGGGCGTGGGATGGCGTTGATGACCACGCTGACCGACTCAGCTACCTTTGACACGATCACGGGCAAAGGAGGCTCGGTCCACCTGATGAAGCGGCTGCGGTGGACCGAGGACGCCGTTCGGCTCCGCCCTGTCTTCCAGGATGGGAACGGGCGCCAACCCGGCTAAGTCGCGGGACAATCGCGGACGAGATGGCGCTCTTCCTCGACTCACTCCTGCTTTCGGTCGGGCACCAACGCTGCAGGTCGACCTTGTCCTCATGCTGAGGGCGAGTCTGCGCGGGCAGGCGCAGGAGCCGTGCCGGCCGGGTCGCCGTACTGGGAAGCCGGCGACCTCAGCTTCGCCTGCTCCTGCGCGCGGCCGCTGAAGTAGAGGTAGGCGATGACGAGCGAGACATAGGGCAGCAGCAGAGTCGCCACAACCCCAGGCAGCAGGTTCACGACCGCGAACGGTGCTTGTACGGCCAGAATGACCACGGTCGCGAGGATCCCGCCGGTCAGGTTGACGAGCATGCTGGCGAAAACCAGGAGTGCCGCCACCTTGAAGAACTGAAGTCGCACAAGTCGCCAGCTGCGCCGTAGTGCTCTGAAGCCGGACCTTCGCTCAAGTAGTACCACGGGGATGAACAGGCTCCACCCGACGAGCAGCGCCAGTGCGACCGGTAGCAACACGACGGTGAGCGTCAGCGCCAACAAGCAGATGACTGCGAGGATCACCGTCACCGAGACGGGCAGCAGCCGTCTGACCGCCGCCCGGTAGACGTCTCGGACCCGCACTCTGCGTCCGGCATCGAGATCGGCCAGCGCCTGGACGGCAGCGGCCTGCGCCAGCAGCAGGGCCAACGCCAGCAAGATCCCTTCGAGCAGTTCCGCCGACGACCGTAGGGTGCCGGTGACACCCGAGGAGTCCAACGGCATCTGGGCCAGGGTCGAGGCCACGGACACCCCGACAGCAGGCAGGCCGATGCAGACGAACAGGCCCGGGCGAGACCGGAACATCAGCCAGCTCACCGCGATGACCTGGCCGATCGTCCGACTGCGGAGTACCGGCAGCGGGAGCGAGGATCCCCATGAGGTCCGGCGCACCAGCCAGGTCACCGCGAGCAGCCCGAAGCCAAGTACAGCCAGCGTCGGTACGGGCCTGGCGGTGAAATTGCGGAAGGCGTCGGATCCCGAGGTCACCGCTGTGCAGAAGAATCCGGTCGCCGATCCCTCATAGGCGCCGCCACCCGGCACAGCGAAGCTTCGGTCGCGACCCTTCGCCGACCAGCTGAAGGGCTTGTCCCACATCTGCTTCATGTTGGGGCCAGTCGGCCCTTGGTAGAACCGCCTGGGCCCGACCTCGCCCCAGTGCCCCTCATAACCGATCCACGGGAACTTCCTCGTGGCCCTGGCCGTATTGGCCGGGATCGTCTCCACCCGCGGCTTCACCTCCTGATGCGGTCCGATGGTCGAGTCGCAGCCGAATCCCTGCCTGGCCGACCGACCCAGGAACAGGTCCTCGGAGTACTGACTCGCGTGGGAACCGGCGGACACATACACGACCGGATGCGTGGCGTCGGCGACCTGGAGCTTCTCGTCGTCCCAGCGCGAAGTCTCGGCACCGTAGTGCTGGGCGTAGGCCACCAGGTCCGGCTCCACGTCCAGTGCGCTCCTGACGTTCGGGGCAGCGAACTCGAGCTGGATCTTCTCCCAGTCACTCTCGTGCTTGTTGTTGAAGTCGTTGAAGGGGTAGTAGAAGAAGTACTGCAGCGCGATCCGGCCGTGGTACCCGTCCTGCCGGGCGATGTGCGCGTAGACGGTCCCTGCCGAAGCTGCCCAGGTGGCGCGCGCCCACTTTTCGTAGGCACACCCTGCAGACAACGGATCTCCCGGTAGATCGAGCGAGTAGCCCCGCAGTCCATCCGCCAGGGTATCCGCGCCCGGACCGACCTCGACGAGGTCGCGTGGGCTCCAGGGCCCACGGAGCGCCACCGAGCTGTTCTCCATGAGCAGGTCGACGTCACTGGGCTGGTAGGGCTCGCCGGGGCCGCAGGCCTCAGGCTGTTCCACGAGCATCATGACCGGGGCATAGCGCTCGGCGAGCGCACGCTGGTCAGCTTCATCCCCGCCGGCAGGGGCGGCGAGGCCGACGACCGCGCCGACGACCACGGCCGCCATGAGACCAGCCCGGGAGAGCGGTCCGGACGGGCCGTTTCGCCACCCGCCGGAACCCTCGAGGCCAGCCCTCACCCACCGCACGACTGGGTCATCTCATCGCGACATGAACTGCTGGAACGCCGCCGCGACGCCCGCGACATCTTCGTTGACCTTCACCAACCCGGTGAGGACATCGGGGTAGGTAGCGCCGCTCATCGAGAGGCTGAATACAAGAGTGCGCCCTTCGTCGGTCTCCATGAATCCGGCGAGGCCCTGCACGTTGAACAGCACTCGGCCGGTTGCCGGGTCGGGGCGAGCGCTGGTGCCCGTCTTGGCCATGACCTTGCCTCGCGCAGGGCTGTCCAGGCCGGCGCTGGCCAGCGAGCCCGACTCACCCAGCACCGGCAGGCCGGCGTTGAACGGTGCGGCCCAGCTCTGGTCCTGGGTCCATCGAAGCCACCTGACCAGCTGCACAGGTGTGACCGATGCAGGGTCCGCTCCTTGACCGTCCACCAGAACGACATCGTCGGAGACCAGTCCGGCCTCGTTGATCAGCGTGCGGATCGACTGCAGACCCTCGAGGCAGTCGGTGGACTCCGCGTCGACGGCCAGTTGGCACATCAACGCGTTCGCGCCCCTGTTGTAGCTGGTCGCCAGAATCATCTTTCCGAACTCCCGTAGCGGCGGAGAGGTCAGCGATGCCAGCCGCTGCGAACGTCGGTAGGTGGAGTCGCGTGGCTCGGGATTGGCGGCGACCGGGTTGGCATCGACAGTCACGCCGGCGCGGCCCAGGGCCTCGATGAACAAGGTCCGCGCCCACCTGGCGGCGTCCGGGACGCGGTAGACGGTCAGCTGAGGGTCGGCGGCCGCGCCGATCGTGCCGGTCACGATGATGCGCCGAGGATCCGTGGGGTCGGCCGTCGCCTCGACGGCGGCATCGGAGCCCCGCACCGTCTTCACCTGCGACACCGCCGTGAACGCCTCCGAGCTCGGGTTGTCCACCACGGTTGCCGTTTCACCGGCCGCGGCCGGGGTCACGGTGATGTCGAGCAGGTTGTCGTTGACGAAGATGGGCGGTACGACGCCCTCTTGGCTGTCGAACGGCTGCCATCGCCGCTGGTCGATCACCACGTCACCGTTGACGCGAGTCACCCCCGCGGCTGCCACCTGACGAGCCAGCTCGTCTAGTCCGGCCAACGGGTTGCCCTGGGGCATGGCCGCGTTCGGGGCCACGTCGCCGTACACGTGGTCGATGGCGTGTGCGGTGAAGGTGAAGTTGAACCGGTCGTTCATGGCCCCCCGACCGCCGAGAGCCAGGTCACCCGAGGCCAGGAGCGCGAGGTCGCCGTCGACAACCCCGTCACGAACGGGCCCGGTGGCGTAGACCGGGGTCGTGACGCGGTAGTCGGGTCCCAGCACATCCAGAGCGGTGCCGACGGTGAACAGCTTGGCAGTGGAGGCGGTGAAGACCAGCTCGTGGCGGCGGCTGGCCAGCAAGACCTCACCACTCCGCAGGTCCGCGACATAATACAACCAACGTGCGGTCTTGTACTCGGGCTTCTTCATGATCACGCGCGCCGCAGGCGGGACCCCAGCCTTCTGCGATGCCACCTTGGCGACAGGTGCCCTTGCGGAGGGCTCGGCAGACGTACACGAAACGCCCACAGTGAGGCACGCCAAGACCACGAGCACCGCCATCGCATCGCGTTGGCCTCGTCGTCGAGTCCGACGTGGTGTGTGCGTGGCGCCGACCGCGCTGAACAGTCCGGATGCGGTGCCCATGTCGAGCCCTCCCCTCCAGGTGCAGCACGGTGCGAACGCACCCACCTGCAACACATGCAACGCGCCGTCCGCGCCGGCTGCAATGGCCTGTTCGGGTGGGTTTGTCGCAAGAGTCGACTGGACTGAACCCCCCGCCGGCGGGATTCGTGCTGCATAAGGCCGAGGGCGGCATGAGTCCGGAGTAGCGTTTGCTGCAGCCTGCTGCGGCACACCTGAGGAGGCCCCGGATGTCTGCCGTGAAGCCTGTCCCAATGATCCTGCTGGCCCTGGGGCTGCTGGCGTCGGGACTGGTGGGGGGAGCCGCGGGGCCACGGCCACTGTCGTCGGCGGCGGCCGCCCGAGCCGCTGGACCCGATGCGGCAGCTACGGCGCGTGCCGCGGGAGTTGCACCCGGCTTCGCCCAGCGGACGGTGGTGCGGCGGCTACCGGGCGGAACCGACATGGCCTTCGCGCCAGACGGACGCCTGTATGTCACCCTCAAGAGCGGTGTGGTCCGATACCGGCGTCCGGCCGGCACGGTAGCGACCCTGCTGGACTTCAGCCGGAAGGTCGATGACTCCGGCGAACGTGGGCTCCTCGGTATCGCCGTAGACCCTCGGTTCGCGACCAACCACCGCCTCTACCTCGTCTACACCCACCGGGCGACCGGCACGCAGCCCATCCACAACCGGCTGGTCCGGGTCACGGTCCGCAACGGCAGGCTGGCGCACGGCAGTGAACGACTGCTGTTCCGGTTCAACGGACAGCGCCGCCTCAACCACGTCGGTGGCTCGGTCCAGGTTGGCCGCGATGGGAAGTTGTACGTCTCCCACGGCGAGAATGGCCGCGCTGCGCGGGCGCAGTCGCTGCAAAACCTGCTGGGCAAGATCGTGCGGCTGAACCGGAACGGCACCATCCCCACCGACAACCCGTTCTACGCCCGGACCACCGGCCGCAACCGCGCCATCTGGGCCCGTGGGCTGCGCAACCCGTTCAAGTTCGCGTTCGATCCCGGGTCGTCCCGCGGGTACGTCAACGACGTCGGCCAGAACACCTGGGAGGAGATCAACCGGCTGGCCCACGGTGGGAACTACGGCTGGCCGGCCCACGAAGGCCCCGAGACAGTGCCACAGTACCTGCCGCCGATCTTCGCTTACCGGCACGGCGGTACCGGCTTGACTGGTTGCTCAATCACGGGCGGCGAGTTCTACCGGCCGGCGCGCCGCAATTTTCCGGCCGGCTACGTCGGTGACTACTTCTTCGCCGACCTGTGCAATGGGTGGGTGCGCCGCTACGACGCCGGCACCGACCGGGTGACCCGGTTCGCCGATGGGCTCGGCTCACCGGTGGACTTAGAGGTCAGCAGCCGCGGCGCGTTGTACGTGCTGGTGTACGGCAACCCCGGGCGGGTGCTACGAATCCGGTTCACCAGGTAGCGCCAACTGCGTTTGCCGTCAGGGAGAGGTTCGCGCGAGAGACCGCACCGTGACGGCTGGCCATGTGGGCTGTCATCAGCCGGCGCAACACCCAAGACGCAGGTGAACTCATGCGTCGTTTGCGCACCGGAAGCCGAGGTTGCCAGAGGAGGAGTCGGGGGTGTTGCCGGACCGGGCCGCCACTCGGTAGCGGTGGCAGTAGGACTCGTGGCACAGATAGGAACCGCCCCGCATCACTTTGGCGACGCCCTCGGCTGGGCCCTTCGGTGCCTCCAGGGGGGAGTGGATGTAGTAGACGGGCGAGAACCAGTCCGAACACCACTCCCAGGCGTTGCCGGCCATGTTCCACAGGCCGTGCCCGTTCGGTCGGTACTGCTTGACCGGTGCTGTTGCCAGGAAGCCGTCCTCCGTGGTGTTGCGTACGGGGAACTCGCCCTGCCAGATGTTGCACATCCACCGGCGCTTCGGTGTCAGCTCGTTCCCCCACGCATATCGCTTGCCTTCGACGCCGCCCCGAGCGGCGTACTCCCACTCGGCCTCCGTCGGCAGCCGCTTGCCCGCCCACGCGCAGTACGCCTGCGCGTCATGCCACGAGATGTGTACCACCGGGTGGTTCTGCCGGTTCGCAATCGTCGAGTTCCTGCCCTCGGGGTGACGCCAGCTCGCACCGCGCACGTTGAGCCACCACGGGGCTCCGGCTGCTTCACCGAGCACGTCGGCACGTGGCGCGTCGACGAGCAGGTGGAAGACCGCCGAGGAGCCGAATCCCTCGGCGTCGGTGACGTAGCCAGTGGCTTTGGCGAAGGTCGCGAACGCAGCATTGGTGACCGCAGTCTCGTCCAGGTAGAACGACGGCAGCCACACCTCGTGAACGGGCATCTCACCGTCGTCGGCGTATCCCTCGCCGAACGCATCTCCCATGCGGAAGGTACCGCCCGGGAGGCGCACCTGGCCCTTGGTCGACCACCCGCTCCCGACCACGCCCGTGTGCCGTCCAGCACCGTCGCGTCGTCGCGTCGTCGGTGCGCAGCAGACCGGTGGCGCGGACTCACTCACCGAGCGATTGTATCGACGCGGCGCACGTGCCTGATCTCATCAGGTGTCACCGATGCATACCCGGAAGCGTTCGACACTGCGTGCGCAGGTGGGCAGAACGGGCTCTTGCATAGTATGTTCAACCACCACCAACCGACGGTGCAGGGGTTGCATGACGGCGGGTTCTGCACTCGACGCGCGACCGTGGGGCGACGATGGGATTCTTCGAGTTCATCCAGGATCGCTGGCCCGTGCTGTCCTTCCTCGCCTACCAGCACATGAGCGTTGTAGTGCAGTCGCTGATCCTCGCCACCGCCGTCGGCATCGTGCTCGCCGTGCTGGCCTACCGATCCTCGGCCGGTGCCGCCGCGGGCAACGCGTTGAGCGCTGTCGGTCTGACCCTCCCCTCGTACGCTCTGCTCGGCCTCCTGATCGCGTTCATCAGCTCGGGCGTGGCCGTGTCGGTCATCGCGCTCGCCTTCTACGGGTGTCTGCCGATCCTGCGCAACGCGATCGTCGGCTTGCGCGGCGTCGACCCGAAGCTGGTCGAGTCTGCACGGGGGATGGGAATGGGTCGACTCACGACCCTGCTCAAGCTGGAGATTCCGATGGCGTGGCCGGTGATCATGACCGGGGTGCGCGTGTCGGGCCAGATGATGATGGGGGTTGCGGCGATCACCGCCTACGTCCTCGGCCCCGGCCTCGGTGGGTACATCTTCGCCGGGATCTCTCGCATGGGAGGCGCGAACGCCACCAACGCCATCGTGGCAGGCACGATCGGCATCCTGGTCCTCGCGGTGATCCTCGACGCCGCCCTCAACATCCTGACCCGAATCACCACCTCGAGGGGTATCCGTGTCTGAGTCCACCGTCCCCGCTTCCGAGACCGTCGAACAGCCTGGCGACGGCACCGTCCACGGCGAGCAGATCGTGCTGGACGGTGTGACCAAGCGTTACCCCAGGCAGAAGTCGCCCGCCGTGGACAACATCTCGATGACCATCCCGGCCGGCGAGATCGTCATGCTGGTGGGGCCGTCGGGGTGTGGCAAGACCACGACGATGAAGATGATCAACCGGCTGATCGAGCCCACGGCCGGACGGATCCTGATCGGCGACGAGGACATCACCCGCAAGGATCCCGACGACCTCCGCCGGCACATCGGTTACGTCATACAAGGCGCGGGACTGTTCCCACACATGAGCGTCGGCGACAACATCGCGCTGGTGCCGCGCCTGCTGGGGTGGGACAAGAGCCGCATCAGGAGGCGGGTCGACGAGCTGCTGGACCTGGTCAACCTCGAGCCCTCGTACCGGGGCCGATACCCGCGAGAGTTGTCCGGTGGTCAACAGCAGCGGGTCGGGGTCGCCCGCGGGCTCGCCTCCGACCCACCGGTGCTGCTAATGGACGAGCCGTTCGGTGCGGTGGACCCGATCACCCGACAACGACTGCAGGATGAGCTGCTTCGCCTGCAGGAGGAGCTGCGCAAGACGATCGTGTTCGTCACCCATGACTTCGACGAGGCCGTCAAGGTCGGTGACCGGATCGCGATCCTCCAGGACGGGTCGGAGATCGTCCAGTACGACACTCCCGAGCAGATCCTCGCCCATCCCGCCAACGAGTTCGTGGAGGGCTTCGTCGGACATGGCGCGATACTCAAGCAGCTCGCCCTAGTGCGCGTGCGGGACGTCGACCTGCACGACGCGGCGGTCGCACATGTCGGGGACGACCCCGGGCAGGCCACCCAGCGGGCCCAGGCGATCGGTCGCGAGCACGTGATCGTGCTCGACTCGCAGGACCGTCCGCAGCGCTGGATGTCGCTGCGTGAACTGCGCACAGATGGTGTGTTGGGCCGGGTGGAGCGTGACGAGCAGCTAGAGGTGGTCAGCCTGGCATCCACGCTCAACGACACCCTCGAGGAGATGCTGACATCGAGCCACGGTGTCGTGGTCGTCACTGGCCGGCACAACAGATACCAGGGCGTCATCCGGCTGGACACCATCATGGCGAAGATGCAGGACCTTCAGCCCGCAGGCTCCGTCGGCACTACGGATGCGCCATGAGCACCAGCACCACGCCGCTGGACATGGAGGCCGGCGAGAAGCGCGGCGCTACGACCGTCTCGACGGATCGGCCCAGTCGGCTGCGCTGGGTTGGGCAGCCGATGATCTGCGTGGGTGCAGTCGCCGGTTCGCTCGTCTACGTGCGGATCGCCGACGTCTCCGAGCCCGAGCGGCGTGCGCTTGGTACGTCCGCGCTCCTGACGCTCGTGCGCCAGCACCTGACCATCAGCCTGGCCGCGACCATCCTTGTGTGTGCGGTGGCCATCCCGTTGGGCATCCTGCTGACCCGGGGGCGCATGCGGCGCTACACCAAACCGATCATCACGATCGCCGGGTTCGGACAGGCCGCGCCCGCCATCGGGCTGATCGCGCTCGGAGCCGCGCTCTTCGGCATCGGTACGACGGGTGCTGTGATCGCGTTGACGGTGTACGGCGTCCTTCCGATCGTCGCGAACACGGTCGCCGGCCTTGACGGTGTCGACCCCAAGCTCGTGGAGGCTGGCCGCGGCATGGGCATGTCCGGCCGGACGACACTGTTGCGCATCGAGCTGCCGTTGGCGCTGGCGGTGATCGTCGCAGGCGTGCGGACGGCACTCGTGCTCATCGTCGGCACGGCCGCGCTCGCAACGTTCGTCGGAGCCGGAGGGCTGGGCACCCTGATCACGACCGGCATCACACTGCAGCAGGATGTCACGCTGATCGTCGGCGCGATCCTGGTCGCCGCCCTCGCACTGTTCATCGACTGGCTGGCGCGACTCGTCGAGCTCGTCGCCGCCCCGAAGGGTCTGTGACCATGTACGACGGACCTCCAGCCGTCGTCTCGGGCGGGCCGCGTCGTCGGGCGAGGTGGCAGAACGCCGCAACCTCGCTGGCCGGGCTCGCGGCAAGCGCACTGCTCGCTGCGGGTTGTGGCCTGCAGTCCGCCAGTGGCGTCGTGCTGGAGGCCGAGCCTGCGGCCATCAAGCACTACGACTCCCTGGAGGGGGTCAGCATCACCGTCGGTGCGAAGAACTTCACCGAGCAGCTGATTCTCGGCAACATGCTGTCGATCGTCATGAGCACCGCTGGAGCCGAGGTGACCAACAAGACGAACACCCCGGGCAGCTTTGGTGTGCGCCAGGGCCTGTTGAGCGGCGACATCGACATGTCACCGGAGTACACGGGCACCGGATGGATCAACTACCTCGGACACGACAACCCGCTCAAGAGCACGCAGGCGCAGTGGAAGGCGGTCGCCGAGGAAGACAAGCGCGTCAACGACCTCGTCTGGCTCGCACCCGCGCCGATGAACAACACCTATGCGTTCGCGATCCGGGAGCAGAAGGCCAAGGAGCTCGGCATCACCAAGCTGTCGCAGCTGAAGGACGTGCCCAAGAAGGAGCTCACCTTTTGCGTCGAGAGCGAGTTTGCCAGCCGCAACGACGGATTCGTCCCAATGCTCAAGACCTATGGCCTGACCAGGGCCGACCTGGGCAACGTCACCGTCCTCGACACCGGAGTGGTCTACACCGCGACGGCCAGCGGCCAGTGCAACTTCGGCGAGGTCTTCACCACCGACGGTAGGATTCCCGGGCTGAACCTTCGGGTGCTCGAGGACGACAAGCGGTTCTTTCCGCTGTACAACCTCAGTCTCGTCGTGCAGGGCGACCTCGTCCGTGAACACCCCGAGATACGAGAGATCTCGTCCTTGATCCACCCGAAGATCACGAACGCGACGATGCTGGAGCTGAACTCGAGGGTGGACGTCGACGGTGAGGACCCGGCGATCGTCGCCCGCGACTGGCTGGTCCAGGAAGGACTCGTCGAGATGCCGGAGTGACGTCCGACCTCCGGTCGACCGGTCACTGATGGGCGATGGCCCGGCGACGCCGCTCCGCCTCGGTCAGCTCGGCGCTGTCTCCGTCCTGGTCGATGCGGACCCATGCGATCTCGCCGGTGAAGGCGTTGTGGATCGGCTGGTAGTCGTCGACGACCGGGGTACCTCGGTCCACCCCGATGTTGAGTGTCTCGTCGAAGGAGAAGTAGTACGCCGTCGTCTGGTCGAGCCGCCCTGAGCCCACTGCTTGGCCTCCGTCGAAGAGGGTGACGTCCGCGCCGGACCCCGGGGGACCGCCGTCGAAGACGAACTCCATGCACAACCGGCGTGCTCCTGGTGTCAACCGGCGCGTGGATCGGACCACCGAGATGTCGCGGCCGTAGCAGTTGTAGGCGTAGCAGAGCCAGCCGTCCCGGCAGTACAGCGACCAGCCTCCGAAGCGGCCGCCCTGCGCGACGATCACCCCGTCGACGCTCTCGTCATGGACGGTCACCGAAGCGGTGACCCGGTGCGAGCGGTTCTTGGTGTTGAGGGTCGTTTCCTCGGTGAACCTGCCCATCCCCGGCCGGTACGTCATCGACGTGCGTCCGGCGAGGAGGTCCTGACGCCCCGCCACCTGGGGGTTCTCCCGTTCGGTCACGCGGTCGTCCAACGGGAACACCCGGTACTTGCGGGCCTCTGCGACGAAGAGCTCCTGCAGCTCGCGCAGCTTCTCGGGCTGCTCCTCGGCGAGATCATGCGCCTGCGTCCAGTCGGTGGTGGTGTCGTACAGCTCCCAGACGTCGTCGTCGAACACCGGGAGGCCCGTCGGCACCATCTCCCACGGTGTCCCGTGCCGGGTCACCGCGGTCCAGCCCTCGTGGTAGATACCGCGGTTGCCGCACATCTCGAAATACTGCGTCAGGTGCCGTTCGCTGGCCGTCGGGTCGTCGAAGGTGTAGGCGAAGCTGGTGCCTTCCAGCGGGCTCTGGACGACGCCGTTGAGCTCGTCTCGCGCCGGGACTCCCGCTGCCTCGAGGACGGTAGGGAGTACGTCGATCACGTGGTGCCATTGGTGCCGGACACCGCCGCGGTCGGCGAGGTGGTCGCCCCAGCGCGCGATGAGGCCGTCGCGGGTGCCTCCGTAGTGCGAGGCCACTTGTTTGGTCCACTGGTACGGCGTGTTCATCGCCAGCGCCCAGCCCACCGGGTAGATGCCGTAGGTCGTCGCGTCGCCGAAGGAGTCGAGCCGCCTGGCCATCTCCTCGACGTCGTCGGCGAGCCCGTGACCGACGAGGTGCTCGTGGAGCGTTCCCTCGAGGCCGCCCTCAGCGGAGGCACCGTTGTCACCGAGGAGGTAGAGGAACAAGGTGTTGTCCAGCGCGTCGATGTTCGCGAGCGCATCGACCAGCCGCCCCACCTGTGCGTCGGTGTGCTCGGCGAAGCCCGCGTAGGCCTCCATGAACCGTGATGCGACGGCGACCTCGGTGTCGTCGAGCTCGTCCCAGAGCGGCACGCCTGCCACCCATGGGGCAAGCTGAGCATCGGCCGGAACGATGCCGATCTCGCGCTGACGAGACAGAGTGAGCTCCCGCTGGCGGTCCCACCCGTGGTCGAAGCGTCCTGCGTACCGCTGCGTCCACTCGGGCGGCACATGGAAGGGCGCGTGCGTTGCGCCGAAGGCGACGTAGGCGAAGAACGGCCGCCACGGTGTCAGAGTCTGCTGGGTGTGGACCCAGGAGATTGCATGGTCGACTAGGTCCTCTGACAGGTGATATCCCTGCTCAGGCGTTCTCGTGGGCTCAATGGGCGTCGTGCCGTGGAACAGCTGCGGGTACCAGTGGTTCATCTCCGCACCCATGAAGCCGTAGAACTCCTCGAAGCCCTCGCCGGTCGGCCAGCGCTCGAAGGGACCGGAGCGGCTCACTTCGGCGGCAGGTGTCTGGTGCCACTTGCCGAACGCCGCGGTGCTGTATCCGTCCGCACGGAGAAGCTGCGCCATCGTGCCGGCGCTGTCGGGACGGATGCTGTTGTATCCGGGCGCCGCGGTCGCCATCTCGGTGGTGCTGCCCATGCCGACCGAGTGGTGGTTCCGGCCGGTGAGCAGAGCCTGTCGGGTCGGTGAGCACAATGCCGTCACGTGAAAGCGGCTGTAGCGGACGCCCTCACGTGACAGTCGATCGGCCGTCGGCATCGCGCACGGTCCTCCGTACGCACTCGATGCACCAAAGCCCATGTCGTCGACGAGGACGAGGACGACGTTGGGGCGGCCAGGACGGTCCAGCACCTTGGTCACGGCCCGATCCTAGGACACGCTCGGTTCCACCGTAGCCACGACGGAGTATGCGACAGCGTGGCGCCCGCCGAGGCCGGCAACTCTAGGCCCCCGGGGCCGAGGTCAGTTGCTCCAGTGGAACCCGTAGTGGATCCAGTTGGTGTCGGTGAAGTCCAGGGCGACGCCCTCGGCCGAGACGTTGAACGATCCGACACCACAGTGGCCGTCGGGCAGGGTGATGTGGGCCTCATGCGGCTCGCACCGGGTTCTCCATGGCCGATTCGAGCGACCGCCCGCGTGCAACCGCCTGGGGCGGCACCCTCACCGTTCTTCGCAACTACGTCGGCGCGGTCGTAAGCACGAACACCGTGCTCGGCATCGGCGCGGCCGACCCACGGGGGCTGGGGCACGGCGGAGGCATGTGCGGTCAGAGGTTGGTGGGAGGCCACCAGTCCTTGGCCCCTGGGATGGCGGCGTCGCGCGCCCATATGCTCTTGAAATGAAGCGAGCCGAAGGTGTCCGCGCCATCGGAAGCGTGCTGGACGCCGCAGAGGCTGCCTCGCCTGTGGAGTCTGTGGAGGCGGCCACCCGTGAGCTGGCTTTGGCGATGGACGCTACGGAGGTGTCCTTCCTCATCGCCGACCTCTCTGGGCGGGCCTTGGTGCGCCTCGCGCACATTCGAACACATAACGCGGGAGCAGCCAGCACCAGCAAGGCCACTGAGGACCGGGAACGGCGCGATGCTGAAGAGTCGGCGACGGTACTCCCTTTCGACGGAGGGCCGGAAGAACAAGCAGTGCGCAGCCAGAGCGTGAGAGTTCTGGCCCCTGGTGGAACACCGGCGGCACCTTCGGATCAGTGGCGCGTGCTCGCCCCTGTGACCGAGCGCGGTGAGGTCATCGGTCTGCTGGAGTTGTTTGTCGCCGATGAGCCCCAGTCCGAGATGGTGGAAGACATCGCCCGGCTCGCGCACGTGCTGGCCTTCGTGGTGATCGCGAATCGTCGGCACACCGACCTGTATGAATGGGGACAGCGCACCCGCCCCCTGAGCTTGTCGGCGGAGATCCAGCATGGGCTGCTTCCCGGGCCACAAACGTGCGAGGCCGGGGCCTTCACGCTCGCGGGCTGGCTGGAGCCGGCAGCCACCATCGCCGGGGACACCCTCGACTTCAGCCTGGCACGCGATGCGTTGCACCTGTCGATCACAGACGCGATGGGTCACGGCGTCGCCGCGGCACTGAATGCCACGCTGTGCGTGGGGAGTTTGCGCAACTCCCGTAACGAGGCTGCGGCACTGCTGGAACAGGTCACCTTGGCCAACAAGGCTTTGGCCGAGCATGCAGCCAACGGCGCGCTCGAAGACTTCGTGACCGGACTGATCGGTCGCCTCGACCTGCGCTCCGGATCGATGGAACTGGTCAATGCCGGCCATGTCGCCCCGTATCTGGCCCGGGGCTCGGAGGTCACCGCCATTGAGCTGCCTGCCGAGCTTCCGCTTGGCTTGTTTCCCGACACCGCGTATCGGGGTAGCACTCTCAGTCTGGAACCTGGCGACCGGTTGGTCCTCGTGACCGATGGCATGCTCGAGCGGAAGGCTGCCGGTATGGACCTTCCCGGCGCGATTCGGGACTCGAGGTCGCTTCACCCACGAGAGGCGGTTCGTGCAATGGCCGACCGCGCTCTCGACGTGACCGGGAAAGCCCTGAGCGATGATGCGACGGTGTTGTGCCTGGACTGGCACGGTGGGCATGGCCGCGACCGCGCCAGCGTTCACGGAGCCGAACCCATGCGCGCCAGTAGGCCTTAGCAGAGGAACTCTCGCCAGCAAGGTCAAGAGCCCGCACAGTGGGCAACCCACGGAGCCTGCAGGCGGCGCCTCGGCGCCGCATGCAGGCGAGATGCCGAGGTCTACGCCCTCCGAAGGTCTTCTGCCATCGAAGGCGAAGCGCTCTGATCCTTGCCTTCGACGAAGCGAGCTTTCCTTACTCGCTGGCGGCGAGGGTGACGCCAAGGGTGATCATCATGCCCCCGCCGGAGGCGCTGAGCTTGTCGAGCCGGTGGGGCTTGCGGGCGAACCAGTCACGCGCCTTCCCGGCGCCCAGCGCCCACACGCTGTCTGAGCAGACGGCGAGAATCCCGAAGACGATGCCGAGGAGGACCGACTGCAGGGCTGCCGGCCCGGAATCGCTCGTGAACTGCGGCAGGAATGCGGCGAAGAACACGATCGTCTTGGGGTTGGTCACGCCCACAACGAAGCCCGTGCGGACGGCCTTCGCACGAGTGGCGGGAGGCCGTTCGGGGTTCTGCAGCGCGAGTCGGGCATCAGCCCTGTGGCGAATCGCCGACACGCCCAACCAGACGACGTAAGCGGCACCGACCAGCTTGAGCACGGTGTACGCCATGGCGCTCGCGGCTACGACCGCGCCGATGCCGAGCGCGACGAAGCCGACCTGCACGACCAAGCCCAGGGCATTGCCGACGACCGAGAGCAGCGCTTCGCGCCGACCGACGGTGAGCGCGCGACCGATCGTGAACAGCAGACTCGGCCCCGGCACCTGGATGAACAGGATCGAAGCGATGATGAAGGCGAGCCATTGGCTGGAGGTCGGCACGCCGACGATTGTCGGTCCTGGCCGCTCGATTTGTCATGTCGATAAGGCCAAGTCCTCGGTACTCCGGTTTGGTCTGGAGGGTCACCGCTCGGGAGGTGCTCACCGCCTGTGCACCGGCCGGATTCACGTCCGCGGTCACGTACGAGGCAACCGAGTGGGACGGGGCCCCCTAGTCATCGCGACCGGGCTGGACGCGCTGAAGCACGTCGCCCGGTACAAGCGCTGGCCCTCGGCAAACCGTTCACGACGTTGTCCGGTGCGGCGACGACCCGGCCGTGCCACACGGCTCATGGACGACTGCCACGCGGGGCTATGACGGACCCAGGAAACGCGACGTTTGCGACGGGGGGAGGGGAGCGGCTGCCTGCCAACTCGAGTTCACGGTGACGCTGCGCCTAGAGGTAGCCGGGCGCGGTCGGCACGTGAACCGCGGCGTGCGAGGTCTGGTAGCAGCGCCATCCGCTGTCGGTCAGTACGAAGACCTTGTCCGTGTCCTCGGTGCTCACCGCAACCGTATGGAACTCTGCGACGGAGTCGTGGAAGTCCATCATCATCGCCTGTTTTCGAGTAGCCGTGAGGGCCATGGTCCGCGAAGCGCTGCTGCCTGTACCGACCGCCACGGGCCACCGAACTCATCGCGTCTTCAAAGGAAGGTCGGTCCTCCGCCTCTGGTCGGGACAGCGGCTCAACGTCTGCCTGGAAGATCTGGCGCGCCGAAGGGCGCGCCACGCCTCGATCCGTGTAGGCAGCCTCCCGGCGACTCCTAGTCGAGGTACGGGTCGGCCCACGCGCTGATGATGCGGGCAGCACGCTGCGCCTGGTTCTGTCCGGTGAGCAGATGCTCGGCCCCCTCGAGCGACACGAAGCTACGTGGATGTCGCGCGGCACGAAAGATCTGGCTCGCGTTGGCGATGCCGACGGTGTTGTCAGTGGGGGCGTGCATGACCAGAAGCGCCCGCCGCAGGGTTCGGATCCGCTCGTGCAGATCTGCCGTGCGCACGTCCTCGATGAAGTGCCGCCGGAGGGTGAGTGCCTTGCCACCGATGAGGAACGGTGCCTCGCCGTCGGCGAGAATGTGCTCTATGAGCGCGTCATAGTTGTGCTCGACGTGGGCCGGTTCGTATGGCGCACCGATGCTCACCACGGCACGCACGGTTTCGACCAGATGCGCGGCGGCGATCACCGCGGCGCCGCCGAAGGAGTGGCCGACAAGCAGTCGGACCGTTCGGCCGGTTGCCTCCATGAAGCGAACCGCCTCCGCGGTGTCGTTGACCTTGTGCGAGAACGAGCCGTCGCCCCAGTCGCCCTCGGAGTCGCCGAGACCCAGGTTGTCGAACCTCAGCATGCCGATGCCCTCGCTGGCCAGTTGCTTGCAGATCCGGCTCGCGGCGGGCGAGTCCTTGCCGAGAGTGAAGCCGTGCGCGAAGACGCCCCAGCCCCGG
>DATABY010000075.1:0-15617 GCA_036259355.1 Nocardioidaceae bacterium
GGCTTCGAGGGCTCCGTGGTCATCAACCGCAAGGACTGGGGCATCACCTGGAACGCCGCGCTCGAGACCGGCGGCGTCCTGGTCAGCGACAAGATCACGCTCGAGTTCGAGGTTTCCGCGATCAAGAACGCCTGAGTCCTCCCCCTCGGGCATCCCGCCGGCCCGGCGCAGCGGTGAGGCACCGCGGCGCAGGTCGCCGGCAGTGAAAAGGGCCGGTACCCCTCTCGGGGGGCACCGGCCCTTTTCCGCGTTTGCCGCACGGTCCGAGCGGAGAGATCAGGCGCACCGGTACGTCGGCCGCCGGGCGGGTACGTCGGCCGCCGGGCGCACTGACCTCAGACGCTCGCCTGCGGGGTTCCCTGGCGCGTGCGGTGCTCGGGCCCGCCGCGGAGCGTGGACAGCGCAAAGTCGGTCAGGTAGTCGTTCAGTGCCCGCGAGTACGCCTGGGCCGCCTCGTCGTCTCCCTCGGTGATCGCCCCGAGCATGGCCCGGTGCAGGTTGCCGCCGGTCGCGATCTCCTGCTCCTCGTCGTGCACGTGGCCGATCCAGAAACGGCGGGACAGGCCCTGCAGCGGCGCCATCGCGTCGGCGAGGTACTCGTTGTGCGCGCTGTCGACGATCAGCTCGTGCGTCTCGCGGACCGTCTCGGCGTACTCCTTCAGCGTGAACTCGTTGCGCTCCAGCCGTTCCGCGAGCGCCGCCATGGCGCCCCGCTGCTCCTCGGTGGCACGCCGGCAGGCCAGCGACACGGCCAGGCAGTCCAGCGGACGGCGCAGCTCCAGCCGTCGCAGCTGGTCCTCCACCGACGTCCGCGGCACGAGGATGCCGCGATTGGGGTAGACGGTGACCATCCGTTCCCGCGACAGCCGCTGCACGGCCTCACGGACCGGTGTGCGCCCTAGGTCGGTCAGGTCCATCAGCAGCTTCTCCGAGACCAACGACCCCGGCGGCAGCTCCTGCCAGACGATCATCTGCTCGATGAGGCGGTACGCCGCGGCTGCCTTGCCCTCGTGGTTCAACGCCGCTCCTGCCTCTCCGGTCCGCACCTGCCCATCGTAGGCCGCTCCAGGCCGAACCAGATGCGATGGAGGTCTTGACATACGACCAATATATCGGTTGTATGTTAGCACGCCGGCGGCAGCGAGGCCGCCACGCACGCCATGCCAGCACCCGAGGCGCACCCCGCCGCCTTCGAGGCCTACTGATTGAGCAGACCTATGAAATACAGCCCCGGCCGCGAGAAGAACCCGCTGCCGTACTCGCCGTTCAAGAGCTGCACCGTCCCGCGCCCCGTCGGCTGGCTGTCGAGCACCAGCCCCGACGGCGTGCACAACATCGCGCCGTACAGCCAGTGGCAGAACCTCACGTTCGACCCGCCGATGGTGATGTTCTCCGCCAACCACTATCCCGACGGACGGCGCAAGGACACCGTCCTCAACGCCGAGCGCACCGGGTGGTTCGTGTGGAACATGGCCACCTGGGAACTGCGCGACGCGGTCAATGCGAGCGCCATGGCGCTGCCTGCCGGGGAGAGCGAGTGGGACCACCTCGGCGTGACGAAGACTGCGGCCGACCTCTGCGACGTTCCCATGGTCGCCGAGAGCCCGTGCCACTTCGAGTGCCGGTACCTGTCCACGCACCGGCTCGCCGGCAACTCCCCGGTGGGCAGCGTCGACATCGTCTTCGCCCAGGTGGAGCGCATCCACGTCGACGACCGGGTGATCGACCCGCAGGGCCGGCTCGACATCTCCCGCATCCAGCCGATCGCCCGGCTTGGGTACTACGACTACGCGGTGGTCAAGGACACCTTCGAGATGCGCGTCCCCGGGGCTTCCGGGGACGACGAGCGGGGCCTGGAAGGCCAGGCCGAGTAACCACCCGACGAGGGACGACCATCCCCGGACCACCCTGGAGTACGGCAATGACCAGCCAACTGAACACGCTGCCGACGGCCCCGCAGCCGTCAGTGGAGCAGCAGCAGCACAAGCGTCTCCGAGACCTGATCGCGGTCAACTTCGGCAACACGCTGGAGTGGTACGACTGGACGATCTACACGATCTTCGCGCCGTTCTTCGCGGCGCAGTTCTTCAACTCCGCCAACGAGGCCTCGGCCCTGCTCGCCACGCTCGCGGTGTTCGCCGTGGGGTTCGTGACCAGGCCGCTGGGTGGCCTGCTGTTCGGCATGTACGCCGACCGGCGTGGCCGCAAGGTCAGCCTGACGCTCGCGATGTCGCTGACGGCGGGCGGGAGCCTCTTCATCGCCGTGGCTCCCACCTACGCCAACGTGGGCCTCGCGGCGTCGTTGCTGCTGCTCGTCGCCCGGCTGGTGCAGGGCCTCGCGCACGGTGGCGAGATGGGCACGTCGGTGACCTACCTGGTCGAGCGCGCGCCGGCCGGGCGCCGCGCGCTGTGGGGCAGCACCTCCTGGATCAGCGTGATCGCCGGCACCATGCTGGCCACCGGGGTGGGGCTGGCCGTCAACGCCGGACTCACGTCCGAGCAGACCGCTGCGTGGGGCTGGCGGGTCGCGTTCGGCCTGGGTGGTGTGCTCGCCGTCTACGCGCTCTACCTGCGTCGCCGCCTGGCCGAGACCGACGTGTTCGAGAAGACCGCCGGCTCGGAGTCGGAGAACCACCAGGACCGCGCCGACGCCCCGGCCCGGCAGCCCATCGGCCGCCGGCTCGCACACAACTGGCGTGGCGTGCTCATCGTGATGGGCCTCTCGGCCGGTGGATCGATCACCTTCTACACCTGGCTGATCTTCGCCCCGACGTACGCACAGGTGGCCAAGGGGCAGGACGCGACCAGCGCGCTCGCGGCGGGGCTGCTCGCCCAGGTCGTGTTCCTGGTGGCGATCCCGACGCTGGGCCTGCTCGCCGACCGGGTCGGACGCAAGCCGCTGCTGTACGCGTTCGGCATCGGCTTCATCGCACTGGCGTTCCCGCTCGACGCGATGATCCAGGGAGGCTTCTGGAGCCTGTTCGGCGCGATGAGCCTCGCATTGCTCGTGATGGCGTGCCTGTTCGCGGTCAACGGCGCCGTATGGGCCGAGGTGTTCCCGACACACACAAGGGCGGCGGGAGTCGCGGCCCCGCTGTCGTTCGCGACCGCGATCTTCGGTGGCACCGCGCCGTACCTCAACACCTGGCTGTCCGGCAACGGCATGCACCACCTCTTCACCGGTTACCTGGTGGTGATCGCGGCGGTGACTCTGCTGACCGCGTGGTGGGCGCCGGAGACCAAGGACTACGCCCTGGACCGGTCCTAGCGTTCCCACCGCGAGGACCGAACAGGCCAGGGTCTGCCCTCTCGGAAGGGCAGGCCCTGGCCACCTTCTGGCCTACGGATCCGGGTGAGTGACGGGATTCGAACCCGCGGCCACCTGGACCACAACCAGGTGCTCTACCAGCTGAGCTACACCCACCATGCGGCGCCGACTCGGGCGCAGCGCAACGAGTGTATCGGCCGGGCAGGCGGCCCGGGAAACCAGGCTCAGGCGTCGGAACCGAGCGCGCCCCCGTGCTCGGTGGCCAGCCGCTTCGACGTCTCCGAGTCCGGCCCGGGCTGGTCGACGAACACCGCAGCCCGGTAGTAGCGCAGCTCCTCGATGCTCTCCCGGATGTCGGCCAGCGCGCGGTGGTTGCCTGCCTTGGCGGGGGCCGCGAAGTAGACGCGCGGGTACCACCGGCGTACGAGCTCCTTGATCGAGGAGACGTCCACGATCCGGTAGTGCAGGAACGCGTCGATGCGAGGCATGTCGCGTGCCAGGAACGCCCGGTCGGTGGCCACCGTGTTGCCCGCCAGCGGCGGTCGGTTGCCCTCGTCGACGTGGCCGTGGATGTAGTCGAGCACCTGCGTCTCGGCCTCCTCGAGCGTGCAGCCCTGCTCGAGCACGTCCAGCAGCCTCGACTCGGTGTGCATCCGACGTACGACGTCGTTCATCTGGGCCAGCGCCTCCGCCGGCGGCTTGATGACCAGGTCGATGCCGTCGCCGAGCACGTTGAGCTCGAAGTCGGTGACCAGCGCGGCGACCTCGACGAGGGCGTCCCGCTCCAGGTCGAGGCCCGTCATCTCGCAGTCGATCCACACGAGTCGGTCGTTCACGCAGGACACCCTATGCCCTCGGTGGCCGGGTTCGCGTCCGTGGCCGGTGCTGCGAAAACCTATGGTGGACGTAGAGATTTCGCCGTAACCAACCCTCGGCCGGAGTGCGAGGACACGTGGTGCAACGGCGCGGCTGGTGTTCGTGGTCGGGCTCGGCATTGTCGTCCAGACGACACGTTCGACGAGCGCGGGTGGGGTGGGCGACACGCCACCGCAGGGCTCGTCGAGACGCACGCCATCCCGCGCGGCGACCGCTCCGCGCCGGTCACGCCGACGGTGTACGAGGACCTCCGGTGCCCGGCCTGCCGTACGGTCGAGAGCCACCTCAAGCCCACCATCGACGCCTACGTCGGTCGCGACACCGTGCGGGTGGAGCACCGGCCACTCACCAACGAGGAGGACCCCACGGACCACCTTGCGCCGGGCGGTCGGGCAGCCGCTCGGGACTAGCGTCGCCGCGACGACGTAGAGAAAACTTCCGCGGAACTCTTGCGGTACAAGGGAAAACCGGAATAGAAAGAGTCCTACGTTCTCCAGATGGGGGGAACGGTCCAGACGAAGTGAAGCTCAGATTCTGCGGACCGTGATCCGCGGAGTGCCGGTGACGTGGCGCGGGCCAACACACGTCTGGGGCGACCGGAGCCGTCACGCACCGATCGAGTTCGAGGCCCCGCGCACCGCGTGGGGCCTCACTCGTGTCTCGGCCACCCGCATCGAGGTGCTCGACGTCTAGTGCACGACAGCCGGCTCACGCGCAGCTGAGCACGCCGCGCGCGAACCGCACCAGGCGCGCCAGGCAGGATTCGAACCTGCGACCGTCGGATTAGAAGTCCGGTGCTCTATCCAGCTGAGCTACTGGCGCGAGGGATCGGACCCTACAGTCGGCGGAACCTCGGGATGCCTCCGTGCATCACCGTTCCCGCAGACCCCCGATCCGGGCCCAAGTATGCCCCACGCCACATCACCGGTCGCGGGCGTCGGCCGCACGGGCCGTGATCCCGTCGGTACGCCACAGGTCGGGATGGTCCTCGAGCCAACGCTGGGCGTCGCGGCGGCCGAGCCCGGAGGCGGCGTCGAAGAAGTCGGGGTCGAACAACAGGTAGGACAGGAGCTCGCCCTGCATCGGGCTGTCGCTGCCGAGCAGCCGGTGCATGATCTGCAGGTCCGGATCTCCGAGAGTGCGGCGCAGCGAGCCGTGGTTGGCACGGAAGACCTGCATCGCCGCGTCGGCCAGCTCCTCGCCGTTCTCGGGGACGACCGCGACGTAGGGCACCGTGCGGAACGCCGGCTGGCCGCGGGCCTTTCGGTGGCGTGTGAGGGCAGGAGCCAGCTCGGTGTCCTCGGCCATCGCGTTGACCTCCGCGAGCCGCCGCAGGTCCTGGCGCACGGGGTCGTCCATGACCGCGCCGAGCAGGGTCGCCCCGGCGTCTCCGAGGTCGACGGCGAGCTCGTCCTGGCCCGGGTCGGGATTTGGCGGGCGGAGGCCGCCGGTTCCGACCACCACCACGCGGTCGGCCTTCAGCTCGAGAGCCGGGGCGAGCGGCACCCGACGGCGGGTCGCCCCGTCGACGTACCACCCCGCGGCCTCGGCGGGCTCGTCGACGTGCACGGAGGGGAAGAGGGCGGGGATCGCCGCGGAGGCCATCAGGTGGGAGACGTTCAGCCGGGTGGCAACGAACCGACGGCGGTGGTCCGGCGTCGGGGGCGGCAACGGCGCGGTGGACTCGGTGAACATGGTGACCTGCCCGGTCCGCACCGACGTCGCCGTGGCCACCGCGGCCTCGACGAAGCCCTCGTCGACGTTGCGGTGCACGCAATCCCAGTCGATGGAATGCCCGAGGGTACGGGCGAGCGGCTGGGTCCCGAACAGGCCGCGCAGACGGAAGACGGACAGGCCGAGGGTCTCGGACGTGTAGCGGGCCAGCACCTCGGGCACCTGCCTCCACAGCGGCCGCATCACGTGCCGCTTGGTGGCCTGACCGAGCACCTGCTCGAGCCGCGCGACCTGGTCGTCGGCCTCCAGGTGAGCCGTTGCGGAGAGGACGCCGGTGAGCAGCGCACCGGCGCTGGTGCCGATCAGCACCCGCGGGCGAGCACCGCGTTCGGCCAACGCCGGCAGCAGTACCTCCAGGGCGCCCACCTGATACGCCGAGCGGGCACCACCGGCGTCGAGCACCAGAGCCACTCGCGGCGCGGTGTCCTTCGGTCGCATGGCAGCGTCAACCGCGCAGCGCGGCCATCCACTCCTCGACCTCGGCGGCCGAGCGCGGCATCGCGGCGGAGAGGTTGGTGTAGCCGGACTCGGTGACGAGCACGTCGTCCTCGATACGGATTCCGATGCCGCGCAGCTCCTCGGGCACCAGCTCGTCATCGGCCTGGAAGTACAGGCCAGGCTCGACCGTGAGGACGTAGCCGGCCTCCAGCGGTCCCTTGGCGTACTTGTCCTTCGGCGCCTGCGAGCAGTCGTGTACGTCGAGCCCGAGCATGTGGCTGACGCCGTGGACGGTCCACCGCCGGTAGATCTTGCTGGTGGGGTCCAGCGCCTCCTCGGCGCTGCCCGGCAGCAGCCCCAGGTCGGCCAGGCCGTGCGCCAGCACCACCATTGCGGCGTCGTGCGGGTCGGTGAACGCCGCGCCCGGCTTCACGGCCTCGAAGCCGGCGTTCTGTGCGTCGTACACCAGCGTGTACAGGTCGCGCTGCAGGGGGGTGAAGGAGCCGCTGACGGGCAGCGTCCGGGTGATGTCGGCGGTGTAGAGCGAGCGCGCCTCGACACCCATGTCGAGCAGCACCAGCTCGCCCGGGCGGATCGGGCCGTCGTTGTCGGTCCAGTGCAGGGTGGTGGCGTGCGACCCGCCGGCCACGATCGCGGTGTAGCCCACGTCGTTGCCCTCGGTGCGGGCCCGGCGCCAGAACGTGCCCTCGATCCAGCGTTCGCCGTACCGCTGCACCTGGTCCCACTCGCGCAGGGTGTCGTCGAACCCGCGATGGGTGCTACCGACTGCGTCCCGCAGCTGCTCGACCTCCCAGGGATCCTTGCCCAGCCGCAGCTCCGAGAGCGCGCTGGCCAGCTCGGCGTCGCGGTCCGGGTCGGACGAGACCTGCGCGTCGACGGTGGGGTCGGCCTCGCGGTGCACGCGCACCTTGTCGGCACCCAGCGCTCGCGGCAGCTCGTCGATGTGCCGGCAGGGAAGCCCGAGCTGGTCCTCGGTCTCCGCCAGCGAGGGGCGACGCCCGGCCCAGAACTCGCCGTACCGGCGGTCACGGAAGAACTCGTCGCTCTGCCGGGAGGCGCGCGGCCGGAAGTACAACGTCGGCTCGCCGTCGTCGACCACCAGCACCGCGTCGGAGGACTGGTTGCCGGTCAGCCACACGTGCGCGCTGTCGGGCCGGAAGCGGTAGTCGCAGTCGTTGTTGCGGGCCTTCAGCGTGCCGGCCGGCAGCACCAGCACCTCGCCCGGGAACCGCTCCGCCAGCCGCTGCCGCCGGCTGTTGGTCCACTGCGCCACCGGCTCGACCGGCACCTCGCGTTCGCCGTCGGCCCAGCCCTGGCGCATGAACTCGGCGAGCGCCTCGGTCACCGTCGGGTCGTGGCTCTCGGTGTTGTCGCGTTCGGCGTTGCTGGGCTCGGCACTGGCCCGGTCGGGGTAGGTCTCGTCGTGCTGCGCCTGGTCGTTGTTCGACACTTGTGTCAGCCTCCTGCGTGCGGTCCCACCAGGGTAATGCGTGCGCCCCTCGCGGACCGGCCCGCCTACGCTCGTCCCTGTGACCGCCCCGCCTCCCCAGGTGCCGCCGACGCTGCCACCGGCGCATCCCCCGTTCGCGCAGCAGCCCGCCCGGCGGCGCACCTGGCTGACCGTGGTGACCGCGGTGGTGCTCGGTGCCGGCGCGTTGCTGGTCGCCGGGCTCATCGTGCTGACCCGAGGACCGGAGGCGGCGCTGGTCGGGTTCGCGCTCGCGGCGCTTCCGGTGCCGTTCCTGGTGGCCGTGTTCCTCTGGCTGGACCGCTACGAACCCGAGCCTTGGCGCTACCTGCTGGCCGCGCTCGGCTGGGGCGCGGTCATGGCGACGACCCTCGGCGTGCTGTTCACCGCACTGGGCTCGGAGCTGTCCGGCTCCAGCGCCAACCTGGAGGGCGTCGTCTGGGCGCCGGTCACCGAGGAGCTCAGCAAGGGGCTGTTCATCGTGCTCGTGGTGCTGCTGCGCCGCCGGGAGATCGACGGCGTCCTCGACGGCATCGTGTACGCCGGCATGGTCGGGATCGGCTTCGCGTTCACCGAGAACATCCTCTACTACGTCGCCGTGTACGCCGGGGACCTGCTGCAGCCGGGCGGCACGCCGGGTGGCATCGCCGCGGCCACCGGGCTGTTCATCCTGCGTGGCGTGATGGCGCCGTTCGCTCACCCGTTGTTCACCGCCGGCATCGGCATCGGCATGGGGCTGGCACTGCGCAGCCGCACGTGGCCGGGGCGGCTGCTGTGGCCGGTGCTCGGGTACGGCGTCGCGGTCGGTCTGCACGCGTCGTGGAACGGCAGCGCCCTCATCGGCGGCGGCGCGGCGTTCCTGCTGACCTACGTGGGCGTGATGATGCCGGCGTTCGGTCTGGTGGTGGGGGTGGGCCTGTGGGTGCGCCGGCGCGAGGGCCGCGTGCTCACGATGGCGCTGACCGACTGCGCACGGCGCGGATGGCTCCACCCCGCCGAGGTGCCGTGGATCGCCAGCCTGCGGCATCGCGGGGCGGCACGTCTCTACGCACGTCGGTTGCGCGGCCCCTTCGGCGCCCGCGCGGTCAAGGAGTACCAGCAGGCGGTCGCCGAGCTCGGCTTCCTCCACGACCGGGTCATGCGCGGGCGACCGCCGCGGGAGGCGGCGTACCGCAACGCCGAGCTGCGGCACCGCATCGCGCTGTGGCGCCCGCACGTCGTGCTCCCGCCGCCGCTGCCGTTCCCGCCGCCGCATCTCTACGGTCGATAGGCTGGGCGGGTGGCAACCGACGACACCTCGACGGAGCTGCTCGGGGTGCTGGTGCGGTTGCGCGAGGCCCTGGTCGGCACGGAGCTTCCGCTGGAAGTCTCCGAGGTGGACTCCGCGCGCAGGACCCGCCGGGAGCTGATCGACCAGCTCGAGGACTACGTGCTGCCGCGGCTGCTGCAGATCGACGCACCGCTGCTGGCCGTGGTCGGCGGCTCCACCGGGGCCGGTAAGTCCACGCTGGTCAACAGCCTGGTCGGCGAGCGGGTCAGCGAACCCGGCGTGCTCCGCCCGACCACCCGCTCGCCGGTGCTGGTGCACAACCCGACCGACGCGGGCTGGTTCGACCAGTCGCGCATCCTGCCGGAGCTCGCCCGCACCACCGGGTCTCCCGGCGGCGTCGGCACGCTGCACCTGGTGCCCACGGCCAACGTGCCCGCGGGGCTGGCGATCCTGGACGCTCCCGACATCGACTCGGTCGAGCAGGCCAACCGGCAGCTGGCCACGCAGCTGCTCGCCGCCGCCGACCTGTGGTTGTTCGTCACCTCGGCCGCCCGCTACGCCGACCAGGTGCCATGGGATTTCCTCAAGACCGCCGCCGAGCGCAGCACCGCGGTCGCGATCGTGCTCGACCGCACGGCGCCGCAGTCGGTCCGCGAGGTCAGCTCCCACCTGGCCCGGATGCTCGACACCCGTGGGCTCGGCGAGTCCCCGCTGTTCTGTGTGCCGGAGTCGCCGGTGGACGAGCAGGGACTGCTGCCGCCGAAGGCGACCAAGGCGGTCCGCGACTGGCTGCACTCACTGGCGCTGGACGCCGCCGCACGGGACGCCGTGGTGCGGCAGACGCTCGACGGCGCCGTGCATTCCCTCAGCCACCGCACCCGTGCGGTCGCGGACGCGGCCGGGGAGCAGCGCGACGCCGCGGAGGCGCTGCGTGCCGAGGTCGACCGGGCCTACGACGATGCGGTGAAGGCGGTGGACACCGCCACCCAGGACGGCACGCTGCTGCGCGGCGAGGTGCTCGCCCGCTGGCAGGAGTTCGTGGGCACCGGCGAGCTGCTCAAGTCGCTGGAGGAGCGCATCGGCCGCTTGCGTGACCGTGTGATCAGCGCGGTGAAGGGGCGGCCGCACACGGCGCAGAAGGTGAGCGTCGCGGTGGAGTCGGGGCTGGAGACGCTGCTGCTGGAGCACGCCGAGAGCGCCGCGGAGCGGGTGGAGAACACCTGGCGGTCCTCGTCCGGAGGCCGGCAGCTGCTGGACGAGGCCGGCGGCGACCTGGGGCGGGCCTCGCGCGGCTTCCGCGTCGAGGCCGAGCGCGCGGTCCGTGCCTGGCAGGGCGACGTGCTGGAGATGGTGCGCAACGAGGGTGCCGACCGGCGCTCGCGGGCGCGGTACCTGGCGTACGGCGTCAACGGGCTCAGCGTGGCGCTCATGGTGGTGGTGTTCGCGCACACGGCCGGGCTCACGGGCGCGGAGGTCGGGATCGCAGGCGGCAGCGCGGCCGTGGGCCAGAAGCTGCTGGAGGCGGTGTTCGGCGACCAGGCCGTACGCCGGCTGGCCGCGCAGGCCCGGGCCGACCTGCGCAACCGGGTCGAGGAGCTGATGCTGCAGGAGCGCCAGCGCTTCCTCGACGTACTCGCCGCCACCGCGATCGGCCCCGATGTCGCCGCCGTGCTGCGTGATCTCGCCCGCGACGTCGACGACGCCCGGCGGGCACCCCCGTGAGCGCGCTGGTCGAGGGCGTCCGGAAGGCGCTCGGCCGCGGCGGTGACGTCGGGGCACGTGTCGACGGTCTGGAGCGTGCGGTCGACGCGGCACAGGGACGGCTGCCCGACGAGGTGGTCGACCCCGCCCGCGCGGTGCTCGAACGTACGGGGCAGCGGCTACGGCTGTCCGGCGAGCACACCGTGGTCGCGCTGGCCGGCGCCACCGGCTCGGGGAAGTCGTCGCTGTTCAACGCGCTGTGCGGTCTCGACCTGGCCGCGACCGGGGTGAAGCGTCCGACGACGTCGTGGGCGCTCGCGTGCGCCTGGGGGCCGGAGGGCGCCGGCGAGCTGCTCGACTGGGTCGGCATCCCGCGGCGGCACCAGGTCGCGCGCGAGAGCATGCTCGACTCCAGCGGCACCGACCAGGAGATGCACGGCCTGGTGCTGCTCGACCTGCCCGACCACGACTCCACCGAGGTTTCCCACCACCTCGAGGTCGACCGGCTGGTGCAGATGGCCGACCTGCTGGTGTGGGTGCTGGACCCGCAGAAGTACGCCGACGCCGTGCTGCACGACCGCTACCTCAAGCCGCTGGCCTCGCACGCCGAGGTGATGCTGTTCGTCGTCAACCACATCGACGACGTGCCCGAGGAGCAGCGAAAGCCGCTGCTGGCCGACGTCCGGCGGCTGCTGCAGCAGGACGGTCTCGGCGAGGTGCCGGTGCTGGCCACCTCGGCGACCCGCGGCGACGGGATCGCGCAGCTGCGGGCACAGCTGGTGCGTCGGGTGCAGCAGAAGGACGTCTCCCGCGGGAGGCTGTTGGCCGACGTGGAGGCGGCGGCGGGTCGGCTGTCGGCGGTGACGGGGGAGGCGCGACCGGACGACGTGGCCCGGGCGGCGAAGTCGTCGCTGGTCGACGCGTTCGCCTCCGCGGCCGGCGTACCCGTGGTCGTCGAGGCGGTCGAGCGGTCCACCCGCACCCGCGCCCGACAGGCGACCGGCTGGCCGTTGACGAAATGGCTGGCGCGGCTGCGCCCCGACCCCCTGCGGCGGCTGCACCTCGATCTCGGCCGGACGGGTGACTCCGGTCTCGGGGCCGCCCGCACGTCGTTGCCGAGACCGACCGAGGTCCAGCGAGCCCGCGTGGACACCACCGTCCGCGCCGTCGTCACCGACGCCACCGCCTCGCTGCCGCATCTGTGGGCCTCGGCCGTACGCCGCGCGTCGGTGGCGCGGCTGGACGACACCGGCGACGCGCTCGACCGTGCGGTGGGGCAGACCGAGCTGGGCACCGACCGGCGGCCGTTGTGGTGGAGCGCCGTGCGGTGGCTGCAGTGGGCGCTGTTCGTCGTGGCTGCCGGGGGCGGGCTGTGGCTGGCCGGCCTGTTCGCGCTCGGCTACCTGCGGCTGCCCGAGCCCGGCACCCCGGAGTGGAACGGCTTCCCGGTGCCGACGCTGATGCTGGTCGGCGGTGTCCTGGCCGGTGTCGTCCTGGCCCTGCTGTCCCGGCTGCTGGCAGCGCTCTCGGCGAGGCGCCGCGCCGCGGCCGTGGAGCGCCGGCTGCGGGCGGCCATCGCGGAGGTGGTGCAGGACTACGTGGTCGAACCGGTCCAGGGCGAGATCGCGGCCTACCGCGCGTGCCGCGACGGCATCGCGCGCGCACGCGGGCGCTGACTTTCAGCCCTGCTGCGGACCGGTTCCTGTGCACAGCCGCCGGTCGGCCGGAGCGCGTGCACAGGCGCCGCCTCGGCGCTGGCCCCTCTGGGCGTACGGCGCGATCGTGGCCGCACGTGCTCGCGACGACAGGAGATCCCCGATGAGTGACGTGCAGGTCACCCTCCATGGCTACGTCGGCAACGACGTCTCCCTGCGGCAGATGGGCCGCTTCGACATGGCCACCTTCCGGGTGGGCACGACGCCCCGGTGGCGCGACTCCCAGGGTGTCTACCGCAACGGCGAGACGGTGTGGACGTCGGTGACGTGCTGGCGCACCCTCGCGCAGAACGTCAAGGAGTCGGTGCACATCGGCGACGCGGTCGTCGTGATCGGCAAGGCCCGCACCGAGAAGTGGACGAGCCCGGACGGGGAGCAGCGGGAGCGGCACCTGGTGGAGGCGACCACCGTCGCCCATGACCTGGCCAAGGGCACCAGCATCTTCCGCAAGAACGCGCGCCGGGAGCAGGCTCCGGACGACCGCGAGGCGCTCGGCGCCGTGCTCGAGCAGGCCGAGCAGGCGCCGGTGGGCATCGACCCGGTCACCGGCGAGCCGTTGTACTCCAGCGGCGCCCCCGAGCAGGAGGGGGAGCGGTCCGCCGACTCCACGCACCAGGCGGCCTGACCCGCGGTCCCGATTGGGGTCGGGCTGGGTCCGGGCCGTAGGCTCGCATGCCATGGCAGAGTTCGTCTTCACGCTGCGCGGCGTGCGCAAGGCCCACGGTGACAAGGTCATCCTCGACAACGTCACCCTGTCGTTCCTCCACGGGGCCAAGATCGGTGTCGTCGGTCCCAACGGCACCGGCAAGTCCACCCTGCTCAAGATCATGGCCGGGCTGGAGCAGCCGTCCAACGGCGATGCCACCCGTGACCCCGAGGCCACCGTCGGCATCCTGCAGCAGGAGCCGCCGCTGACCGAGGGCAAGACGGTGCTGGAGAACGTCGAGGAAGCCGTCGGTTCGGTGAAGGCGAAGCTCGACCGCTTCAACGAGATCTCGGCCGAGCTCGCCGACCCGGACGCCGACTACGACAAGCTGCTGGGCGAGATGGGGGAGCTGCAGACCGACCTCGACCATGCCGGCGCGTGGGACATCGACTCCCGGCTGGAGCAGGCGATGGACGCGCTGCGCTGCCCGCCGCCGGACGCCCTCGTGGACACCCTCTCCGGCGGTGAGCGGCGCCGGGTGGCGCTGTGCAAGCTGCTGCTGCAGCAGCCCGACCTGCTGCTGCTCGACGAGCCCACCAACCACCTCGACGCCGAGTCGGTGCAGTGGCTCGAGCAGCACCTGGCGAAGTACCCCGGCGCGGTCCTCGCCGTGACCCACGACCGGTACTTCCTCGACAACGTCGCCGAGTGGATCCTCGAGCTCGACCGCGGCCAGACCCACCCCTACCAGGGCAACTACTCCACCTACCTGGAGAAGAAGCGGGACCGGCTGAAGGTGGAGGGCCGCAAGGACGCCAAGCGACAGAAGATCCTGGAGAAGGAGCTGGAGTGGGTGCGCTCCAATCCCAAGGCGCGCGCGACCAAGAGCAAGTCACGGCTCGGTCGTTACGAGGAGCTGGCCGCCGAGGCCGAGCGCAACCGCAAGCTGGACGTGTCCGAGATCAACATCCCCGCCGGGCCCCGTCTGGGTGACGTCGTGCTGGAGGCGCACGACCTCAGCAAGGGCTTCGGCGACCGCACGCTGATGCACGACCTGTCCTTCTCGCTGCCCAAGGCCGGCATCGTCGGCATCATCGGTCCCAACGGCGTCGGCAAGACCACGCTGTTCAAGATGATCGTCGACCAGGAGGAGCCCGACGCCGGCACGCTGAAGGTCGGCGGCACCGTGAGCATCTCCTACGTGGACCAGAGCCGCGGCGGCATCGACCCGAAGAAGACCGTCTGGGAGGTGGTCTCCGACGGGCTCGACCACATCAAGGTCGCCAACTTCGAGATGCCGTCCCGGGCCTACATCGCCTCGTTCGGGTTCAAGGGCCCGGACCAGCAGAAGCCCGCCGGGGTGCTGTCGGGCGGCGAGCGCAACCGTCTCAACCTGGCGCTGACGCTGAAGATGGGCGGCAACCTGCTGCTGCTCGACGAGCCGACCAACGACCTCGACGTCGAGACGCTGCAGTCGCTGGAGAACGCCCTGCTGGAGTTTCCCGGGTGCGCGGTCGTGGTCTCCCACGACCGGTGGTTCCTGGACCGGGTGGCCACGCACATCCTGGCCTGGGAGGGAGACGAGCAGGACCCGTCGAGGTGGTTCTGGTTCGAGGGCAACTTCGCCGACTACGAGCAGAACAAGGTCGAGCGGCTCGGCGCCGAGGCGGCGCGGCCGCACCGGGTGACCTACCGCAAGCTGACCCGCGACTGAGGCAGGGTGTCAGGCGCAGGCTGCGTCCTGGGCCGGCGGGCGCCTGAACAACTCGAGCGCGGTCAGCCGGTGTAGGTGCCCGGCCAGGGACGCTCGCCGCAGATCGACTCGGCGACGGCGCCGAAGACACGCTCGACGGCGGCGAGGTCCTCCGGCGAGGTGATGTCGATCAGGTGCCGGCGGACGCCCTCGACGTGGGTCGGTGCGGCCTCGACCAGGCGCTCCACGCCGATGTCGGTCAGCTCCGCGAAGATGCCCCGGCGGTCGTCGGCGCAGGAGCTGCGGGCGAGCAGCCCGTCGCGCTCCATCCGCGCCACCGTGTGGGTGAGCCGGCTGCGGGAGTGGTTGAGCGAGTCGGCGAGCTCGGACATGCGCATGCGCCGGCCCTCGGTCTCGGAGAGCCGGACCATGATCTCGTACTCGGGCAGCGAGAGATCGTGCCGCTCCTGCAGGTCGCGGTCGAGCCGCACGGTGAGCTGGGTCGTACCCATGAGATAGGTGCGCCACGCGCGCTGCTGGTCCGCGGTGAGCCAGGTCGTAGCCGTCGCCGTAGTCGTCATGACACCCATTCTACGCCGTCAACAATTGACACTTAAATCAAATCAGGAGATCGCCGGGGAGGCGGCTCAGGAGGCGGCTCAGTAGGCGGCTCAGGGCGGCGACGGGACCGACGCGGTGGCCCGGTCGTGCGGGCCGTCGGGCGGGAGGCGGCGGTGGTCGGCGCGCACCATCCGTACGGCGAGGTCGGCGCGCTGTACGCCGACCT
>DATABY010000076.1:0-8689 GCA_036259355.1 Nocardioidaceae bacterium
ACGTTGGCGATCTTCTCGTCGAACTCGCGCAGGTCCGGCGGCGCCGTCATCCGGCGGATGCGCAGCCGCGACCCGGCCTCGTCGATCAGGTCGATCGCCTTGTCGGGCAGGAACCGGTCGGAGACGTAGCGGTCGGCCAGCGTGGCCGCCGACACCAGCGCCTCGTCGGTGATCGTCACCCGGTGGTGCGCCTCGTAGCGGTCGCGCAGGCCCTTGAGGATCTCGATCGTGTGCGCGATCGTCGGCTCGCTGACCTGGATCGGCTGGAACCGGCGCTCCAGCGCGGCGTCCTTCTCCAGGTGCTTGCGGTACTCGTCGAGCGTGGTCGCGCCGATGGTCTGCAGCTCACCGCGGGCCAGCATCGGCTTGAGGATGCTGGCGGCGTCGATCGCGCCCTCGGCCGCGCCCGCACCGACCAGCGTGTGCAGCTCGTCGATGAACAGCACGATGTCGCCGCGGGTGCGGATCTCCTTCAGCACCTTCTTCAGGCGCTCCTCGAAGTCGCCGCGGTAGCGCGACCCGGCGACCAGCGCGCCGAGGTCGAGCGTGTAGATCTGCTTGTCCTTCAGCGTCTCCGGCACGTCGCCGCGCACGATGGCCTGGGACAGGCCCTCGACCACGGCGGTCTTCCCGACGCCGGGCTCGCCGATGAGGACGGGGTTGTTCTTGGTACGACGGGACAGCACCTGCATGACCCGCTCGATCTCCTTCTCGCGCCCGATCACCGGGTCGAGCTTGGACTCGCGCGCGGCCTGGGTCAGGTTGCGCCCGAACTGGTCGAGCACCAGGGAGCTGCTCGGGGCGCCCTCACCGGCGGGTGCGCCCGCGGTGCTGCTCTCCTTGCCCTGGTAGCCCGACAGCAGCTGGATCACCTGCTGACGCACCCGGTTGAGGTCGGCGCCGAGCTTGACCAGCACCTGCGCGGCCACGCCCTCACCCTCGCGGATCAGCCCGAGCAGGATGTGCTCGGTGCCGATGTAGTTGTGGCCGAGCTGCAGCGCCTCGCGCAGCGACAGCTCGAGGACCTTCTTGGCCCGCGGCGTGAACGGGATGTGCCCGCTGGGCGCCTGCTGGCCCTGGCCGATGATCTCCTCGACCTGGGCGCGCACGGCCTCCAGCGAGATGCCGAGGCTCTCCAGCGCCTTGGCGGCCACACCCTCACCCTCGTGGATCAGGCCCAGGAGGATGTGCTCGGTGCCGATGTAGTTGTGGCTGAGCATGCGGGCCTCTTCCTGAGCCAGGACGACGACCCGACGCGCTCGGTCGGTAAACCTCTCAAACATCTGCTCGCTCCTTCTGGTGCCCTCACCCGTGGGCTGTGGTGCGGGGACCCCTACCTCGACGGATCGACTCAGGGGCCCTCGGCTACGTCTCTCACTCTAGTCCCGAGGTGGTGAGCCCCGGGTGGCCGTCATCAGGCAGTGGAACGCCGGGCTACCGCGCAGGGCCCGACGCATGTCTCAACCACCGGCCTACCTGCGATGTTCCCCGTCGGCCCGGATTTACGCCTGCGGCGAACAGACCGGCTCGGCAGCGGCCGCCCCAGCACGGCGAACGGGGCCTTCCCGGGGCTCACCACCCTCGGGAAGGCCCCGCGCCGCCCGGTCCTGGTCGCCGCCCGGAGCCGTCAGTGAGCGGCCTCGTAGGCCTCCCGGACCTCGCCGGCGATGCGACCACGCTCGGGCACGTCCCAGCCGTTGTTGCGGGCCCACTCGCGGATCTCGGCCGACGAGCCGGTCCGGCGGGCCTCGGCCTTCGTGCCGCCCTTGCGGCGACGTCCCCCGGTGCGGCGCGCACATCCGACGTACGGCGCGAACGTGTCACGCAGCTTGTTGGCATTCTTGGTCGACAGATCGATTTCGTACGAGATCCCGTCGAGCGAGAACGTCACCGTCTCGTCGGCCTCGCCGCCGTCGAGGTCGTCCTCGAGGAAAGTCTGCACACGCTGAACCACAGGATCTGCCTTTCTTAGGAATCGCATTCCGAAACGGACGCGGATTGATGCTCCCGACAACGGCGAGCATATTGATCAGCCGCGGAGTATGCCAGATATGGTGTCTGCGCGCCGGGTCGGCGGCCCAGGATGCCGAGGCGCCAGTTTCATCATTCGCGTCGAGATCGCACAACCGACCCCTGCAGCGACACCGTGAGCGACACCGCGCAGTGACACCGCCTGCCAAGGAAACCAACCCCTCTCGTCGAGATCGCACAAGTGACCCCACGGGAGGGGACACTTCTGCGATCTCGGCGCGAGGTTTTCCGGTGGCTTGCTGCGCACCCCTTTCCCAGCGCCACGGGGTCGCGGGGTCGCGCCGCCGAATGCGGGGCCTATACGGACACCGCAGCAGCTCCGTCGAGGTCGGTCACTCTGGGCGCAGGAGTGGAAACAGAATGGTTTCGCGAATGCCCGCTCCTGTGAGCAGCATCACCAAACGGTCGACGCCCATTCCCATTCCGCCCGCGGGTGGCATGCCGAATTCCAGGGCCCGCAGGAAGTCCTCGTCGAGGTCCATCGCCTCGGGATCTCCGGCGGCCGCCAGCCGCGACTGCTCGACCAGCCTTTCCCGCTGAATCACCGGGTCGTTCAGCTCGGAGTACGCCGGAGCCAGCTCGATGCCGTTGATGATCAGGTCCCACGCCTCGTTCAGCCCGGGAACACTGCGGTGCGGCTTGGCCAGCGGCTTCACCGACGCGGGGTAGTCCTTGACGAACGTCGGCGTGACCAGCGTGTGCTCGACCAGCTTCTCGTACAGCTCGACCACGATCTCGCCGCCGCCCCACCCGGGCTGCAGCTCGACGTCGTGCCGGTCGGCGTACTTGCGCAGCGTGGCCGCGTCGGTGCCGACGTCGACCTGCTCGCCCACGGCCTCCGACACCAGCTCCAGGATCGGCACCTCCCGCCAGGGCGCCTCCAGGTCGATCTCGGAGCCGTCGCGGGCCGGCACCACGGTGCGACCCACCGCGCGGGCCGCGTCGAGGACCAGCGCCCGGGTGAGCTCCATCATCGTGCGGTAGTCGCCGTAGGCCTCGTAGGCCTCCAGCATCGAGAACTCCGCCGCGTGGGTGGAGTCGATGCCCTCGTTGCGGAACGTGCGCCCGATCTCGTACACACGTTCGACACCGCCCACGACCGCGCGCTTGAGGTGCAGCTCGATCGCGATGCGCAGCAGCATGTCCTGGTCGAACGCGTTGAGGTGGGTGCGGAACGGCCGGGCGGCCGCGCCGCCGTTGGTCAGCTGCAGCACCGGCGTCTCGACCTCGACGTAGTGGCGGGCGTCGAGGGTGGCCCGCAGCGACCTGAGCACGGCGGCCTTGGTGCGCACCATGTCGCGCGCCTCGGGCCGCACCACCATGTCGACGTAGCGCAGCCGGACCCGGGCCTCCTCGGACAGCGGCTTGTGCTCGACCGGCAGCGGCCGCAGCGTCTTGGCCGCCATCCGCCACTGCGTGGCGCGCACCGACAGCTCCCCGCGCCGGCTGGTGATGACCTCGCCGCGCACCGCGAGGTGGTCGCCGATGTCGACCAGCGCCTTGAAGTCGGCCAGCGACTCCTCGCCGACGTCGGCCAGCGACAGCATCACCTGCAGCTCGGTGCCGTCGCCCTCCCGCAGCCGGGCGAAGCACAGCTTGCCGGTGTTGCGCAGGAAGATCACGCGGCCGGCGACCGCGACCTCGTCGCCGGTGTGCGCGTCGGCCCCGAGGCCGGCGGCGTCGTAGGCCTCACGGACCTGCCGCAGCGTGTGGGTGCGCGGCACCTCCAGCGGGTAGGGCTGGTGCCCGGCGGCGAGCAGCCGCTCGCGCTTCTCCCGACGTATGCGCATCTGCTCCGGCAGGTCGTCGCTCGCGGGCTCGTCGGGGTGCTGACTCATAGGCCCACAGACTACGGCGTACGGCGGGAACCCAAGTTGTCAGGCGCTGGCGGGCGCATACGCCAGCGAGCGCCTGACAACCCCGGGGGCGGATGCGGTTCGCGGCCTAACGCAGGTGGGAGGCGCCGTTGAAGTCGACGATCGCGCCGGAGGCCCACTCGGCCCGCTCGCCGGCCAACGTGACCACGGCGGCGGCGACCTCCTCGGCACTCGCCACCCGCCCGAAGGGGCTCTGTGCGCGGATCGCGTCCCCCGTCGGGCCGGAGAGCAGGTCGGCAGCCATGTCGGTCGCGATGAACCCGGGGGCGATGCCGACGCAGCCGATGCCGTGCGGCGCCAGCGCCACCGCCAGCGACTGCGTCATCGCGTGCACGGCCGCCTTGCTCGCGCCGTAGGCCGGCACCTCCGGCTCACCGCGGTAGGCGCCGCGGGAGCCGACCGTCACGATCCGGCCGCACGCCCCGCCCGCGCGGGGCGGCGTGTCGATCATGTGCCGCGCGACCTGGTAGGTCACGTTGGCGGTCCCGAGCAGGTTGACGTCGGTCGTGCGTCGCCAGCCCTCGACCCAGGTGTCGTAGTCCGAGCCCGCCACGTCCAGGCGCAGCCGCCGGCCCTGCGTCGCCGGGTCGTCGGCGAACAGCGCGGCGTTGTTGACGAGCACGTCGATCCGGCCGAGACCCTCGATCGCGGCCGCGACGAAGCGCCGCACCTCCTCGGGGTCGGCGAGGTCGCCCCGCACTATGAGGTGCCCGGTTCCGGGCAGCGAGTCGCGCACGGCCTCGGCGGCCGCTACGCCACCGCGGCAGTGCACGGCCACGCGGTCGCCGCATTCCTCGGCGAACATCCGGGCCACGGCCGCACCGAGTCCGCGCGAGGCACCGGTGACGAGGACGCCCCGACCGCGGGCGGAGGAGGCTGACGCGGAGGACGTGGAGGACCCGGATGACATGGCCACCTACCTAGACGACGTTGCGTTCGAAGACCAGCCGCAGGCCGGTCAGGGTGAGCCAGGGCTCGTGCACGATGTCGGTGCGGCACTCGTCGAGCACGACGGGCGCCAGCCCCCCGGTGGCGATCACCGTCACGCCGTCGTGCGGCCAGTCGCGGTCGGAGATCATCCGCTCCACGATGCCGTCGACCTGGCCGGCGAACCCGTACACGGCTCCGGACTGGAGCGCCTCCACGGTGTTCTTGGCGACGACGGACCGGGGTCGGATCAGCTCGACCCGGCGCAGCTGCGCCCCGCGCGCGCCGAGCGCCTCCAGGGAGATCTCGATGCCGGGCGCGATCGCGCCGCCGACGTACTCCCCCCGCGCGCTGACCACGTCGAAGGTGGTCGCGGTGCCGAAGTCGACCACGATCTTGGGCCCGGCGTACAGGGCGCTGGCGGCGAGCGCGTTGAGGATGCGGTCGGTGCCGACCTCGCGCGGGTTGTCCATCAGCACCGGTACGCCGGTGCGGACGCCGGGCTCCACCACCAGGCCGGGCACCTGCGCGTAGTAGCGCCCGATCATCTCCCGCATCTCGTGCAGGACGCCGGGCACGGTGGAGCACAGCGCGACCCCCTCGACGCCGCCCTGCACGCCGTGCTCGGCCAGCAGGCCGGAGAACACGACGGCCCACTCGTCGGCGGTGCGGCGCTCGTAGGTGCCGACGCGCCAGTGGTCGATCACCTCCGGCCCCTCGGTCAGCCCGATCGTGGTGTGGCTGTTGCCGACGTCGACACACAGCAGCCGCTTCCCGCCGCCGGTGCTCGCCGGACTCATCGGGCCCGCAGGTCGAAGGCGATGTCGAGGATCGGCGCGGAGTGCGTCAGCGCCCCGACCGCCAGGTAGTCGACACCGGTGTCGCCTACCTCACGGGCGCGGTCGAGCGTCAGCCCGCCGCTGGCCTCCAGCGTGGCGCGGCCCGCCACCAGCCGCACGGCCTCGCGCATGTCGCCGGTGCTCATGTTGTCGAGCAGGATCGACGCCGCTCCGACGGCCAGCGCCTCCTCGATCTGCTCCAGCCGGGTGACCTCCACCTGCACCGGCAGGTCCGGGAACCGGCCGCGCACCCGCTGGAACGCCCGCGCCACCCCGCCGGCCGCGAGCACGTGGTTGTCCTTGATCAGCGCCTCGTCGGACAGCGACATCCGGTGGTTGACCCCGCCGCCGCAGCGCACGGCGTACTTCTCCAGCACGCGCAGCAGCGGCGTGGTCTTGCGGGTGTCGCGCACCCGCGCGCCGGTGCCCACCAGCGCGTCCGCCCACCGGCGCGTCGCCGTGGCGATGCCGGACAGGTGGCAGAGGAAGTTCAGCGCGGTGCGCTCGGCGGTGAGCAGGGCGGTGGTGGGCCCGTGCGCGGTGAGCAGTACGTCGCCGCGGCGCACCGGGGCGCCGTCCTCGACGTGCCGCTCCGCCTGCACGGCGCCTTTCGACGCCAGCCGCAGCGTGCACTCGGCGACGCCGAGCCCGGCCACGACCCCGTCGGCGCGGGCAACGAAGTCGCCGGCCGAGCGCTCGTCGCGCGGGACCGTGGCGCTGGAGGTGACGTCGAACCCCCCGGCGAGGTCCTCCTCCAGCGCGGCGCGGACGAGCAGCTCGACCTGCGCCTCGTCCACGTCGCGGCCGGTGCGCTCGCTCGCGGCTGTCATCGCTCCCCCAGTGCTCGGAAGGTGGTCTCGATCTGTCCGGACGCGGTCAGCACGCTATCGAGGTGCCCGGACCAGCGCGGGTCCGGACCGGGGTAGTCGTCGCGCCAGTGGCATCCGCGGGTCTCCTGGCGCGCCTGTGCGGCGGTCACCAGCGCCTGCCCGACGGTGACCAGGTTGGTGGCCTCCCAGACCTCCGTGTGCGGCACGGCGCCCGGATCGACGGCGACCTCGTCGAGCACCTTCGCGGCGTGGCCGAGGCCCGCGGCGGTGCGCAGCACGCCGGCGTCCTCGGTCATGGTGCGCTGCAGGGTCGGCACCGCCCCCGGGTCGACCAGCCCGGGGCGACGGGCCTCCGGAGCGGGTTCGCGCGCCGGCGGCAGGTCGCGAGCCAGGTCGGCGGCGATCCGGCGGGCGAACACCAGCCCTTCCAGCAGCGAGTTGGACGCCAGCCGGTTCGCGCCGTGCACGCCGGAGCAGGCCACCTCCCCGCAGGCGTACAAACCGGGAACCGTGGTGCGCCCGTGCAGGTCGGTGGCCACCCCGCCGGAGGCGTAGTGGCAGGCGGGCGCCACCGGGATGAGGTCGGTGACCGGGTCGATGCCGTGCTCCCGGCACGAGCCCAGGATCGTCGGGAACCGCCGCTGCCAGGTCGGCGGCCCGAAGTGGCGCGCGTCCAGCCACACGTGCGCAGCGCCGGTCTCCCGCATCCGCCGCATGATCGCCTTGGCGACCACGTCGCGCGGGGCGAGGTCGGCGAGGTCGTGCTCTTCGCGCATGAAGGGCTCGCCCGCGTCGTCGACGAGGAACGCGCCCTCCCCGCGCACCGCCTCCGACACCAGCGGCTGCTGGCCGCGCGCGCCCGAGCCCAGCCACAGCACCGTGGGGTGGAACTGCACGAACTCCAGGTCGCGCAGCACGGCGCCCGCGCGCAGCGCCATCGCCACGCCGTCGCCGGTGGACACCGGCGGGTTGGTGGTCGCGGAGAACAGCTGACCCATGCCGCCGCTGGCCAGCACCACCGCGCCGCAGCGCACCGCGCCGACCCCGTCGCGCTGCCCCTCCCCCATCACGTGCAGCGTCACACCGGCGACCCCGCCGTCGTACGCCAGCAGCAGGTCCAGCACCAGCGCGTGCTCGACCACCTCGATGTCCGGGGCCGCGCGTACGGCGGCGACCAGCGCCCGCTGGATCTCCGCGCCGGTGGCGTCGCCGCCGGCATGGGCGATCCGGTCCCGGCGGTGGCCGCCCTCGCGGGTCAGCGCCAGGCCGCCGCCGGGCGCGGTGTCGAAGTGGGTGCCGAGCGCGAGCAGCTCCCGCACCGCGTCCGGGCCCTCGTCCACGAGCACCCGGACGGCGGCCTCGTCGCACACGCCCGCGCCCGCGGTGACGGTGTCGGCGAAGTGCTGGTCCGGGGTGTCGCCGGGGTCCAGCGCGGCGGCGATCCCGCCCTGCGCCCACCGGGTCGAGCCGGCGGAGAGCAGGTCCTTGGTGACCACCAGCACCCGGCCGCACTCGCGGGCCCGCAGCGCGGCGGTCAGCCCGGCGATGCCGGACCCGACGACCACCACGTCGGCCGTGGTCGACCACCCGGGTGCGGGCGCGCGCAGCAGTCGGGGCAGCGGTTCGGCTGCGGTCGACCGCAGCGAATCACCCGACACAGCGCAGACGAATCGCGGTCAGGCGGTGGGCACGGTGTCGCCGCGCTGGAGGCTGTCGGCCGACGCCATGTCCGGGAGCACCTCGGCGGGGTCCGCGCCGGTGCCGACGACGCGGTTGCCGGCATCGACGAACACCACGCTGGGTTCGAACGCCTTGGCCTCGGCGGTCTCCATCTGGCCGTAGCCGATCAGGATCACGATGTCGCCGGGCGCCACCAGCCGGGCCGCGGCGCCGTTGATGCCGATCACCCCGGACCCGCGCTCGCCGGCGATCGTGTAGGTCTCCAGCCGGGCGCCGTTGGTCACGTCGACGATGTGCACCAGCTCCCCGGGCAGCAGGTCCGCCGCCTCCAGCAGGTCCTCGTCGACGGTCACCGAGCCCACGTAGTGCAGGTCGGCCTGGGTCACCGTGGCCCGGTGGATCTTGCTCTTCATCATCGTGCGCAGCATCGGGGTCATCCCTCCGTCTCGTCCAGGCCCGTGTCGCGTCCGCCGAGGGGTGCGCTGTCGCGCTCACTCCGGCGGAC
>DATABY010000077.1:0-2736 GCA_036259355.1 Nocardioidaceae bacterium
GGTCCGCGCCGACGCTGGACCTGGTGCAGAACGACGACGTCCTCGCGACCCTCGTGCGCCGCCGCGAGGGCGCCCGTCCGGTCGTGGTGGGGTTCGCCGCCGAGACCGGTGACACGGAGGCCGACGTGCTCGCGCACGCGCCGGCCAAGCTTGCCCGCAAGGGCTGCGACCTGCTCGTGCTCAACGACGTCAGCGGTGGCAAGGTCTTCGGCAGCCCCGACACCGAGGCGGTGGTCCTGGCCGCCGACGGGGGCGCCACCCCGGTCCCGGCCGGGCCCAAGGCGCGTCTCGCGCACGTGGTGTGGGACCACGTCCTGGCCCGCCTCTGAGATAGTGTGTCGCCGACGCAGCCGCTGCACTGAGGAGAGTTCGCATTGTCCCGCCGACTGTTCACCTCGGAGTCCGTTACCGAGGGTCACCCCGACAAGATCGCCGACCAGATCAGCGACTCGGTGCTCGACGCGCTGCTCGCGCAGGATCCCAAGAGCAGGGTGGCGGTCGAGACGCTGCTCACCACCGGCCTGGTCGTGGTCGCCGGTGAGGTGACCACCGAGGCGTGGGCCAACATCCCGGACATCGTCCGCGAGCGCGTGCTGCACATCGGGTACGACTCCTCCAAGAAGGGGTTCGACGGCAACTCCTGCGGCGTGCAGGTCTCCATCGGCTCGCAGTCGGCCGACATCGCCCAGGGTGTCGACACCGGCTACGAGTCGCGGAGCGAGGGGTCCGGCGACCCGCTGGACAAGCTGGGCGCCGGCGACCAGGGCCTGATGTTCGGCTACGCCTGCGACGAGACGCCGGAGCTGATGCCGCTGCCGATCACGATCGCGCACCGGCTCGCCGAGCGGCTCTCCGCGGTGCGCAAGGACGGCACCATGGCCTACCTGCGGCCCGACGGCAAGACCCAGGTCACCGTGGAGTACGACGGTGACCGTGCCGTGCGCATCGACACCGTCGTGGTGTCCACCCAGCACGCCGGCGACATCGACCTCGACGCGATGCTCGCCCCCGACATCAAGAAGCACGTCGTCGACGAGGTCCTGGACCGCTTCGACGTGGACCACAGCGACTACCGGCTGCTGGTCAACCCCACCGGCCGCTTCGAGCTCGGCGGCCCCAAGGGCGACGCCGGCCTCACCGGCCGCAAGATCATCATCGACACCTACGGCGGCATGGCCCGCCACGGCGGCGGCGCCTTCAGCGGCAAGGACCCGTCCAAGGTCGACCGCTCCGCCGCCTACGCGATGCGCTGGGTGGCCAAGAACGTCGTGGCCGCCGGACTGGCCAGGCGCTGCGAGGTGCAGGTCGCCTACGCCATCGGCAAGGCGCACCCGGTCGGCTTCTACGTCGACACGTTCGGTACCGAGACCGTGCCGGTCGAGTCGATCCAGCAGGCCGTGCTCGAGGTGTTCGACCTGCGTCCGGCCGCGCTCGTGCGCGACCTCGACCTCCTGCGGCCGATCTACGCCAAGACCGCGGCCTACGGTCATTTCGGCCGCGAGCTGCCCGACTTCACCTGGGAGCGCACCGACCGCGTCGACGCGCTGCGCGCCGCGGCCAGGGCCTGACCGAGCAGCTGCCGCGGCCCGTCCGCGCCGGTGTCGGTGCGGGGAGGTAGGACTGGCCCGTGAGCGAGTCCGAGTCGGGCACCCGGCCGCGCCAGCAGCAGCTGGCGCTGACCCGCGCTGAGGTCCGCAAGGCACGGGCGGCGAGTCCCCGTGCACGGCCCGCCGCCGTGCCGGCGGCGCGGCTGCCGGTGGCGCGGGTGCTCGTCGACGTGGGGCTCGCGCACCTCGACCGACCGTTCGACTACGCGGTGTCCGAGGACCAGTCCGACGAGGCGCGGCCCGGCGCCCGGGTGAAGGTGAGGTTCGCGGGCAAGGACGTGGCCGGTTTCGTCCTCGAGCGGGTGGAGTCGTCGGAGCACATCGGCCGCCTGGCCCCGCTGCGCCGTGTGGTGTCGCCGATGCCGGTGCTGACCGCGCCGGTGGCGCGCCTCTGCCGCGACGTGGCCGACCGCTACGCCGGCGTGGTCTCCGATGTGCTGCGGCTGGCGGTACCGCCGCGGCACGCGCGGGTGGAGAAGGAGTTCCTCGGCGAGCCTGCGTCGACCCCTCCGGCCCAGACCGCGCCAACCCCTCGCGCCGAGAGCGCAGATGCGCGCCACCCCTCCGCTCGCGCCGAGATCGCAGAAGTGGGCCGCGCGTGGGCGCCCTACCCCGCGGGCGGGGCGTTCCTGGACCGGCTGCGGCTCGGCCTGGCGCCCCGGGCGGTGTGGACGGCGCTGCCCGGCCCGCACTGGGTGGAGGCCATCGGCGATGCCGTGCTCGCGACGCTGGTCGGCGGCCGCGGGTCGGTAGTGTGCCTGCCCGACCAGCGCGACGTGGTCCGGCTCGCCGACGCGCTGCGCAGCCGCCTGGGTGACGCCGCCGACGAGGTGGCCGTCGTGACCGCCGACCTCGGGCCGTCCGCACGTTACCGCGCCTTCCTGCGGGTGCTGACCGGCGCGAGCCGGATCGTGGTGGGCACGCGCAGCGCCGCGTTCGCCCCTGTGCACGGTCCGGGCCTGCTGGCGGTCTGGGACGACGGCGACGACCTTCACGCCGAGCCCCGCGCGCCGTACCCGCATGTGCGTGAGGTGCTGGCCATGCGCGCCGAGCTGCAGGGCTGCGGGCTGCTCGTCGGCGGGTTCGCGCGTACGGCGGAGGGGCAGCACCTGGTCGAGTCCGGATGGGC
>DATABY010000078.1:0-9536 GCA_036259355.1 Nocardioidaceae bacterium
GCCGGCGAGGCGACGATCTCGGCGCCCCACATGCGCAGCAGCTGGCGGCGTTCCTCGGAGGTGTTCTCCGGCATCACGCACACCAGCCGGTAGCCGCGCAGCTTCGCGGCCATCGCCAGCGAGATCCCGGTGTTGCCCGACGTCGGCTCCAGGATCGTGCAGCCCGGTCGCAGCCTGCCGTCCTTCTCCGCCGCGGCCACCATCGCCAGTCCCACGCGGTCCTTGATCGACCCGGTGGGGTTCTGGTCCTCCAGCTTCGCCCACAGCCGTACGTCGGGCGACGGCGACACCCGGGGCAGCCCCACCAGCGGCGTGCCGCCGACGGTGTCGAGCAGTGAGTCGAAGAGCACGTCAGCCGCCGGCGACCGCGGGCAGGATCACCACGGCGTCGCCGTCGGACAGCGTGGTCTGCAGGCCGCCGGTGAACCGCACGTCCTCGTCGTTGACGTAGACGTTGATGAAGCGGCGCAGGTCGTCACCCTCGACGAGGCGCTCCTTCATGCCGGGGTGGTTGGTCTCCAGGTCGTCGATGACAGCGCCGAGCGAGTCGCCCTTGGCCGACACGGCCTTCTCGCCGCCGGTGTACGTCCGCAGGATCGTCGGGACCCGAACCTCGATTGCCATCTACTGCTCCAGGGGTTGCTCGGCTGCGGTGGAGGCGCCGGCGCCGTCGTACGACGGAACCACGCGCACCTCTTCCTCGGTCACCTCGTTCTCAACAATCCGGAACGAGCGAAATTCCACCGGCCCGTCGTCGTTGCCGCACTCACGCGTCGACACCAGGACGTAGTGGGCGTTCGGCTCCTGCGCCAGGCCGATGTCGGTGCGCGACGGATACGCCTGCGTCGCGGTGTGGGAGTGGTAGATCACCACCGGTTCCTCGTCCCGGCCGTCCATCTCCTTGTACAGCGCCAGCAGGTCGGCGGAGTCGAACTCGTAGAACGTCGGGGAGCGTGCCGCGTTCAGCATCGGCACGAACCGCTCGGCGCGGTCGGAGCCGGCCGGGCCCGCCACGACCCCGCAGGCTTCGTCGGGGTGGTCGCGGCGGGCGTGGGCGACGATCGCGTCTCGCGTCGCCTGGTCGATCGTCAGCACGCCATCGACTGTAGGTCGGCTGCTCGGCGTACCCCGACCATCGCGGCCCTGGTCCGGATGGTGAGACACCAGGGTCCTGCGCAGGAACGAGGTCAGGTCAGCGCCTGGACCAGCGTCTCCTGCACATAGCCGAGCCAGTCGTAGATGTCGTGCAGGTAGACCTGCGGGTCGTCGTCTGGAAGGGACAGCCAGTAGTCCTCGTCGTCCTCCTCCACGCCGAGCCGCGTCGCCAGCGCCAGCCGTACGTCGGTCAGGCACCGCAGCCACGCCTGCGACTGGTCGGCGGCGAGCTCGAGCTCGATCGGCTCGGCGTCGGCGTCGACCTCCGGCGGCAGGCCGGCCTCCTCGAGGTCGGCGATCACGCGCTGCCCCTGCACGGCCTTCTGGTCGCGCAGGCCGCGCTCGGTGTAGCGGCGGAACTCCCCCGCCGCCTCCTCGTCGTCGGCGTAGGCGTCCGGCAGCAGCCGGGCCAGCACGGGGTCGTCGGGCACGTCGATCGGGCCACCGAGGTCCAGCAACGACTCCAACGGGTCGGCGGAAGCGGGCGTCTCCGGCGACTCGTCACGCACCAGTTCGACCACCTGGGAGACCAGGCTGCGCAGCAGCTCCGCCTCCAGCGGCGAGAACGTCCCGAGAATCCGCCCCCGGCGGCCGCGGGTGAAGCCCGATCCCATCATCCCTCGGTCTTCTCCAGGGTCGCCCACAGGCCGTAGCCGTGCATCGCCTGCACGTCGCGCTCCATCTCCTCACGCCCACCGCTGGACACCACGGCCTTGCCGTCGTTGTGCACCTGCTTCATCAGCTTCTCCGCCTTCGACTTCGGGTAGCCGAAGTAGTGCTGGAACACGTAGGTGACGTACGACATCAGGTTGACGGGGTCGTTCCAGACGATCGTGATCCACGGCAGGTCCGGCTGCACGACGTCGTCGACGTCCGGACGCTCGACCTCGGTCGGGGTGGGTGTGGGCACCTTCCCATTGTGACCACCCACGGCGGGCGCGCCCACCGTGCACCCCCACGCACGGGGGGGCAAGCCCCCCGTGCGCCCCCCGACTACAGGGCTGCGCCCTGTGACGCACGCGGCCCGCACCCGTAACCCGCGGCTGCGTCCGCCGAAGCGTGCGCCATAGCGCGCGGTCTGCCGGACGCAAGCAGCCGCATGCGCCCCATAGGGTGGAGACGTGACGTCGACCGCACTGCTGACCGACCACTACGAGCTGACGATGCTGCAGGCCTCTCTGCGCAGTGGTACCGCGCACCGGCGGGCGGTGTTCGAGCTGTTCGGTCGCCGGCTGCCGGAGGGCCGCCGCTTCGGGGTGGTCGCGGGAACCGGGCGGGCGCTCGACGCGATCGAGCACTTCCGGTTCGACGACGAGGTGCTCGCGACGCTGGGCGAGGGACACGTGGTCGACGAGCCGACGCTGGAATGGCTGGCGGACTTCCGGTTCCGCGGCGACATCTGGGGCTACCCCGAGGGCGAGATGCACTTCCCCGGCTCGCCGTTGCTGGTGGTGGAGTCGACGTTCGCCGAGGCGGTGCTGCTGGAGACCCTGCTGCTGTCGATCTACAACCACGACTCCGCCATCGCCGCCGCGGCCTCCCGGATGACGCTGGCCGCCAACGGACGGCCCTGCATCGAGATGGGCTCGCGCCGTACCCACGAGGAGGCGGCCGTCGCCTCGGCACGGGCGGCGTACCTCGCCGGCTTCGCCTCGTCCTCCAACCTCGCCGCCCGCGAGCGCTACGGCATCCCGACCGCCGGCACCAGCGCGCACTCCTTCACGTTGCTGCACGACACCGAGCGCGACGCGTTCACCGCGCAGGTCGACTCGCTGGGCGCGGGTACGACGCTGCTCGTCGACACCTACGACGTGCGCGAAGCGGTCGGCGCCGCCGTGGAGATCGCCGGACCCGAGCTGGGCGCCGTACGGCTCGACTCCGGGGACCTGACCGTACTGGCCCGACAGGTACGCCGACAGCTCGACGAGCTCGGCGCCCGCGACACCCGCATCGTGGTCACGAGCGACCTCAACGAGTACGCCATCGGGGCCCTGGCTGTGGCCCCCGTCGACGGCTACGGCGTCGGCACCTGCCTGGTCACCGGCAGCGGCTTCCCGACCTGCGGCTTCGTCTACAAGCTGGTCGCCCGCGGTGGGACGACGCCCGACGAGCCGATGGTCTCGGTGGCCAAGGCCAGCAAGGACAAGACGTCCGTCGGCGGCCGGAAGTGGGCGCTGCGCCGTCTCGACGACGACGGGATCGCGGAGGCGGAGGTCATCGGCATCGGCGAGCAGCCGGAGAACGACGGCAACGACCGGCCGCTGATGGTTCCGCTGGTGCGGTCGGGCGAGGTGGTCGGGCGCGAACCGCTCCAGGTGGCCCGCGACCGCCATCAGCGGACCCGCGCGGAGCTGCCGATGATGGCGCACCAGATGTCGCGGGGCGAGCCCGCGATCCCGACCGTCTACCAGGAGAAGGCCGCGACCGCTACGCGCGGGTAACGGGTGTTGATGTGATCTGCGTCACATCCATATCGGTCAGCCGTGGCCAAACTCGGACATAGCCACCGCACCTCATCCCGGCTCACGAAGCCCGAGGTTTCGAACGCGTCGAAGGCGGAAAGTCTACCGGCGGCTTCTCGGGGCCATCGGTTGGCCGGGTCGAAATCACGCTGCATGTCGCCCTTCGACTCTGCCTAGGGACGGGAGTGCGCGGGCGGCAGGCACACGGCCAGGCGTGGCGCGGAAAGGGCCTCCGATTTCTGCTCGCACCCACGGACCACGCCGGCGTCCGCTCGACACGACCTACGCCACCTTGCCCGACCCGGTCGTCGTCGCCCACCGCCTCCTGGCGGCGCTGGGCGCACTGATCCTGGTCGCGGCCACGATGGTGCTCGGTGCGCCGAGCTCGCAGGCCGTCATGCCGAGCGGCAGGGCGGCCGGGTCGAGCGAGGCGGCAGCCGGGCCGACCATCGCCATCACCGACACGCTGTCGTCGCTGCACGTCCCGGCTTCCCCGGGCACGACGGTGACCTGGGTGAACAAGGACGGCGACAGCCACCGCATCAAGTCCGACAAGGGCGCCAGCGTCGAGTTCGACTCGGGGGTACTCGAACCTGGTGACCGCTTCACCCACACCTTCTCGTCCGTGGGTGACGTGACCTACCACGACGCGCGGAATACCCGTGACTCGTCGTACTTCGGCATGGTGATGGTGCGGCCGGACGCCGAGCGCACGAGCACGACGAACCTGGCGCCCGCCCCTGCGCTCTTCACCGGCGGCACCGCCGCCGCGCAGCCGAGCGCCTTCTCGACCGCCGCATCGGACTTCCCGGACTACGTCGAGGTCGAGATCCACAACAAGAACGAGTTCCGCCCGGGCACGATCACCATCGCGCAGGGCGGCACCGTCGAGTGGTACAACGACCACAGCGACATCCACACGGCCACCGGCGCCGGCGGCATCGACAGCGGCGACCTGGACCGTGACGAGCGGTACAGCAAGACGTTCAACAAGCCGGGCACGTACGACTACGTCTGCATCTACCACGAGCGGATGAAGGCCACCGTCAAGGTCGCCGACGCCAACGGCAACGTGCCCCCGCCTGCCAACGGCGGTGGTGGCGGCACCCCGCCCCCGCCCAGCAACGGCGGTGAGCAGGTCGCGGTCAGCATCGGGAGCAACTTCAGCCCCGGCAACGTCACGGTGCCCGTCGGCAGCGTGGTGACCTGGACCAACGACGACAGCGCTCCACACACGGCGACCGGCACCGGGTGGGACAGCGGGATGCTGACCACCGGTCAGACGTGGAGCCGCACGTTCAACCAGGCCGGCACGTTTGAGTACGTCTGCGACTACCACGCCAACATGACCGGCACGGTACAGGTCACGGGCGAGGGCGGAGAGGTTCCACCGCCCCCTCCCCCGGACGACAACCCGCCTCCGCCGGACGACAACCCGCCACCTCCGCCGGACGACAACCCGCCCCCGCCCGACAACGGCGGTGAGGCCCCGACGACCGCGGCCGTCGCCCTCGGCGACGACTACTTCCAGCCTCGCAACGTCACGGTCGCGGTCGGCGGAACAGTGAACTGGACGAACAACGGCAGCTCACCCCACACGGTCACCGGCAACGGCTTCGACAGCGGCATGCTGACCAGTGGCGGGAAGTTCAAGCACACGTTCACCACTGCGGGCACGTACAACTACGTCTGCGACTACCACTCCGACATGACCGCCACCGTCACGGTCACGGACGGGTCGGGCGAGGCCCCGCCGCCGCCGGACAACCCACCACCGCCGCCGCCGGACAACCCGCCGCCTCCGCCTGGCAACGACCCGGCTCCGCCCAACGGCGGCGCCAAGGCCCCCGCCAAGGCCTCGGTGGCGGTCGGTGACGACTTCTTCAAGCCACGTACGGCGACCATCCGCGTCGGTGGCACGGTGACCTGGACCAACAACGGCAGCAACCCGCACACCGCCACCGGCAGCGGCTTCGACAGCGGCATGCTCATGGCCGGGGACAAGTACACCAAGAAGTTCACCAAGGCGGGCACGTACAACTACGACTGCGCGTACCACTCCGACATGACCGGCACCGTCAAGGTGATGAACGCCGACGGCAACGCTCCGCCTCGAGGTGGTGGCGACAACGGCCCCGGTGGCGGCAACAACGGCCCGGGCAAGAAGGGCCCCGGCGGCAAGGCGCCCGGCGGCGGCTCGGCTCCCAGCGTGCCCTCCGCCCCCGGCGCGGAGACGCACACGATCACGATGGGCGCGACCTCGTTCTCGCCGAAGGTGCTGAGCGCGCGGGTCGGCGACACCGTCGTGTTCAAGAACGGCAGCTCGGTGCCGCACAACGTCGAGCCCCTGACCAGCGATCTGATCATGGGCGGCCAGAGCTACACGACCGTGCTCCGCGAGCAGGGGACGCTCAACTACAAGTGCACCATCCATCCGGGCATGAGCGGCACGATCAAGGTCGCTGCCGCGCCGGCGGGCACGAAGCTGCCGCCGCCGTCCGCGGACGAGGGCGTCTCCGGCGGGTCGTCGGGAGCACTGGGGTCCACCGGCTCCTCGGGCAGCAGCTCGAGCAGCGGGTCCTCCGGTGGCACGGCGTCGCCCACCGCCGAGTCGCACACGGTCAGCATGGTCAACAGCACGTTCGACCCGCAGGTGCTGCAGGCCCGCGTGGGTGACGAGGTGACCTGGGTCAACGACGACCCGATCCCGCACAACGTCACGGGCGGCCCGCTCGACAGCGGCATGGTCATGGGTGGTGGCGAGTACACCACGGTGCTGACCGAGGCCGGCACGATCGAGTACGACTGCACGCTGCATCCGGGCATGACCGGCACGCTGGAGGTCGCCGAGGCGCTGCCGGGGACCGAGGTGCCACCGGCGAGCAGCTCGACGACGTCGAGCGGTTCCACCGACACCGCGGCCAGCGGTGGTGGGGAGACCACGCCGTCGGCCGAGCCCGAGGCGGGGTCGAAGAACCACACGGTGGACATCGTCGACTTCCTCTACGAGCCCGACCCGCTGGAGGTCAACGTCGGTGACACGGTGACGTTCGTCAACAAGGACGCCGCCCCGCACACCGCCACGGCCGACGACAAGTCCTGGGACAGCGGAAACATGAACCAGGGCGACGAGTGGACGCTCGAGGTGGAGAAGCCCGGCGAGGTCCCGTACTTCTGCATCTACCACCCGAACATGACGGGCACGCTCATCGTGAAGCCCAAGGGCGAGGAGATCGCGGCGGCGCCGGCCGCCTCCGACTCCGGCGGCTCCGACACGGCCAGCACGTCGGCCAGCCAGATCGCCGGTTTCAGCTCCGGCTGGCTCGCGCTGCTCGTCTTCCTGGCCGGCATGCAGCTGCAGTCGCGGCTGGCATCCCGCCGTCGTACGTCAAGCCTGGTCTAGCACCGGATCAAGGGAGGAAACGAACGTGACGACACAGACCCTTCGCGCAGGACCCGCACCGACGATCGAGCCGGAGGTGAGCGCCGCCGCGGTGGCCTCGCCTCGGCCGGTCGGCAACCACGCCACGCTGCTGACGCTGCGGCTGCTGGCCGCCGCAGCGATCCTGACCTCGGCGTACCTGCACTTCGTGCTGGCGCTGGAGAACGGCCTCGGCGGCGAGCTGTTCACGATGCCGCAGCTGTTCATCGGGCAGGCGACGGTCGCGGCGATCGCGGGCGGCGTGCTGCTGGTCGGCGACCGCGAGCTGCTGTGGCTGCCCGCGGTGGGCGTCGCGATCGGCAGCACCCTGCCGATCCTGGCCAGCGTCTACTTCCCGCTGCCGGCGATCGGGCCGATGCCGCCGATCAACGAACCGATCTGGTACGACGAGAAGCTGCTCAGCCTCGCGGTCGGAGCCACCGTGCCCGTGCTGTACCTCATCCGGCGGATCGCTCCGCCGGCGAGGTCGTAGGGCGCACAGCACAAGGACACCCGGGTCCTGTCCGTGTCCCCTTGCCGGACAGGGCCCGGGTCGCACGCTCGGGTCGGACAATCCCCTCCGGCGGCGCGGACGGGCTACCTTGGTGACAGAGCCAGGGTTGGCCCAACGCAGCCGCCGGAGGAGGATCGATGACCCGAGCGTTGATCGTGTGCGACGTACAGAACGACTTCTGCGAGGGCGGCAGCCTGGGCGTCGCCGGTGGCGCAGATGTCGCCTTCCGCATCGGCGGGATGCTGCACAAGTGGCAGGAGGCCGATCCCGCCGACCGCGACTACGCGTACGTCGTCGCCAGCCGAGACCACCACATCGACCCCGGCGACCACTTCTCCGACAACCCCGACTACCAGCACTCGTGGCCACGGCACTGCGTCGTCGGCAGCGACGGCGAGGCGTTCCATCCGAACCTCGACCCGCAGCCCTTCGACGCGGTGTTCCTCAAGGGCGAGCACCAGGCGGCGTACTCGAGCTTCGAGGGAGTCGAGGCCGGCGGCACGCGTGCGCTGGCGACGTGGCTGCGGGAGCACGGGGTGGACAGCGTCGACGTGTGCGGCCTGACCACCGACTACTGCGTGCGCGCCACCGCGCTCGACGCCCGCGAGGAGGGGTTCCGCACCAGGCTGCTGCTGAACTACTGCGCCGGGGTGGCGCCCGAGACGACCGACCGCGCGGTCAACGACATGAGCTCGGCCGGGGTGGCCATCATCGAGCTCAACGGCCGCGAGTAGCCTCCGCGACGACAGCGCCGGTCCCGACACGAGAGCGAGCCTCCATGAACATCACCGACTCCGCCGCGCTCGTCACCGGCGGTGCCTCCGGTCTCGGCCTGGCGACGGCGGAGCGCCTCGTGCAGTCGGGAGCACGCGTGGTGATCGCCGACCTCCCGTCCTCGGACGGCAAGGCCGTGGCGGAGCGGATCGGTGCGACGTTCGTGCCGACCGACGTGACCGACGAGGGCCAGGTGCAGGCCGCCGTCGACGCGGCGTCGGAGCTGGGAACGCTGCGGATCAACGTCAACTGCGCCGGTGTCGCCAATGCGATCAAGACGGTCGGCAAGAAGGGGCCGTTCCCGCTGGAAGACTTCACCAAGGTCGTGCAGGTCAACCTGGTCGGCACGTTCAACGCCATCCGCCTCGCCGCGGCCCGCATTGCCGAGGCCGAGCCGGTCGGCGAGGAGCGCGGCGTCATCGTCAACACCGCGTCGGCCGCCGCCTACGACGGTCAGATCGGCCAGGCGGCGTACTCCGCCTCCAAGGGCGGCGTGGTGGGGATGACCCTTCCGATCGCGCGCGACCTGGCGTCGCTGCAGATCCGCGTCGTCACGATCGCGCCCGGGCTGTTCGAGACGCCGATGCTGGCCGGACTGCCGGAGGAGGCGCGGCAGGCGCTGGGCGAGCAGATCCCGCACCCGAGCCGGCTCGGACGGCCGGCCGAGTACGCGCAGCTCGCGGCGCACGTCGTGGAGAACCCCATGCTCAACGGCGAGGTGATCCGCCTCGACGGCGCGATCCGGATGCCGCCCCGCTGACCCACCGCCGCCGCCCACCGATCCCTCACGGTGAGGCGTCAATATTCTTGGTGACGGAGTCCTCACCTCACCCCGAACTTTGACGCGTCACGCCCAGAAGAAAGCGCTCTTAGGGATGGGGTAAATGATCCTGGCGCCTCAGCCGATGGAGTAGGTCCCCGGCTCGTCGGACGGCCCGCGGCCGGCCCAGGTCCAGGCGTAGACCCCGTCGTCGACGGCCGCGCCGCCCTCGCCCACCTCCAGCGGGCGGAAGGTGTCGACCATGACCGCGAGCTCCTCGAACCGCTCGGCGCCCAGCGACGCCTCGATCGCCGACGGCTGTGGTCCGTGGGCGTAGCCACCTGGGTGCAGCGAGACCGAGCCGATGTTGATGCCGGAGCCCTTGCGGGCCTCGTAGTCGCCGCCGACGTAGAACATCACCTCGTCGGAGTCGACGTTGGAGTGGTAGTA
>DATABY010000079.1:0-11578 GCA_036259355.1 Nocardioidaceae bacterium
CCCCCCCCCCCCCACCTCTTGTCGTGCGCGGACGTGCGTAGAGGGTCCGCCCCGACTCAGCTGACGTCCTTCATCCCGGCGGGCAGGTGGCCGGTCGACTTGCGGTAGTACTCGGCGGTCTTGCGCGCCATCAGCATGCGCGCGACCCCGATGGCGGCACCGCTGGCGACCGCGAACGACACGGCCTCCCACCACTGCACGTCAGGGTGCTCGGGGTTGGCGGGCGGTGCGTGTCCTGTCGCGGTCTTCCATGCCATCTCGAGCATCTTCTTGGTCGCGACGCCGGCGGCGATCGCCGACACGGTGCCGAAGATCTTGTAGGTCCTCGAGGGTTTCGCCTCTGCGGCCACGGGTCCTCCTCGTCGGTTCTGGTCCGCGTTTCAGTCTGCCAGTACCCGCGCGGCGTTGACGCACCCCGCCAGCCGCTCGGGGTGACGCGTCGACAGCACCCAGTACGGCGTGGGGTCGGCCGGGTCGTCGACCTCGACGCGGACCGCCGTGCGGATGTAGGGCCGTACCAGCAGGAAGGCTCGCGGGTCGGCGTCGACGCCGAGCAGCCGGCGGGCCTGCTGCGGGTCCAGCGCCGATGCGGGTCCGCACCACGCCCACTCCAGACGGGCTCGTCCGGCCCGCAGGGCATCGTCGCGCACGTCGATACGGGGACTGCCGTAGGCGAGCAGGAGCCCGGTCCCGATCGCGCTCGCGAGCACGGTGCCCACCCACAGCACCAGCGGAGTGGCGGCGACGGCCACGGCCAGCCACAGGCACCCGAGGAACAGCAGGAGCAGCGCCCACCAGCGCACCGGCACCCGAAGGCGTTCGCGGTAACGGGACTCGGCGGTGGCGGGCATGCTCACGGCGCAAGCCTCGCACGTGGCTTGTAGGGTCGGTCAGCGTGATCGAGGTTCAGATCCACCGGCTCGACGCCGGGCTTCCGCTGCCGCAGTACGCCCATGCCGGCGATGCCGGCGCCGACCTCATGACCACGGTCGACGTCACACTCGCGCCCGGAGACCGGGTCATGGTCCCCACCGGCGTGGCCCTCTCGCTGCCGGACGGCTACGCGGGGTTCGTGCATCCTCGCTCCGGCCTGGCCGCCCGCTGCGGCGTCTCCATCGTGAACGCGCCCGGCACGATCGACTCCGGCTACCGCGGCGAGGTCAAGGTCGTCCTGGTCAACCTCGACCCCCGCGAGCCGGTGACGTTGCGCCGCGGCGACCGAGTCGCCCAGCTCGTGGTGCAGCGGGTCGAGACCGCCCGGTTCGTCGAGGTGGACGCGCTCACCGCGACCGACCGAGGCGCTGGGGGCTACGGTTCAACAGGAGGGTTCAACGTCAGCACCCAAGCCGCCCCGCTGGAGGACACCGCCGATGTTTCGTCGCCGTAAGGGCGCCGGGAGCGCCGAGGGCCACGACCGGGCCCCGGCAGCACCGATCCCGGGTACCGAGCAGCCCGAGCGGCAGGAGCTGCCGCGCCCCGAGGGGCCGTGGGACGTCGCCGACATCGAGATCGGCGAGGACGACCCCAACCTGGTCGATCTGGGGGGCATGCTGGTTCGCGGCCGGCCGGGGCTGGAGATGCGGCTGCAGGTCGACGAGCAGCAGCAGGACGTCGTCGCGGTGATGCTGGTCTCCGAGGAGGGTGCGGTCGAGCTGCGTGCCTTCGCGGCTCCCCGCAACGAGAGCATCTGGGACGACGTTCGCCGCGAGATCGGCGCGGAGGCCACCCGCCGGGGCGGCACCGCGACCGAGCAGCAGGGGGAGTTCGGGGCGGAGCTGCGCCTGGCCGTACCGGCGCAGACCCCCGACGGCCAGCAGGGGACCCAGCTCAGCCGGATCGTGGGCGTCAGCGCTCCCCGCTGGCTGCTGCGGGGCACCTTCCTCGGCAAGGCGGCGCAGGAGCCCGACCCGGACGGGCTGCTGGAGTCCGCGTTCCGTGACGTCGTCGTGCGTCGCGGTGACGGGCCGATGGCGCCGCGCAGCCCGATTCCGCTGCGGATGCCGCCGGGCGTGCAGACCACGCCCCCTCAGTAGGCTGGTCGCCATGAGTACGTCCGACCCGACGTCCGACCCGACGACCGGGACCAGGAGCGGTCCTCTGCGTCGGATCCTGAACCGGCTGGCGTCCAGTGAGGAGGAGCTCGAGGCGCAGGATCTCCAGCACGACGTGCAGACGACCGGGTGCACCCGGATCGAGGACGCCGTCGACCGTGAGCGCGTCGTCGTCCGCGGGACCCTGCGGCACGTCACGCTGCGACCCCGCTCGGGCACCCCCGCGCTCGAGGCTGAGCTGTACGACGGCTCGGGGACGCTCACGGTGGTGTGGCTGGGCCGCCGCCGGATCGGGGGCGTCGAGCCCGGTGTCTCCCTGCGCGTCCAGGGCCGGGTCAGCACGCAGGACGGCAGACGGGTGATCTACAACCCCCGCTACGAGCTGCACGCGGCCCACGAGCGCCCATGAGCGAGCGCCGATGAGCGGGCCCCGGGTGGGGCGCGAGCCCCCGCAGCCGGCGACCGTGCAGACGGTCGAAGAGCTGGTGCGCCACCGGCTGTCCGACGCGCTCGGCGGCCGGCGGGGCGTGCTGGAGGGCATCGTCCCGACGCTGGGCTTCACGCTGGTCTGGATCACCACCGAGCAGCTCAAGCTGGCCCTGGCCGTCGGCGGTGCGGGCGCGCTGGTCGTACTGGTGCTGCGGTTGATCCAGCGGTCGTCGATCCAGTACGTCATGAACGCCATCGTCGGGATCACCATCGCCGCGGTGTTCGCGCTGCGGTCGGGGGAGGCCGAGGACGCGTTCCTGCCGAGCATCATCTACAACGCCGCGTACTTCGTGGTGCTCGCGTTCTCCGCCCTGGTGCGCTGGCCGGTGATGGGCTTCCTGGTCGGCAGCGTGACCGGCGACCCCACCGCCTGGCACGCCAACAAGCAGATCGTGCAGCTGTGCACCACGCTCACCTGGCTGCTTGCGCTGCCCTGCCTGGTGCGCGTCATCGTCTACCTGCCGCTCTGGGCCGCCGGTGAGGCCGGCTGGCTCGGCATCGCCAAGATCACGATGGGCTGGCCGCTGCAGCTGCTGGCGCTGGCCGCGATGGGCTACGTGCTGGCCCGCAACCACACCCCGCTCGAGGAGGAGAAGCCCGCCGAGTAGGTCCCCGCCCCGGCCTGGACGGCGGCGGTGTTCTTCAGTCTGGGCGGAGGATGCGGTTGCCCTCGAACACCCCGAGCACCTCCCGGTAGAGCTCGATCGGGGCTCCGTTGGGGTCGCGGAAGTACACGCTGTCCTCCACACCGCGGTCCGGCCCGACGTACTCGATGCCTGCCTCGTCCAGCCGTGCCCGCGCCTCCCGGAACTGCTCGTCACCGATCGAGATGGCGATGTGCTGGACACCGCCGAGCGTCTCGGCGGACTCGGGATGGTCGTGGCCGGGGAAGTCGAAGAAGCCGAGCAGGTTGCCGTGACCGATGTCGAAGAAGAAGTGGCTGGAGCCGGCGTAGTCGCGGTTCTCCACCAGCTCGACGAGCGGGAAGCCGAGGAGGTCTTGGTAGAAGCGGACCGTCTCCTCCACGTCGCGTGCGATCAGCGCCACGTGGTGCACCCCGCGGGCCGTGCTCTGCGGCCGGTCGGAGAGCGGGCGCAGGAACTCCTCGCGCAGCTGCTCGCGGCGTGCGCGTACGCGCGCGAGCTCTTCACCGGTGGGTTGGGGCATCCGAGACTCCTCGGCGTCGGGGACGTCAGGACGAGCTGTGCGTGTGGGGAGAGAGCAGCTGCTCGATCTCGGACTCGTGCTCCGCGGCGGCGACGAACAGCAGCTCGTCGCCGGCCTCCAGGGCACGGTTCGGCTCGGGCGCGAGCACGCGACCGTCGCGCAGCACCGTCACCAGCGACACGTCGGTCGGCCACATCACGTCACCGAGCTCCACTCCCGCGTACGGCGAGTCGCCCGGAAGCGTCAGCTCCACCAGGTTCGCGTCGCCCTGACGGAAGGTGAACAGGCGTACGACGTCGCCGACGGTCACGGCCTCCTCCACCAGCGCCGACATGATGCGGGGCGTGGACACCGACACATCGACTCCCCACGAGTCGTTGAACAGCCACTCGTTGCTGGGATGGTTCACGCGCGCGACGGTGCGGGGGACGCCGAACTCGGTCTTGGCGATCAGCGACACCACGAGGTTGACCTTGTCGTCACCGGTGGCCGCGATCACCACGTCGCAGTTCTCCAGGGCCGCCTCCTCCAGGGAGGTGAGCTCGCAGGCGTCGGCGAGCAGCCACTCGGCGTCGGGAACCTGGTCGGGCTTGATCGCCCGGGGCTCCTTGTCGATCAGCAGGACCTGGTGGCCGTTCTCGGTGAGCTCCGCGGCGACCGAGCGACCGACAGCGCCGGCACCGGCGAGCGTGACGCGCATCAGCTCTCCTTGGGGGGTCGGGCGAACACTGCCTGCACGCGCTCGGCGTCGACCTCCAGCATGACCGTGTGGACCAGGTCGCCCTCCTGCACCACGGTGTCACGGCTGGGGATGAGTCCCTCGCCGAGCCGGGTGATGAAGGCGACGCGTGTCTCGGCGGCATCCTGCAGCTCCGCGACCGTGCGGCCGATCCACTCGGAGTGGGTCGGGACCTCGGCGATGCGGACGGTGCCCGAGGGGTCCCGCCAGTCCGGCTCGGAGCCCTCCGGGAGGAGCCGGCGCAGGATCTGGTCGGTGGTCCACCGGACCGTTGCCACCGTGGGGATGCCGAGTCGTTGGTAGATCTCGGCGCGGCCGGGGTCGTAGATGCGGGCCACGACGTTCTGGATGCCGAAGGTCTCCCGGGCCACCCGGGCCGAGATGATGTTGGAGTTGTCGCCGCTGGACACGGCGGCGAACGCGTCGGCCTTGTCGATCAGCGCCTCCCGGAGGACCTCCCGGTCGAACCCGTATCCCATGACCTTGCGTCCGGTGTAGGTGGGGCCGAGCCGGCGGAACGCGTCGGGGTTCTGGTCGATGATCGCGACCGTGTGGTCCCGGCGCTCCAGGTTGCGGGCGAGGGACGACCCGACCCGGCCGCAACCCATGATCACGACATGCACGTCGCCGACGCTACACCGACGCGCACGGCTCCTGGGAAGGACCGGCTGCCCGGGCGGATAGCCTTCCGGTCGTGAGGATCAGTGACATCGGCAAGCGTCTGCTGCTCGGGCGAAAGCTTCGCAGCACGCAACTGGGGGAGACGCCGCTCCGGAAGCGCGTCGCGCTGCCGGTGTTCGGAAGCGACGCGCTGTCGTCGGTCGCCTATGCGCCCGACGAGATCTTCATCATGCTGGCGCTGGCCGGCCTCACGGCGTACTCCTTCTCCTGGCCGGTCGGCATCGCCGTCGCGGTCGTGATGCTCGTGGTCGTCGCGTCGTACCGGCAGAACGTCCGGGTCTACCAGAGCGGCGGCGGTGACTACGAGGTCAGCACGGTCAACCTCGGTCCGACGGCCGGGCTCGCGGTCGGCAGCGCCCTGCTGGTCGACTACGTGCTCACGGTTGCGGTGTCGATCTCCTCCGCCGCGCAGTACGCCGCGACCGCCATCGGCCCGCTCCGTGGACACGAGGTCGGGGTGGCGGTCACCGTCGTCCTGCTGCTGACCGCGATGAACCTGCGCGGCGTGCGCGAGGCGACGACGGCGTTCGCGGTGCCCACCTACCTGTTCATGGTCGCCATCTTCGGCATGGCCGCGTGGGGCTTCGCGCGCTACTTCCTCGGTGACGGCCTCCCGCCGGCGGAGAGCGCCGCGCTGACACCTCCGACACAGGAGAGCTTCACCGACGGCTTCACCGGGCTGGCCGCGGGCTTCCTGCTGCTGCGGGCGTTCTCCAGCGGATGTGCGGCGCTCACCGGTGTGGAGGCGGTCAGCAGCGGGGTCCCGGCGTTCCGCAAACCGAAGGGCCGGAACGCGGGTACGACGCTGCTGCTGCTCGGCGTGATCGCCGCGGCGATGGCGCTGAGCGTGGTCGCGCTGGCCAACCTGACCGGCGTGCAGATGTCGGAGGACCCGGAACGGCTGCTCGGGCCCGACGGCGAGCCGGTCGGCCCCGAGTACCACCAGAGCCCGGTCATCGGTCAGCTGGCGGAGTCGGTCTTCAGCGGCTTCCCGGTCGGGTTCTTCTTCGTCGCCGCGGCCGCCGCCGTCATCCTGGTCCTGGCCGCCAACACCGCGTTCAACGGGTTCCCGGTGCTGGGTTCGCTGCTGGCGCGCGACGGCTACCTGCCGCGGCAGCTGCACACCCGAGGGGACCGGCTGGCCTACAGCAACGGGATCGTGCTGCTCGCCGTGTTCGCGACCGTGCTGGTCTGGGCGTTCGATGCCGAGGTGACCCGGCTGATCCAGCTCTACATCGTCGGGGTCTTCGTGGCGTTCACGATCAGCCAGACCGGGATGGTCCGGCACTGGACGCGGCACCTGGCCACCGAGCAGGACCCGGCGACCCGCCGGCGGATGCACCGCAGCCGCATCGTCAACGCGACCGGGATGGTCGTCACCGGCACGGTCCTGGTGGTGGTCGTGGTCACGAAGTTCGCCCACGGCGCATGGATCGCGATCCTGGCCATGGGTGCCTGGTTCGTGCTGATGAAGGGGATCCGCCGGCACTACGACCGCGTCAACGAGGAGCTCGAGGTCGGCGAGCACGACCAGGCACTACCGTCGCGGATCCACGCCATCGTGCTGGTGTCCAAGCTGCACAAGCCGACGATGCGAGCCCTGGCGTACGCGCGAGCTTCACGGGCCAACGTGCTGGAGGGCGTGACCGTGGACGTCGACCCGGATGTCACCGAGGCCCTGATGGAGGAGTGGGACCGCCGGCAGATCGCGGTGCCTCTGAAGGTGCTGGCGTCCCCCTACCGGGAGGTGACCCGCCCGATCGTCGAGTACGTGCGCGGCATCCGCCGCGCCAGCCCCCGCGACGTCGTGACCGTCTACATCCCCGAGTACGTCGTCGGGCACTGGTGGGAGCAGCTGCTGCACAACCAGAGTGCGCTGCGGCTCAAGGGCCGGCTGCTGTTCACCCCTGGGGTCATGGTGACGAGCGTGCCCTTCCAGCTGGCCTCGTCGGAGGCGGCCGCCGCGCGAGCCGAACGCGCCGCGGCCGGCGCCCGCAACGTGCGGATGGGTGTGCGCAAGCCACTGCCCCGCGAGCACATGCGGCGCCGTCCGGGCGATGGCGACGACGAGCGCTGATGGGCGCCGAGGACACGCCGTCCCTGGTCGGTGAGCGGTACACGCTGACGGTGGAGCGGCTGGCCCACGGTGGACACTGCGTCGCCAGGCACGAGGGTCGGGTGGTGTTCGTCCGGCACACCCTGCCGGGGGAGCGGGTGCTGGCCGAGGTGACCGAGGGCGACGAGACCGCCCGGTTCCTGCGCGCCGACGCGGTGGAGGTGCTGGAGTCGTCACCGGACCGGGTTCCGCCACGCTGCCCGGTCGCCCGCCCGGGAGGGTGCGGTGGCTGCGACTTCCAGCACGTCGCGTTGCCGGCACAGCGAAGGCTGCTCGCCGGGGTGGTGCGCGAGCAGCTGCGGCGGCTCGCCGGCGTCGACGTCGACGTCGAGGTGGAGCCGGTCGCGGGTGGCCACGACGGTCTCGGCTGGCGCACCCGCGTGCGGTACGCGACCGACGGGCGGGGACGGCTCGGTCTGCGCAAGCACCGCTCACACGAGGTGGTGCCGCTGGACCACTGCCCGATCGCGCATCCTGACCTGCCCGAGGTCCTCGACCCGCGCTGGCCCGGCGCGGCGTCGGTGGAGGCGGTGGTCTCCGGAGAAGGCGAACGGCTGGTGGCGGTGGAACCACGTGGGGCCGGGGACGTGCGGCCACCCGGCGTCGAGGCCGAGGGGATGGTGACCACCTCGGGAGACCAGCTGCGCGGACGGACCTACGTCACCGAGCCCGCCGCCGGCCGTCGCTGGCGGGTGAGCGCGGGAGGCTTCTGGCAGGTGCACCCCGGTGCGGCGGACACGCTGGTCGACGCGGCACTGCAGATGCTGAACCCCCGGCCGGGGGAGACCGCGCTCGACCTGTACTCCGGCGTGGGGCTGTTCGCCGGGGCGCTGGCCGCTCGGGTGGGACCGGACGGGTCGGTGCTCGCAGTGGAGGGCGACGCCCGGGCGGCCAAGGACGCGCGTCGCAACCTGCACGACCTGCCGCAGGTGCGGCTGGTGCACGCCGGCGTGGGTCGGGCACTGGCGGAGTCTCCGGTCGACCGGGTCGACGTGGTGCTGCTGGATCCTCCGCGCAGCGGCGCCAGGCGGCCGGTCGTCGAACGTGTGGTCTCGCTGCAACCGCGTGCGGTGTGCTACGTGGCGTGCGACCCGGCTGCGCTTGCCCGCGACGTCGCGACCTTCGGTGACCTGGGCTATGAGGTGGCGTCACTGCGGGCGTTCGACATCTTCCCGATGACCCATCACGTGGAGTGCGTCGTACTGCTCACACCACGGAATGCGCGTGTGGGGACACGTGTTGCCGACTGACGTGAGCGACAACGCAGAGCATCCGACGACCGATACCGTGCCGCTGTCCGTGCTCGACCTTGCCGGGGTGGCGGCCGGGCAGAGCAGCGCCGACGCCCTGGAGGCGACCACAGCGCTGGCCCAGGTGGCCGACCGGTTGGGGTACCGGCGGTTCTGGGTCGCCGAGCATCACAACATGCCGATGGTGGCCTCGACGTCACCGCCGGTGCTGATCGCGCACCTGGCCGGCGCGACCGAGCGGATCCGGCTGGGCTCCGGTGGCGTGATGCTGCCGAACTTCCCGCCCCTGGTTGTGGCCGAGCAGTTCGCGATGCTCGAGGCCCTCCATCCGGGGCGCATCGACCTCGGCATCGGCCGCGCTCCCGGCACCGACCCGAGGACCGCGGCCGCGCTGCGCCGCAGTCCCGACGCCCTCGGCGCCGACGACTTCCCCCAGCACCTGCTCGACCTGCTCGGGCTGCTCGGCGACACACGGGTCGACGGAGGGCTGGCCGAGCGGTTCTCCGCCACACCGGCGGCGACCAGTGTGCCGCCGGTGTGGCTGCTGGGCTCATCCGGGTACAGCGCCCAGGTCGCCGGGCAGCTGGGACTGCCGTTCGCCTTCGCGCACCACTTCGGAAGCCAGAACACCGATGCCGCCCTCGAGCTGTACCGCAGCCGGTTCACACCCTCGCCGGTGCTCGAGCACCCGTACGCGGTCGTGAGCGCGTCCGTCATCGCGGCCGACAGCACGCAGGAGGCGGAGTGGCTGGCCGGGCCGAGCCGCGTGGTGTCGATCGGGCTGCGCCTCAACCGGCTTGCGCCCATCGTCACTCCCGAGGAGGCGGAGACCATGCTCGCCGGCATCGACGACGAGCGGCTCACCTCGCTCCGGGGCACCCAGGTCGCCGGGACCGGCGAAGAGGTCGCCGGCCGGCTGCGCGCGCTCGCGCAGCGCACCGGCGCCGACGAGCTGATGGTCACCGCGACCGCCCATGACCGCGGCGTTCGCGAACGCAGCCTGGAGCTGCTCGCCAAGGCGTGGCCGCTGTAGCCAGCTACGCGAGGTGCCTGCGCTCGTAGTGGATGTCGACGTCGGGGTCGTCGGTGTAGACGTCGATGGTGATGTCGGGGGTCGGGGTCGCGCGCTGGGTGTCGGCGACCACCGACATCATCGGTTAGCCGAAAGTCACAGCGGGAGTTGTGAGGTTCGTCCTCTCGATGAGCCGTCAGTGTGGCTCAATGTGCTTGACATGAACCGCTTCTATGCGCCTGGCCGCTGCCCGGACTGCGATGCGCTGAGCAGCCCGCAGGAGGCACGCTGCCCGTCCTGCGGCCTGCTGCTCACCGGTCAGGTCGCCGACGACCTGCGGGCGAGCCTGCAGTACGCCGACCGCGTCCTGGACGTGCTCCGCCGGGTCTCGGCCGATGAGGGCGTCGCCGTACCGGCACAGAGCGCACCAGCGGGACGCGTGCCCGCAACCGCGCCGCGGCCTCCGGCCACGGCCAGGCTCCGGCGAGGCCTGCCGGCGGTGTCGGTGCCCGTAGTGCTGCTGGGCCTCGGCACCATCTGCGTGCTGGTCGCCGCCATCGTCTTCGTGGCCGTCACCTGGACGGACCTGTCGCTGGCGTGGCGTACCACGATCCTCCTGTCCATCACCGCACTCGCCACCGCGGCGGCCGCGTGGACCGTGCGCAAGGGCCTGCGGGGTGCGGCCGAAGCACTCACCCTGGTCGCCGGCGGTCTCCTGCTGATCGACCTTCTCGCCGGCAACTCGGCGGGTCTGCCGGTGCTGTCGGTCCTGGACGGAACCGCCTTCGGCTGGCTGGTCGCACTCGTCATGGCGGGGTCCGGACTCGCCTGGGCACTGTGGGTGCAGCGAACCGCCACACGCTCCCTCGTCGGTCAGCAGGTGGTGACAGCGCTCGCCAGCATCGAGATGACTCGGCTGGCTGCGCTCGGCTGGGACTACGACAGGGAGTGGCTGGCGGCGATCGTCGCGGTCTCCTCCGCGGCTGTGGGGCTCCTCCTGTGGCGGATGCGGGTACGGACGCTCGCCGTCGCCGAGGGCGTCCTCGCGCTGGTCGCATGGGTGTACCTCGCCACGTCCGGTGCCGTGCGTGCCGTCGCCGCCGACGGCACTCGCGAGCTTCTCCTCGACCTGCAAGGCGCTCCGCTGCTCGCCGCGTCGGCTCTCGCGGCGGTCGTGGCGGTGGCATCTCGGCCCAGCCCATCGGTGCGCAGCGCCGCTGCCGCTCTCGCCGTGGCCGGTCCGGTCGCGATCGCGCTCCTCCCAGCACGCGAGCTGTCCCCGACAACCGCGGCCATGGTCGTCGCGGCGGCCGCGTTGGCGCTGGCGCTGGCCGCGACGGTGTCGCCCGGCCCGTGGCGCGACGGGCTGCGTTGGGTCATGGTCGTCACCGCGATCGCGCCGGCCGCCAGCCAAGCGGTCGGTATCGAACTGGCGGTGGACCGCCTCGTGCGCTGCGTCGCGGAGTACTGGACCCGTGCACTCACCGATCCGCTCCCCGCGCTTGCGGCCGCGCCGCCGGTGGCCTTCTGGGCCTGCGTGCCGCTGGGCGGGCTGCTCGTCGCATCGGCCGCCGTCGGCCTGCTGCAGCGCCCTCGGACCGTGCTGGCGGCTGCCGCCGGAGGAACGGCTGCCGGAGCAGTGCTCGGGCTGCTGTTGACCGGTTGGCCGCTCGTCGTGGTGAACGTCGTGCTCGCGGCGGCCGCGGTGGGCGGTGTGACGGCGCTCGTGCAGCGTCGTGACGGCCGGTGGTGGTCGGGGGGCCTTGCGGTCGCCGTGGTCATCGGGCTGGTGGCGGCGACGCCGTCCGCAACCGCCACCATCGCGTTCTTCACCGTGCATGCGGTGCTGCTGTTCGTGGTGGCCGGCCTGCTGCGTGGGCCGGCACGGTCCGGGCTCGTCTTCGCGGGCCTGGTCCTCCCGGCGCTCTCGCTGCAGGCCGTCGGCGACGTCGCCCGCCTGCCGGCCGCTACGACGGGCCTGCTCGTGCTCGGGCTCGCCGTCGTGGTGGCCTTGGTGGCACAAGGCACGCGCATGGGTACGGACCGACGGTCGTGGGGGGGGGGGGGGGGGGG
>DATABY010000080.1:0-3082 GCA_036259355.1 Nocardioidaceae bacterium
GCAGTCGGCCCGCGAAGTCGTCGGTGAAGCGCTCGTCGGCCTGGGCGATCTGGCGGTAGAAGGCCGGGCGGCCCTGCTCGGTCAGCCACGGGGCCGCCAGTTCGTCGAGTTGCACCTCGGTCAGACCACGATGGCTCGCGCCGGCGATGTAGGCCCGCAGCGCTCCTGCATGGACGGCTTCCGGTAGTCGAGCGAAGACGTCGGTGTGGTCCTTGACCAGGTTGAAGAACGGAGACCCCCAGGGCCGCAGGGCGACGACGTCCACCAGGAGCAGCGATGCGACTGGACTGCCGTGCAGCAGGTGAGCTCGCAGCGTGACCGCGCCGCCGAAGTCGTGTGCCACCACGTGAGGCGCGTCGAGGCCCACGTGGTGAGCAGATCGGCGAGCAACTGGCCCCGCACGTCCAGATCCACGGGGTGTCCGGGCTCCTTCGACGACAGTCCGTAGCCGGGCTTGTCCCAGAGGTAGACCGTGATATCGCGGCTCAGGGCGTCGGCGAAGGGTCTCCACGGGGCAGACGACCGCGGCGTGCCATGGCAGAAGACGACCGGCGTCCCGAACCGGCCCTCTCCCACGCCACCGAGCGACCGCGCCACGAGTACAGACGGTCCAGCGAGCTCGTCCCGGCGGCCGCCCCTTCCCTCTCCCGGAGACCACGCAGCGGTCCTCCCCTGGCGACGCCCTCGCGACCCGGCCCCTGCCCTGGGCTTCGACGGGCCGGCAGTGGACACCAGGACGGATCCGGTCCGGTGCACCACCGGGCGAACGGCCGCTCATAGCAGCCCACGCACCAGGCCGCCGCGGATGCACAACCGGACGAGGAGGTCGCCGGGCTGGCCGGTGACGTCCTCGTCGCCGTCGGCCGCGCGTGTACCGGGCGCTTCCCCACCTGCGTCACGGCAGCACGGTGGTCGACCCGACCGCCACGGAGGCCGCTGTCGGGGTGGCGTCCTCTCGACTCCGGTCGCTCCGCACGTCACCGGCGGAACGGTGCCCGTACCAGCCCCCGCTGGTCAGGCCGTCGCAGACCGGCAGCCCGACGGCGATGCCCGGACCGGGGAGCGGCTGCGCGGAGCGGGTGGCCCGCTGCGCCCGTGTCGCGCCGGGGCGCTCCGCCGACACCCCGGCAGGGACGAGGGGGAGGTGGTGGTGCGGACGCCCCTCCGCCGCACTGACCCTCCCGGCGCCGGGTCCGGAGGTGGAACAGGACGACCGGCGCCCGCGTGCGCTGCCGGGCCGGGGCGGCGCCGCCCCGGGGAATGCGAAGGGACGGCCCGGGTTTGTCCCTCGGCGTGACCACCGTGACCCGCGCGTCGGTCGGGCTCCGCTCCGAGCGCGGACCCGTGCTCGGAGCGGTGATGCTCAGCACCGCGCTCATCGCCCTCGACAGCACCATCATCGCGACGGCCGTCCCGGCTGTCGTCGACGATCTCGGCGGGTTCAGCCAGTTCCCGTGGCTGTTCAGCGTGTACCTGTTGACGCAGGCGGTGACCGTCCCCGTCTACGGCAAGCTCGCCGACGTCTACGGGCGCAAGCCGGTGCTGCTGTTCGGCATCGCGGTGTTCGTCGCTGCGTCGCTGTTCTGCGGTCTCGCGTGGTCGATGCCGGCGCTCATCGTGGGTCGTGCGTTGCAGGGCATCGGCGCAGGTGCCGTCCAGGCGATCGGGATGACCGTCATCGGCGACATCTACACGGTGGAGGAGCGCGCGAAGGTCCAGGGCTACCTCGCGTCGGTGTGGGGGGTGTCCTCCGTGCTGGGGCCGACGCTCGGCGGCGTGTTCAGCGACTACCTGTCCTGGCGCTGGATCTTCCTGGTCAACCTGCCCCTCGGCGCGGTGGCGCTGGTGGTGCTGTACCGCCGGTTCAGCGAACGGGTCGAGCGCCGGGAGCACCGCCTCGACGTCGCGGGCGCAGTGCTGCTGTCGGTGGGCTGCTCGCTGCTCATCCTGGGGCTGCTCGAGGGCGGCAGCGCGTGGGCCTGGACGTCGGGCGTCTCGGTCGCCGTCCTCGGGACGGCGGTCGCGCTGCTGACTGCGTTCACCGTCGTCGAGCGACGGGCCGCGGAGCCGGTGCTGCCGCTCTGGGTGCTGCGGCGCCGCATCCTGCTGACCGGCAACGTGGCCGCACTGGCGCTGGGCGCGCTGCTCATCGGGCTGAGCTCGTACCTGCCGACGTGGGCGCAGGGCGTACTGGGCGCCAGCGCGCTCGAGGCCGGCTTCGCGCTGGCGGCGCTGACCCTGGGATGGCCGATCGCGGCCAGCCAGGCCGGCCGGCTCTACCTGCGCATCGGCTTCCGCAACACCGCTCTCATCGGCGTCGTCCTGGCCGTGCTGGGGACGACCGGGACGGCGCTGCTCGGACTGCACGCGCAGCTGTGGCAGGTCGCAGCGTCGATGTTCGTCACCGGGATCGGCCTGGGGCTGTCGTCCTCACCGCTCATCGTCGCGGTGCAGTCGGTCGTCGGCTGGAACCGGCGCGGTGTGGTCACCGCCACGAACATGTTCGCCCGGTCGATCGGGTCGGCGGTCGGCGCAGCGGTGTTCGGCGCGATCGCGAACACCACGCTGGCCGGTCGCTTCGCGTCGCCGCCGGCCGGCCTGGAGGGCGACGTCCCGACGGACGTCGACGGCACGACCGCCGCACTGTCCCAGGGCGGCGCGGTGGCCGAGTACGCGCGGGAGAGCCTGCACGCGGCGTCGCACGGTGTGTTCATCGCGACGGCCGTCACGGCAGTCGTCATCGCGGTAGCCGTGGCGGCCATGCCGCGGCACACCGAACGGCTGCGTTTCGACGACGAGCACAGCACGGACGAGGCCGCCGCTCCCGGTCCTGGCCCCGCAGGTGAGACTGCGGGGCGCGCGCCCGAGCCAGGCTCTGCGGATGGCCATCGACCTCCACCGAGCTGACGGCGACGGCCCTGCTGAGGCGACGACGCCGTCCCACCTCCACCGGCCACCTGCCGGGCTGACGATGCCGCAGTCACCCTCCGGGTGTCGCCTGCAGGTCCTCGCGCAGCCGGACGCGCACCGCACGGAACGGCAGTCCGCCGGCCGGGGTCTCGGTCCACTCCACGGCCACCAC
>DATABY010000081.1:0-21643 GCA_036259355.1 Nocardioidaceae bacterium
CTCGACCTTGTCGCCGACGGAAACCACCTCGTGCGGGTCGACGTCGTGCTTGATCGACAGCTCGCGCGAGGGGATGACGCCCTCGGTCTTGTAGCCGATGTCGAGCAGGACCTCGTCCCGGTCGACCTTCACGATGGTGCCAGCAACGATGTCACCGTCGTTGAAGTATTTGATGGTCTGGTCGATCGCGGCGAGGAAGTCCTCCTCCGACCCGATGTCGTTGACCGCTACCTGCGGGGTCTCCTGGATGGCCGTAGGAGGTGCCTCTGTGCTGCTCGTCATGTAGTAGGTGCTCCGATGGATGGCATGTCGTCGTGCGTGTACTGCGTGAGGACCTTTGGATCGCGGTGTGCCGACTGGCGACAGATTGCGAGCACGAGCCTGCTCCGTCCGAGGTCGCGCAGGCCCACAGCGCGTCTGTCAGTCTACGGGCCGCGCGCAATACGGTGCAACGCGGGCAGGTGTCAAGACGTACGGGGCCAAGCCCCCCGAAGGCCCCCGGCACCGAATCAAGTTTCGGTCGGCTGGGCGTGCAGGTCCTGCTGCGTGGCGATGGCCCGCAGGAGGTCGTGCGCCCGGTCTGCGGGCGCGTGCTGGCCGGCCCGGGAGCCCAGTTCCACCAGTGCCCACAGGTCCGCCGCGCGGGCGCTGTCCAGCACGTCCGCGGCAAGCGCCGGGGCGCGGTCGCGCAAGCGGTCCAGCAGGGGCTGCACGAGCCCGGCGTCGCGCTGCAGGCGCAGCAGGTTTCCCAGGTCGGTGTACGGCGTACCGGCGTGCGCGAACTCCCAGTCGACGAGGCCGGTCACCTCGCCCGTGGTCGGGTCGACGAGCACGTTCTTGGCGTTGAAGTCGCTGTGCGCGAGGCACCAGCGGTCGTTGGCGGCCAGCACCCCATCCGCGTGGTCGGCCATTGCCAGCAGACGCTCCTGCTGGTCCGCGGGCCAACGGGCGAGGGCAGTGTCGAGGAGGTGGCGGCGCACCCAGTCGACCAGGCTGTCGGGCACATGGGGGTGGTCGCGCACCGCCAGCGTCGCGTCGGCGAACTCTCCGCCGCGGCGGAAGGGAATGCCGCTGAGGCGGGCGAGCACGTCGGCGAGGTTGACGGCGAGGCGTTCTCGCATCGTGCGGTCTGCCGTGGGGAGCACGACCTCGAGCCGCTCGCCGGGCAACAGCTCGGTCAGCAGGTAGGCGTGGCCCTCGGTCATCTGTGGCGTACGAAGATCCAGCACCCGCGGAACCGGAACCAGCCCATGGACCAGCTCCAGCAGAGCCGCGTCGACCGCCGCGCGGCAGGGTTGTCGTACGTAGAGCCGGAGCACCGCCTGCTCTCCGGCGGCGCCGACCAGGAACGTCTCGCCGCTGAACCCGCCGTCGATCGGTTGCGCGTGGGCGCCGAGCCCCTGCAGCGCTTCCGCGGCGTCGCGGGTCAATGGGACGACTTGCCAGTCACGCAGAACGGAAGGCCCGCGGGATCCTCCAGGACGATCCAGCCGCTGAACTTCTCCACGTAGCGCGCGCCCAGCGCGACCAGGCGCTCCGCCTCGGCGTCGCGGTCGTCGGACCCGAGGTCGATGTGAGCCCGGGTGCGGGTGCCCGCATCCTCCTCGTCGAGCCGCTGGAGCAGCAGCTGCATCGGTGCGGTGGCCGGCCCGACGAGGTCGACGTACTCCCGCCTCCCCGACCGGCTGACCTCCCAGCCGGTCACCTGTTTCCAGAAGGCCAGCTCCTTGTCGAACACCTCGGCCGGGGCGTCGATGCACACCTGCGCCAGTCGGCTGCGGTGGCCACCCTCGTGTCGCGTGCCGGGCGGGCGCGTGCGCTCGGCCGGTCCCTGGCACAGGCAGAACGGCAAGCCGCCGGGTGAACGCATCGTCTGCCACCCGGGGGTTCGTGTGCCGATCTCCGCCCCCAGGTCGGCCACCTCGTTGCGCGCCTCGTCGAGGTCGTCCACGACGACGTCGACGTGTACGCGCGGCTGGTCGTCCACCTCCTGCACGTGCACGAAGGCGTCACCCTCGGGCGGGGCGAGGCTGGTGAACTCCGGGTGCCCTTCCCAGCGGTGCCCCGGCGGCCAGCACAGGGCGCGCGACCAGAAGGTGCGGGTGGCTTCTGCGGTGGCAGGCGGCACGTCGACGAAGACGTGCACCCAGTCCAGTGCTCCGATTCGGGCCATGGGGCGATTCTCACACCGCGACGCATTCCGCCGCCGACCGGCGCCGCCTCGCGCTCTACGCTGCCCGGGTGACCGACGCGCGCCAGCACTCGACCGTCTCCCCCGAGGAGACCATCCGCGCCAACCGCCGTGACTGGGACCGCACCGCCGACGGGTATCAGGCCGAGCACGGCGAGTTCCTGCGGGACGTGGGGTTCATCTGGTCGCCGGAGGGGCTGGACGAGGGCGACGTCCGCCTGCTCGGTGACGTACGGGGCCGACGCGTGCTCGAGGTCGGCTGCGGTGCCGGGCAGTGCGCGCGGTGGCTCCTCTCGCAGGGCGCGTCGGTGGTCGGGCTGGACCTGTCCTTCCGGCAGCTGCAGCACAGCCGGCGCATCGACGACGCGACCGGCTTGTCGGTGCCCGTGGTCTGTGCGTCGGCGACGGCGGTGCCGCTGGACGACGACGGCTTCGACCTGGCGTGCTCCGCGTTCGGGGCCTTACCGTTCTTGTCCGACGTGGACGTGGTCATGCGCGAGGTCGCGCGGGTGCTTCGCCCGGGGGGTCGCTGGGTTTTCGCGGTGACGCACCCGCTGCGCTGGATCTTCCCCGATGACCCGACGGAGCGCGGGCTGACGGCCGTGCGGGCCTACTTCGACCACACCCCGTACGTCGAGCGGGACGAGCACGGCGACCCGTCGTACGTCGAGCACCATCACACGATGAGCGACTGGATCCGCGCGGCGGTCGGGGCGGGCTTCGCGGTCGAGGACCTGGTGGAGCCGGAGTGGCCGGAGGGTCACGACCGCGTCTGGGGCGCCTGGGGGCCCGAGCGGGGGCGGTTCATCCCCGGTACGGCGATCTTCGTCTGCACGCTGCGCTGACTACCGGGGCGTCGGTCGCTGTAGTCAGAGCCACCCTGTAGTCAGAGCCACCCACCGAACTCGCCTTCGACGCTCTGCACACGAGCGTGCTCCCAGTCCGGGTCCTGCTCCACCTGCAGATGGTCGACCGAAAGGGTCTCGAGCGCTCGGGCGACGGCCGACACCTCGAGGCCGGTGTCAGCCGCGATGTCCTCGGTCGTCACCTTGGTCTCGGCCGCCAACAGACGTGTCGCGGAGTCGAAGACCTGCTTGTCGTTCTGGTCCTGCTGCATCCATGTCTCCCGTCTGCGCGGATTTCTCGGCTCCGCTGAGGCAGTGCCCACTCCGGCCCCGCCTAACAGCGCGGCTGCCAGATCGCCGCCAGACCGGAGGCTCAGGCAGCGCCGTCGTCCTCGGCGCCGTCGTCCTCGGCGGCGTCCGCCGGAGGCCGCCCGTCGAGCGCGGTCGTGCCGGCGTGGTCGACCAGCCAGTAGTGGCCGGTGGGGGTGCGCCAGACGAAGACGCCGGGCCAGGGTTGGCGAAGGGCCCATCGGGTGTGGGTTTTCAGCCGGTGGTGGCGGTTGCACAGGCAGCCGAGGTTGCAGGCACAGGTCGGCCCATGTGGCCAGGGGATGGTGTGGTCGCACTGGCAGCCGCGGGCGCGGCGGTTACACCCGGGGAACCGGCAGGTGCGGTCGCGGCCTTCGACCGTGTCGCGGGTGTCGTCACGCGGCCGGTACGTGGGATCGGGATCGTGTCTCACGCAGCCGCCTGCCGACGTGCGGCCGGTGTCGGTGGGCACCACGCGGACCCGGGTGCCGGTGCGCAGGTCGGCGAGGCTCCACAGGGGCACCCATCCGTAGCCCTCGACCTCGACCAGCCCGTCGCCACACTCCCAGGTCTGGCGGTCGGTGTGCAGGTGCACCACGGTCGTGGACAGCTGCGGCCCCGCAGCCTTCCCACCGGCGTCATCACTGTCGTGGCCGGAGTTGTCGGTGTCCTCGGCGGCGAGCGCGTTGACCTTGGCTTGGAGGCGGTGCAGGGCAGCGGGGTCGGCCAGCATGGTCAGCGCGCGGGCACGCAGCGCCTCCCACGCACTGGTGGGGTCGAGGCGGCGCAGCAGCCTGGCCACCGCGCTGACCTGGGTGTCGAGGCGTTGCGCACCGGTCGGATCGAGCTCACCGAAGATGCTGGTGGTCTGCTGCTGCGGCTGCGCAGCGAACCCGACATAGAGCCTGCTGGGCTTCTTCTTCGCCGCATCATCGACGCGGTCGGGGTCGGCGTGAGCCACCACGTCGGCGATGCGGGCCCGTAGCTGCCCGGGGGTGAGCCGGGTCGCGGACCGGTACAGCCGCTGGTCCACCCGCGCGCCCTCCAGCCGGTCGCTGGACAGGTCGCGGGTGCCGGAAGCGATCGCCCGCGCCGCCTGCCAGCCCACGGTGCCGTCGCGCAGCCCGGTGCGCACCCACGGCAACCGCACCCACAGGTCCAACGCATCCCCGAGCAGGTGCCCGGCCGTCAGCGGCGCCACCCCCAGCACCGGCGCCAACGCCTCGGCAGCGAACTCGTCCACCACTGGAGTGCCCTGCCCACCGAAGCGCACCGGCCGCGCCCTGCCCGGAAAGACCGACCGCGACCCGGTCGAACCTGCCCCCCGGGAACCAGCGTCGTCGGTGCCGGCCTCGGCGGCACTCTGGTCGGTGGCGTCCGAGCCGGTGTCACTGTCGGCGGCGTCGGGGCCGTGGGTGCCGTCGGTGCCGTCCGGATCCGGCACGCGATAGCCCTCGGCGAACGCGCAGACCCCCCGCGCCAGCAACGAGTCCGCCCACGCCTCCAACCGCTTCGCCGCCTGCAGAAACCCGGCCAGCGCGTCGTCGTCGAGCGCGAACGGGTCGACAGCCTCCAGCTCGACGGCCAACGCACCGCCGGGAAGCCTCGAGAACCGCTCACGCTCGAACATGTCTTCGATCCTACCGGCAGCCACCGACAGTCGCGACCACCGAAATCTCTGCTGTGGAACGAGGTCTGGCGTGCTGTCGGGACAGCAAAGACGGACGGGGCAGCGGCCTAGGGATGACCACTGCCCCGTCCGGGCTCTGAGCGCCGGATCAGATGAAGCGACGCCGCAACGTTGCCGCCGCTGCTCCGAGCGCGAGAAGCATCAGCGCCCCCAGACCGCGGGTGAGGTTGCGACTGCCCTCGCCGTCGGCGCCTTCGGGGGCGCCGAAGGCCATGCCTTCGTCCTGTGCTCGTACGGCGGACGCCTCGATCACGGCGTACTTCTGGCCGTTGGTGCGTACCGCCGGTACGAGAAGCCGTTGACGGAGGATTTTTGGTGCCCCGGAACCGGCCGATCGCCTGCGTTCCAGGGCTCCTGCCCGTCGTTGCGTCAGTGACCGGCTTCGTGCCAGGTCCGGCCGACGCCGACGGACACGTCGAGCGGCACCCGCAGCTCCGCCGCGGCCGCCATCTCCCGGCGTACGAGATCCTCCAGCGCCTCGCGCTCTCCCGGCGCGACCTCGAACACCAGCTCGTCGTGCACCTGCAGCAGCATCCGCGACCGCAGTCCCGCCTCACGAAGCCCCCGGTCGACGCGCAGCATCGCGACCTTGATGACGTCGGCGGCCGAGCCCTGGATCGGTGCGTTGAGCGCCATCCGCTCCGCCATCTCACGTCGCTGCCGGTTGTCGCTGGTCAGGTCGGGCAGATAACGGCGGCGGCCCATGGTGGTCTCGGTGAAGCCGCACCGGCGTGCCTCGTCGACGATGCCGCGCAGGTAGTCCCGCACCCGCCCGAACGTCTCGAAGTACTCGTCGATCAGCGTCTTCGCCTCGGACGTCTCGATGCCGAGCTGCTGGGACAGGCCGTATGCCGACAGGCCGTAGGCGAGCCCGTAGTTCATCGCCTTGATCTTGCTGCGCTGCTCGTGCGTCACCGCGTCGGCGTCGACGTCGAACACGCGCGCCGCGGTCACGGAGTGGAAGTCGCGGCCCGACCGGAACGCCTCGATCAGCTGCTCGTCACCGGACAGGTGCGCCATGATGCGCATCTCGATCTGGCTGTAGTCGGCGGTGAGCAGGCAGTCGTATCCCGGACCGACCATGAAGCCCTCACGGATGCGACGGCCCTCCTCGGTGCGGATCGGGATGTTCTGCAGGTTGGGGTCGGTGGACGACAGCCGGCCGGTAGCAGCGATCGTCTGGTTGAACGTGGTGTGGATGCGGCCGTCGTCGGCGACCGTCTTCAGCAGGCCCTCGACTGTCTGCCGCAGCCGGCTCACGTCACGGTGCCGCAGCAGGTGTTCGAGAAACGGATGCGGACTCTTGATGTTGAGCTGCTGCAACGCGTCGGCGTCGGTGGTGTAGCCGGTCTTGGTGCGCTTGGTCTTCGGCATCCTCAGCTCGTCGAACAATACGACCTGAAGCTGCTTGGGCGAGCCGAGGTTGATCTCCTTGCCGATGGCCGCGAACGCCTCGTCGGCCGCATCCCGCACGTGCTGGGCGAACTCGGACTCCAACGCCTCCAGATGGTCGATGTCGACGGCGACGCCGGCCCGCTCCATGTCGGCCAGCACGGGCACCAGCGGCAGCTCGACGTCGGCCATCAGCTCGGTGCCGCCGCGCTCCTCCACCTCGACGCTCAGCGCCTCGGCGAGGTCGACGACGGCACGCGCGTGCACCATCGCGACGTCGGCGGTCGAGTCGTCCTCGCCGGTCTCGAAGGTGAGCTGACCGGACTCCGACTCGTCGCTGCGCAGCTCGCGCTTGAGATAGCGCAGGGTCAGGTCGGCCAGGTCGTAGGAGCGCTGGTCGGGGCGGGCGAGGTAGGCCGCGAGCGCCGTGTCGCAGGTGATGCCGGCGATCGACCAGCCACGGGCGGACAGCGCGAGTGCCGGGCCCTTCGCGTCGTGCAGCGCCTTGGGTCTGGCCTCGTCGGCCAGCCACCGTGCCAACGCCGCGTCGTCCTCGGCCGACAGGGTGCCGGCGTCCACCCACGCCGCCGCACCTTCGGCGGAGGCCAGCGCGACCGCGATCACGTCGCCGCCGCCGCGACCCCACTTGCCCTGCACATGGACACCGGTACGCCGGTCGGCGGGCGCGTGCTTCTCGAGCCAGTCTGTGACAGCGCCGGGTGGCAACCGCTCGCCGTCGATCTCGAAACCCTCGTCGCTCACCGGCTCGTCGGCCGAGAGAGTCTCGAAGAGCCGGTCGCGCAGCACCCGGAACTCGAGACCGTCGAAGATCTTGTGGATCTCTTCGCGGTCCCACGGCTGCATGGCCAGGTCGGTCGGCTGCACGGGGAGGGTGAGGTCGCAGACCAGCGCGTTGATCTGCCGGTTGCGGATCACGTCGGCCAGCCGCTCGCGCAGGCTGTCGCCCGCCTTGCCCTTGATCTCGTCGACGCGGTTGATGACCTCGTCGAGGCTGCCGAACTGGTTGATCCACTTCGCCGCGGTCTTGGGCCCGACACCGGGTACGCCGGGGAGGTTGTCGCTGGACTCCCCCACCAGCGCGGCGATGTCGGGATACTCGCCGGGCTCGACGGCGTACTTGTCCCGCACCGCCTGCGGTGTCATGCGGGCGAGGTCGGAGACGCCCTTGCGGGGGTAGAGCAACGTGACGCGGTCGCTCACCAGCTGCATCGCGTCGCGGTCGCCGCTGCAGATCAGCACGTCGTAACCGGCCTGGTAGGCCTGCGTCGTCAGCGTGGCGATCACGTCGTCGGCCTCGTAGCCTTCGAGCTCGACCGTGGTCACCCGTAGCGCGGCGAGGACCTCCTTGATCAGCTCGACCTGGCCCCGGAACTCCTGCGGCGAGGCGGACCGGTTGGCCTTGTACTCGGCGTAGGCCTCGGCGCGAAAGGTGGCGCGCGACACGTCGAAGGCCACGGCGATGTGCGTCGGCTGCTCGTCGCGCAGGACGTTGATGAGCATCGAGGTGAAGCCGTAGACGGCGTTGGTGGGCTGACCGGTGGTGGTGGAGAAGTTCTCCAGCGGCAGCGCGAAGAACGCACGGTAGGCCAACGAGTGGCCGTCGAGCAGCAGCAGGCGCGGGGGCGTGGCCGTGCCAGGAGAGGTCGCAGCAGTGGTCGCAGCAGTGGGCACGAGGTGACTCTAGTCTTGGCCTCGGACACCGACGAAACCTAGGAGCGCCATGCCCGACCAGCCTCCCGGCGACCTGCCCTACTCCGACGCGAGTGACGCGACACTGCACGAGCGGATGGGTGTGGTGATCACCGAGGCCTCACCCGAGCGTGTCGTCGGCACGATGGTGGTGGAGGGCAACACCCAGCCGTACGGGCTGCTGCACGGCGGCGCCTCCTGCGTCCTGGCGGAGGGCCTGGCCTCGACCGGCGCAGCGTTGCACGCGGCACCGGAGAAGATCGCCGTCGGCGTCGACATCAACGCCACCCACCACCGCGGTGTACGCACCGGGAAGGTCATCGGAGTCGCCACGCCCGTGCACCTGGGCCGGCAGATGGCGACCTACGAGATCACCATCACCGACGAGCAGGATCGCCGGGTCTGCACCGCGCGGCTGACCTGCGCACTGCTCCCCGCGCCCGCCGGCCAGCGCTGAGCGGCCACCGGCCGCGCGGGTCAGTCCACGGGCACCCGTCGGCCGGCGCGCGCGGAGGCCTGCCGACGGCGCAGGGTCCGGATCCGCTCGACCATCATGTGTCCGTTGGCCGCGTCGGCGGACTCGCACATGGCGAGGCGCTCCTTGAGCGTGCACACCCGCACCGCGCGCACGGTGGCGATGGACACGATGCCCAGCCGCGCGAGGAACCTGTTGGCGTCGCGGGCCGCCGCCGAGACGTTGACCAAGAGGTGACCGATCTGCTTCTCGTCGGCCCATGCGGCGGCCGCTCCGAGCAGGGCGCGGCCGACCCCTCGCCGGCGGTGCCCCTCGGCGACGAAGAGGTGGTTCACCCGCACGGTCGTCTCCTCGTGGATGGGCGACAGCGGTGCCCGCACCAGGTAGGCCACACCCACCACCTCGTCGTGGACCTCGGCGACCACGAGCCGCTGGTCGGCCCCGAGGGCGAGGTGCCCGATCGCACGCTGCGCCGACTCGACATCCGGCGCGGCCAGCCGGCCACTGGTCTCGGTGCTGCCGCGCCACATGTCGACCAGGACGGGGGCGTCCTCGGGCAGCGCATCCCGGACATGCACAGAGTTGCGGGCCACGGGCCCACCTCGCTTCTCAACTATGCCCCGAGATCGTCGCCTCCGCGCGGAGCCGTAGGCTCAGCCTGGGCCGCGCGGCAGGAGGCGAGGGTACGCCGAAGGAAGGCGCGGACGGAAGGGTCGACCCACATCTTCGACCATGCGTAGTAGCCGCGTCACAGGGGGTGCACAAAGCGTTGCTGTTCCCCGGTATCGGCACCCTGGTCAACGTGGTCACCGTGCTGGTCGGGTCCTCGATCGGCGTACTTCTGGGACACCGGCTGCCGCAGCGCACGCGTGACGTCGTCACCGACGCACTCGGGCTCGTCACACTGATGATTGCGGCGCTGTCCGCGGCCGCCGTGGTCGACCCCGAGCTCGAGGGTGCGGTGGGCTCCAGCGCGCCGGTGCTGATCGTGCTCGGCTCCCTGCTGGCGGGCGGCATCGTCGGGTCGCTGCTGCGCATCGAGGCCCGGCTGGAGGACTTCGGCGGCTGGCTGCAGCGCCGGCTCTCGCGTGGTGCCGACTCACAGGAGCGGCGTCGGTTCGTCGAAGGCTTCGTGACCGCGTCGCTGGTGTTCTGCGTCGGCCCGCTGACCGTCATCGGCTCGCTCAACGACGGCTTGGGCAACGGGCCCGACGAGCTGTTCCTCAAGGCCGCGCTGGACGGCTTCGCCTCGGTCGCGTTCGCCGCCTCACTCGGCTGGGGTGTCGCCGCCTCGGCGCTCGCCGTACTCGTGGTCCAGGCCAGTCTCACCGGACTCGGGGCCGCGATGGGCACGTTCCTGCCGGAGGCGCATCTGGCGGCGCTCACTGCGGCGGGCGGACTGCTGCTGGTCGGCGTCGCGGTCCGGCTGCTGCGGATCCGTTCGGTTCCGGTGGGCGACCTGCTCCCGGCCCTGATCGTGGCGCCGCTGCTCACGCAGCTGGTCATCGCGGCACGCTGACAGCAGCAAGAAACCTTATGGCGCCTGTCGTTGCACAACAGTTCGGTGACGTTGCGCGAAGCGGCGCCCCCAGTGACCCCGATCTCGTTATGCTCCCGCAGAACCCGAGCCGGGGTCGTTGACCCGTGCCCCGGCTTGCACAGGCCTCGACACCCGACAGGAGTCCGTACGTGCAGGTGCGAGTTGGCACAGTCCTCGCCCTCGTCCTCGGTGTCCTCGGCGTCACCCTGCTCACCCCCGCGGCGGCGCTGGGGGCGCCCCCGCAGTCGGTGCCGGTGACGTCGACGGTGCTCGCCTCCCCCGAGGACGAAGGACCTTTGATCCAAGGCCGGCTGATCGACGAGACCGGCGGGAAGTCAGAGCCGGTGGAAGGCGTCGAGATCACCGTGCTCGACGACTCCGGCACCGAGATCGGCACCGCGACCAGCGACGCCGAGGGTGCGTTCGCGATCCCGGTACCGGGCTCGGGCACGTACACGGTGCGGGTGGACGAGGAGACGTTGCCGGAGGGCACGCGCCTGCGCAACCCCGACGACGTCGAGAACACCGTCACGATCTCCGGCTTCGACAAGACCGTGCTGTTCCCGATCGGCCCGGACAACCGGCAGGTCACCGGACTGTCGACCGAGATCGTGGAGCTGACCGTCGGCGGCATCCTGTTCGGGCTGATCCTGGCGCTGTCCGCGCTGGGTCTGTCGATGATCTACGGCACCACCGGGCTGACCAACTTCGCGCACGGCGAGCTGGTCACCTTCGGCGCGCTGGTCGCGCTGATCCTGAACGTCTCCGTGGGCTTGCCGGTGATCCTCGCCGGTGTGTTCGCCGTGATCGTCGCGGCGCTGTTCGGGTGGCTGCAGGACACCTTCCTGTGGCGGCGGCTCCGCCATCGCGGCACGGGCCTGGTGGCGATGATGATCGTCGCGATCGGCATGGCGATCTTCCTGCGCGCGCTGTGGCAGTACATCATCGGCGGCAACCGGGAGGCCTACACCGACTACGTCACCCAGCAGCCCATCATCATCGGCCCGATCTCCATGCCCCCGCGCGACATGCTGCTCGCGGCCACGGCCTTCGTGGTGCTGATGGTGGTGATCCTGGCGCTGCAGCGGACCAAGATGGGCAAGGCGATGCGGGCCGTTGCCGACAACCCACCGCTGGCCGCCTCCTCCGGCATCAACGTCGACCGGGTGATCTCGATGGTGTGGATCGGGGGTACGGCGCTGGCCGCACTCGGCGGCTTCCTCTACACGATCAAGTACCAGATGGACTACAACATGGGCCTGCGGCTGCTGCTGTTGATCTTCGCCGCGGTCATCCTCGGCGGCATCGGAACGATCTGGGGCGCACTCATCGGCTCGCTGGTCGTCGCGCTGTTCACCGAGCTGTCCACGCTGTTCATCCCGGCCGAGCTGAAGTACACCGGCGCTCTGTTCGTGATGATCGTGATCCTGCTATTCCGGCCCCAAGGCATCATGGGCCGCGCACAACGGGTCGGTTAGGGGCTAAGTCATGGACTGGGGAGTCATCTTCAGCAACGCCTTCCAGGCCGCCATCGGGCCCGAGGCGATCGTCTACTGTCTGGCCGCCATCGGGCTGAACATCCACTTCGGCTACACCGGACTGCTGAACTTCGGCCAGGCCGGGTTCATGGCGGTCGCGGGCTACGGCCTGGCGGCGAGCGTGGTCACGTTCGGGCTGCCCTTCTGGCTCGGGCTGCTGGTCGGCATCGGCGCCACGGTCGTGCTGGCGCTGCTGCTCGGTGTGCCGACGCTGCGGCTGCGCGCGGACTACCTGGCGATCGTCACGATCGCCGCCGCGGAGATCGTGCGCCAGGTGCTCGGCTCGCAGACCCTGCGGCCCTGGTTCGGCGGCAAGGACGGCCGGCAGGGCTTCTCCGACCCCCTGCGGGCGATCAACCCGCTCAGCGGCCGGGTGGAGCTGGGCTTCATGAGCTTCAGCCCCTTCGAGTTCTGGGTCATGCTGATCGGCTGGACCCTGGTGGCGCTGTGCGTTCTCGTCGTGTGGCTGCTGATGCGCAGCCCCTGGGGGCGCGTGCTCAAGGCGATCCGCGAGGACGAGGACGCCGTACGCTCGCTGGGCAAGAACGTGTACGGCTACAAGATGCAGGCACTCGTGCTCGGCGGCCTCATCGGGGGCGTGGCCGGCTTCATCATGAGCCTGGCCCGGTCCTCCATCGTGCCCGACAACTTCCAGGCCGACATCACGTTCTTCGCCTGGACGGTGCTGCTGCTCGGCGGCGCGGCCCGCGTGTTCGGACCCGTGGTGGGAGCCGTGCTGTTCTGGCTGCTGATCAGCGTGCTCGGCAACTTCTTCAGCCAGGCCACGGCGGGCGAGAACCCGCTCATGCCGACGTGGCTGATGGACCAGAACCAGGCCAGCATGGTCCGGTTCATCGTCCTGGGGCTTGCGCTCATGCTGCTGATGATCTTCCGACCGCAAGGCATTTTCGGCGACAAGAGGGAGCTTGCGATCAATGCCCGCTGAGAAACCGGCCGCGGCTGCCGCCGCACTCGCCGACGTACCCCACGAGCCGGGCGCTCCCAAGCCCGACCCGATCCTCGTCGCCGACGACATCGTCCGCAGGTTCGGCGGGCTGACCGCGGTCGACGTGGAGCATGTGGAGATCCAGCGGGGCGTGATCACCGCGCTGATCGGGCCGAACGGCGCCGGGAAGACGACGTTCTTCAACGTGCTGACCGGCTTCGACCAACCGAGCAGCGGCACGTGGGAGTTCAACGGCAAGAGCCTGAAGGGCCTGCCGGCGTACCGCGTCGCCCGCATGGGGATGGTGCGCACCTTCCAGCTGACCAAGGCCCTCAGCCGGCTCAGCGTGATCGAGAACATGCGGCTGGGCGCCACCAAGCAGCGCGGGGAGAGCCTCTGGCGGGCGATGCTCGCTCCCATGTGGCGGTCGCAGGAGCAGGACAACACCCGGCGGGCCGAGGCCCTGCTGGAACGCTTCAAGCTCGACACGAAGGCCAACGACTTCGCCGGGTCGCTGTCCGGCGGTCAGCGCAAGCTGCTGGAGATGGCGCGCGCGCTGATGGTCGATCCTGAGCTGGTGATGCTCGACGAGCCGATGGCCGGCGTGAACCCCGCGCTGAAGCAGTCGCTGCTCGGGCACGTGAAGTCGCTGCGCGAGGACGGCATGACCGTGCTCTTCGTCGAGCACGACATGGACATGGTGCACGACATCTCCGACTGGGTGATCGTGATGGCGCAGGGCAAGATCATCTCGGAGGGCCCGCCCGACGCGGTCATGGGCGACCAGCGAGTCATCGACGCCTACCTCGGCGCGCACCACGACGCGGCGCTCACCGAGGAGGAAGAAGAGCGGATGATGGCCGAGGCCGAGGCGCTGGAGCGGACGGAGTCCGGGGAGTCCGGGGAGGCCGGCTCGGGCGAGGCCGAGCGGGCCGGAAGGGGACGTTGATGACCGAGCACGATGACCGCAGCCAGCACCTGAAGGGTGCCGAAGGGGCGGTGCTGCGCGCCGACAACGTGGTCGCCGGCTACCTGCCCGGCGTCAACATCCTCCCGGGCACCGACCTGTACTGCCGGCGCGGTGAGCTCGTCGGCATCATCGGACCCAACGGTGCCGGCAAGTCGACGCTGATCAAGGCGTTGTTCGGCCTGGTCAGGGTCAGCAGCGGGACCGTGACGCTGGACGGCGAGGACGTCACCAACGCCCGCGCCGACAAGCTGGTCACCAAGGGGCTGGGGTACGTACCGCAGACCGAGAACGTCTTCCCGAGCCTCAGCATCGAGGAGAACCTGCAGATGGGGATGTACCAGGCCCCGAAGCGGTACTCCGAGCGATACGACTTCGTCACCGGCCTCTTCCCGACACTGCACGACCGGCGCAGGCAGCGGGCCGGGTCGCTCTCCGGCGGCGAACGGCAGATGCTGGCCATGGGCCGGGCGCTGATGATGGAGCCGTCCGTGCTGCTCCTCGACGAGCCCTCCGCCGGCCTCTCCCCCGCCATGCAGGACGAGGTCTTCGTGCAGACGCGCAGGATCAACCGGGCCGGCGTGTCGGTGGTCATGGTGGAGCAGAACGCGCGCCGCTGTCTGCAGATCTGCAACCGGGGCTACGTGCTGGACCAGGGCCGCAACGCCTACACCGCCACGGGCAAGGACCTCATCAACGACCCGAAGGTGATCGAGCTCTACCTCGGCTCGCTGGCCAAGGCCTGATCCACGCGTCCTCGCGGCGCGCGCTCGCACGAAGCCTCCTGCGCCGCTGTGACCCGGGTAGCCCGTGGCCTGGGTGTCCCACTGGTCCCGCACCTGTATGGCTCGACGCCGCCCCTGTCTACGGCGCTGTCGGGCGGCGAAGCGCAAACGAAAGGGCCCCGCCTGGATGGCCGGGCCCTTCGTTGTCGGCTACGTCAGGAGATGTCTCCGGTGATGTAGTCGACGTTGTCGAAGTTGTTGTTGGCGTTGTACTCGAAGATGCCGATCGTCGCAGCGGTCGGGCTGCCCGTACCACTGAAGTTGATCGGACCCGAGACACCCTCGTAGTCGATGTCCTCCCCGTTCTCGAGCATGCCCACGCACTCCTCGAACGTCGTGCACTTCGTGCCCTCGGCGGAGACGTCGCGCAGGTTGCGGGCGATCGTCGGACCCGAGTCGTCGTCTCCGGCCACCGCGGCCAGACCGATCAGGATCGTCGCGTCGTAGGACTCCGGCCCGTAGGTGAAGCTGTCGAGCCTGGGGTTGACGTCCAGCAGACGCTGGCGGAAGTCGCCGGTCAGCTCGGCGCCGGGGTACGTCGCACGGACGCCCTGCAGCACACCGCGGTCGAACTCCTTGGAGTAGTCGGCGGTGTTGCCGTCGACGAAGTAGATCTGCTTGTCCTGAGGACCGATGTTGTTCGAGATCATCTCGGGAATGATCGAGGTGGTCTCGTTGAACCCGATCAGCACGATCGCCTCCGGGTCACCGGCCGCGACCTGCTGCACCTCAGCAGTCCAGTTGGTGGCTTCGGGCGTGTAGAAGATCTTGTCGACGACCTGGCCGCCGGACTCGGTGAAGACCTTCTCGACCTGGTTCGCGAGCGCCTCGCCGTACGCCTCCTGGCGGGCCAGGATCGAGACGTTGGTGTGCCCGTCGTTGGCAATCAGGTCGGCGAGCACGGCGCCCTGGAGCACGTCGGACGGTGCGGTGCGGAAGTAGAAGCCGTTGTCGTTGCAGTTGTCGAAGGCCGTCGAGGTGTTGGCCGGCGACATCTGCACCGTGTTGGCACTGGTGATCTTGTCGAGCACGCTCAGCGAGACGCTGGACGAGGCGGCACCGACGATGGCGTCGGCGTTCGCGTTCAGCAGCTTGTCGGTCTCGCCCGGTGCGATGTCGGGCGACCCGTCACCGGAGTCGGCCTGGACCAGCCGCACGTCCTTGCCCAGGACGCCACCGGCCTGGTTCATCTCCTGGATCGCCAGCTGCACGCCGGCGACCTCCGGAGGACCGAGGAAGGCCAGGTCACCGGTCAACGGCAACAGGGAGCCGAGCGTGAGCTGGCCGTTGCCCTGCGCTGCTGGAGGCAGCGGGCACTCCTGTGCGGCCGGCTGCGCCGAGGGGCTCGGGCTGTCGCTCTGTGATGTCGTGTCGTCGGCGGGAGCTGCGGCTTCGTCTCCCCCGCCACCGCATGCGCTCAGTACGAGAAGCGCTGCGGCCCCGGCTGCGGCGGTCTGCCAAGCGCGGATAGGGCGTTTCATGGACCCTCCGAAGTGGTAAAAGAGGCCGTGGGCCACCCATGTGGGCGGCGCGGCGCTGTCCTGTGGCTGCGAACCTACTGCCTCACCCACCGCAGGAGGCGACGGAGACTGAAATGCGTCGCCGTCGTTGCGAACTTGTGACCTATGTCCCATCCGACAGTGCCCAAGCGAGACGTGGGTCCTGTCGAACTACGTCGGAAGTTGCTCGACAGGTCACTCTCCGTTGTCACCCCGATGCTGTGCTCCCAGCTTCGGGCCGTGGTCGAGGACACCCTGTGCCACGTCGCGCATGGACAGCCGCAGATCCATCGCGGTCTTCTGGATCCACCGGAACGCCTCCGGCTCGGTCACTGCGAGTGACTCCTGCAGGACGCCCTTGGCACGGTCGACGAGCTTGCGCACCTCGAGCCGCTCGGTCAGGGTCGTCACCTCGCGCTCGAGCTCGTGCAGCTCGGCGAACCGGCTGACCGCCATCTCGATCGCCGGGACGAGGTCGTGCTTGCTGAAGGGCTTGACCAGGTACGCCATCGCGCCGGCGTCGCGGGCCCGCTCGACCAGCTCCCGCTGGCTGAAAGCCGTCAGAATGACGACAGGGGCGATCCGCTGCCGCGCGATCCGCTCCGCGGCCGAGATGCCGTCGAGCTTGGGCATCTTCACGTCGAGCACCACGAGGTCGGGCCGATGCTCCTCGGCCAGGGCCACCGCCGTCTCACCGTCGCCGGCCTGGCCGACCACGTCGTACCCCTCCTCCGCGAGCATCTCCGAGAGGTCGAGCCGGATGAGCGCCTCGTCCTCGGCGATAACCACGCGCCGGGTCGAGGGCGTGGTGGGGCTGTCGGCTGCGCTGCTCACGCCCGACAGGCTATCGACCCGGCACCGATGCTCGGGTCGATTGGGTCCACTACCTGATACCGCACTAAAGTGGGGCTTGACCCTGCCGGGTTGGCGGAACGGTAGACGCTATGGTCTCAAACACCATTGTCCGAAAGGGCGTGTGGGTTCGAATCCCACACCCGGCACCGATGTCGGTGCTCATTGAGAGCATCGAGCATGGGCCACTTCCGGAGCCAAGGAGACAGTGGACTCCGCCCTATTCTTCTCCGACATGGGGCTTGTCGACGCCGACAATGCGCTCGTCCACGGTGTGGCGATCAAAACTATCCGGCGCTGGCGCAGGGAGTACCAACGCAAGGGTAGGCCCCGCGGCCAGGCCCACACGAGTGCATCATGCCCTCGCTGCGATGGAGCACCGCTGGATAAGAGCGCGTACGCCCATCTGCTCGGCTGGTACCTCGGTGACGGGCGCATCTCGCAGGGTCGTCGCGGGGTGCTTGCCCTGCACATCTTCAACGACCGCCGCTACTCGGGACTCAACGCCGAGATCGCCGGCACAATGCGTGCCGTGAAGCCCGGCGGGCGGCCGCACACTCGGATGGTTCCCGGCGCCCTCATCACCACGGTCAGTTGGAAACACTGGCTGTGCCTGTTCCCACAGCATGGACCTGGCCGGAAACACCGGCGGCAGATCGTGCTCGCGGTGTGGCAGCGCGAGATCGTCGAGCAGTATCCGGGACGCTTCCTCCGTGGACTCCTCCACTCCGATGGCTGCCGGGTGACGAACTGGACGACACGCATGGTGGCGGGCCAGCCCAAGCGCTACGAGCATCCGCGGTATTTCGGACAGCTTCGAATCGCCGGACATCATCGGTCTGTGCACCTGGGCGCTGGACCTGCTCGACATCGCCTGGCGGATGACACGGCCGAACTGCATCTCGGTCGCGCGACGGGCGGCCGTCGCGGCGCTCGACGTGCACGCCGGTCCCAAGACCTGAGCCGCCCGCCCCGCTCGGGCGCGGGCTACCCGGCCTCAGACCGGTGGCTGACGCCGGTAGGCCGGCGCCACCTGGTTGATCGCGTCGCCGAGCCGGTGGATCCGCAGCGCGTTGGTCGACCCGGGGATTCCCGGCGGACTCCCGGCCACGATGACCACCAGGTCGCCCTCCTCGCAGCGCCCGATGTCGAGCAGGCCGCGGTCGACCTGCATCACCATCTCGTCGGTGTGCTCCACCGACTCGCCGAGGAACGTCTCGACCCCCCAGCTCAGCGCAAGCTGAGAACGCACCGCCTGCTCGGGCGAGAACGCGAGCACGGGCACGTCGGAGCGGATCCGGGTGAGCCGCCGCGCGGAGTCTCCGCTCTGGGTGAACGCGACGAGGTACCGAGCCCCGACCCGCTCGGCGACCTCCACGGCGGCCTTGGCGATGATGCCGCTGCGGGTCCTGGGCTGCCAGTCGATGCCGGCGACCTTGTGCAGGCCGTGGTACTCGGTGGTCTTGACGATGCGCGCCATCGTCGCCACGGTCTCGATCGGGTACCGGCCGACGCTCGTCTCGCCCGACAGCATCACCGCGTCGGCACCGTCGAGCACCGCGTTCGCGACGTCCGACGCCTCGGCGCGCGTCGGCCGAGGCGCGGACACCATCGACTCCAGCATCTGAGTCGCCACGATGACCGGCTTGGCGTGCAACCGGGCCAGCTCGATGATCCGCTTCTGTGCCAGCGGCACGTTCTCCAGCGGCATCTCGACACCGAGGTCGCCGCGGGCGACCATGAAGCCGTCGAACGCGCCCACGATCTCGTCGAGGTTCTCCAACGCCTGCGGCTTCTCGATCTTGGCGATCACCGGCAGGTAGATGCCCTCCTCCTTCATCACCCGCCGCACGTCCTCGACGTCCTGCGCGGAACGGACGAACGACAGCGCGATCCAGTCGGCCCGCAGGCGCAGCGCCCAACGCAGGTCGTCGATGTCCTTCTCCGAGAGCGCCGGCACGCTCACCGCCACCCCGGGCAGGTTGATCCCCTTGTGGTTGCTGACCTTGCCCGGGATCTCGACCACGGTCTCGACGTCGGTGTCCCCGACGTGCTGCACCCGCAGCCGCACGTTGCCGTCGTCGATGAGCACCTCGTCGCCGACGCCCACGTCGCCGGGCAACCCGGTGTACGTCGTCGAGCAGACGCTGCCGTCACCGGCGACGTCGCGGGTGGTGATCGTGAACGTGTCGCCCTCGTTCAGCACCGCCGACCCGTCCGCGAACTTGCCCAGCCGGATCTTGGGTCCTTGCAGGTCGACGAGCACGCCGACGCCGCGGCCGGTGTCGTCGGCGGCCTGCCGCACCCGCCGGTAGCGCTGCTCCTGCTCGGCGTGGTCGCCGTGGCTCATGTTCAGCCGGGCGACGTCCATCCCCGAGTCCACCAGCCGGCGGACGCTCTCGGGCGACTCGGTCGCCGGGCCCAGGGTGCAGACGATCTTGGCTCTACGCACCCCTCGAGCGTATCGGCTCGCACAGGTCCGGCACATCCGACGCCGTCGCGTCGCAGTCGCCCGGCGACAGAGCGGATCAGACCGCCATCGGCCGCTCGGTCGGCTTGATCGGCGCGTGCAGCGTCGTCGAGCCGGTGAGGAACCTGTCGACGGCGGCACCTGCGGCACGCCCCTCCGCGATCGCCCACACGATCAGCGACTGCCCTCGTCCGCAGTCACCGGCGACGAACACGCCGTCCTCGCTGGACATGTACGCCGCGTCACGTGCGACGTTGCCCCGCTCGTCCAGCTCCACGCCGAGCTGCTGCACCAGGTCGCCCTGCTCGGGACCGGTGAAGCCCATCGCGAACAGCACCAGGTCGGCCGGGATGTCCCGCTCCGACCCGGCGACCGGCTCGAACCGGCCGTCCTTGCTCTGCACCTCGACGAGCCGCAGGGCACGCACGTTGCCGTCGTCGTCGCCGAGGAACTCCTCGGTTGACACGGAGTAGACCCGCTCGCCGCCCTCTTCGTGCGCCGCGGACACCCGCATGATCATCGGGTACGTCGGCCAGGGCTGGTGCGGCGGCCGGTCGGTGCCGGGCTCGGGCATGATCTCGAGCTGGGTCACGGTCTTCGCGCCCTGACGGTGCGCGGTGCCGAGGCAGTCCGCGCCGGTGTCACCGCCGCCGATGATGATGACGTCCTTGTCGGTGGCGACGATCTGGTCCTCGACCTCCTCGCCGAGCGCGACGCGGTTGGCCTGCGGGAGGTACTCCATCGCCTGATGGATGCCGTTGAGCTCGCGTCCGGGTGCCGGCAGGTCGCGCCAGGCGGTGGCGCCCACGGCCAGCACGACCGCGTCGTAGCGTTCGCGCAGCTGGTCACCGGTGATCGTCGTGCCGACGTCGACACCGGTGCGGAACACCGTGCCCTCCCGGCGCATCTGGTCGACGCGCCGGTCGACGTGCCGCTTCTCCATCTTGAACTCGGGGATGCCGTAGCGCAGCAGCCCACCGACCCGGTCGGCGCGCTCGTAGACCGCCACGGTGTGGCCGGCGCGGGTCAGCTGTTGCGCCACCGCGAGGCCGGCCGGTCCGGACCCCACGACGGCGACCGTCTTGCCGGTGAGGTAGTCCGGCGGCTGCGGGCGCACGTTGCCGTCGTCCCAGGCGCGGTCGATGATCGAGACCTCGACGTTCTTGATCGTCACCGCGTCCTGGTTGATGGCGAGCACGCAGGCGCTCTCGCACGGCGCCGGGCACAGCCGCCCGGTGAACTCCGGGAAGTTGTTGGTGGCGTGCAGCCGCTCGATCGCGGTCGCCCAGTCGTCGCGCCAGACCAGGTCGTTCCACTCCGGGATCAGGTTGCCCAGCGGGCAGCCCTGGTGGCAGAACGGGATGCCGCAGTCCATGCAGCGCCCGGCCTGCTTGGTGATGATCGGCAGCAGCACCCGGCCGACGTCGTCGGGGTAGACCTCGTGCCAGTCGTCGACCCGCTCGTCGACCGGCCGCCTCTTCGCGACCTCGCGGGCTGTGGTCAGGAAGCCCTTGGGGTCAGCCATCGAGCGCTCCCATCATCCGTGCGGTGGTCTCGTCCTCGGTCAGGCCCTCCCGCTCGGCCGCCGCCTTCGCGTCGAGCACGCGCCGGAAGTCCCGCGGCATCACCTCGGTGAAGCGGGCAAGGGTCGCCTCCCAGTCCTGCAGCAGCGTCGCGGCGACGCTCGACCCGGTCTCCTCCTGGTGCCGACGCACGAGCTCGTGCACCCGTTCGGCCGCCTGGCCCTCCACCGGCGCGAGCTCGACCAGCTCCGGGTTGACGCGGCCGTGGTCGAGGTCGAGCACGTACGCCACACCCCCGGACATGCCGGCGGCGAAGTTGCGACCGTTCGGTCCGAGTACGACGACCTCGCCGCCGGTCATGTACTCGCACCCGTGGTCGCCGACACCCTCCACCACGGCCGTGACACCGGAGTTGCGGACGCAGAAGCGCTCGCCGACCTGGCCGCGGATGAAGATCTCACCGCTGGTGGCGCCGTACGCGATGACGTTGCCGGCGATGATCTGCGTCTCGGCGGCGAACGACGCGGTGCGGTCGGGGCGGAGCACGATGCGCCCGCCGGACAGCCCCTTGCCGAGGTAGTCGTTGGCGTCACCCTCCAGCCGCAGCGTGACCCCGCGCGGGACGAACGCCCCGAACGACTGCCCGGCGCTGCCGAGGAAGGTCAGGTCGACCGTCTCGTCGGGCAGGCCCTCGGGGCCGTACTTCTTGGTCAGCTCGTGGCCGAGGATCGTGCCGACCGTGCGGTTGACGTTGCGGATCTTCAGCTGCGCGCGCACCGGCTCCCCGCGCTCGAGGGCGTCGGCGCAGAGCTCGACGAGCTCGTTGTCGAGGGCCTTGTCCAGGCCGTGGTCCTGCGGCCGGACCTGGTGCCGGGCGGCGCCGTCGGGCAGCTCCGGGGTGTACAGGATCG
>DATABY010000082.1:0-20768 GCA_036259355.1 Nocardioidaceae bacterium
CCGAGGTCGAGACCGTCGGCCTCGATCGACAGCGGCACCAGGGAGGTCTCGGTCATCCCGGGCGCGACGTTGACCTCGAGGAACCACACCCGGCCGTCGTCGTCGACGATGAGGTCCGAGCGGGAGAAGTCGCGCAGGCCAAGCGTCTGGTGCGCGCTGACCGCTACCTGGGCGCAGGCGTCGGCGACCTCGTCGGACACCTTCGCCGGCACCACGAACTCCGTCGAGCCGGCGGTATAGCGGGCGCTGTAGTCGTACACGCCGCTGTCGGGCCGGATCTCCACCGCCGGCAGCGCGTGCGGGCCGCTCCCGGTGTCCACCACCGACACCGCCACCTCGGTCCCGGCGACGAACCGCTCGACCAGCGCGACCGGGCCGTACGCGAAGCAGCCGACCATCGCGCCGGGCAGGTCGGCGACGTCGCGCACCACCGTGCACCCCAGCGCCGAGCCGCCGCGCACCGGCTTGACCACCAGCGGCAGCCCCAGCCGCGTCACCAGCGCCTCCATCATCGCGGCGGCGCCGACCTCACGGAACGTCTCGTGCGGCAGGGTGACCGCGTCGGGGACGGCCAGCCCCGCCCGTGACACCACGGTCTTGGCCACCGGTTTGTCGAAGGCGATGCGGCAGGCGTCGGGGGTGGAGCCGACGTATGGAAGGTCGAGCAGCTCGAGCACCTCGCGCAGCGCACCGTCCTCCCCGGTCTCCCCGTGCAGCAGCGGGAACACGCACCCCGGCCGGTCGCGGCGCAGGGCCGGCAGCAGCGTCGCGTCGACGTCGCGCTCCTCCACCTCCAGGCCGGCGTCGCGCAGTGCCTCGGCGACCCGGCGCCCGGACCGCAACGACACGTCACGCTCGTGCGACAGGCCGCCGGCCAGTACCACCACACGGCCCTCGGGCTGCTCCGGCATCTTCGGTGTTCCTCTCCGTGGCCGTGCTGGCCTAGGTCATGTCCGGGCTGGGGCTGTCGTACGACGGCGTGATCGCGTGGGGCGCGGCGCCGAACACCTCCCGCAGCTCCAGCTCCTGCTCGATCACGCCCGCGAGGCGGCGTACCCCCTCACGGATGCGCTCCGGCGTCGGGTAGCAGTACGACAGCCGCATGCTGGAGCTGCCGAAGCCGTCGGCGTAGAAGGCCGTACCGGGCACGAAGGCCACCCGGTCGGTGACCGCACGCGGCAGCATCGCCTTGGCGTCCAGCCCGGTCGGCAGCGTGAGCCACACGTAGAAGCCGCCCTTGGGCACCGTCCACGTGGTGCCCTCGGGCATCAGGTCGGCCAGCGCGTGCAGCATGGCGTCCCGCCGCTCGAGGTACATCTCCCGGAACTGCTTGATCTGGCCGCGCCAGTCGTAGCCGCTCAGGTACGCCGACACCATCTGCTGGCTGAACGTCGGCGGGCACAGCGTCGCCGCCTCCTGCGCCAGTACCAGCTTCTCGCGTACGGCATGCGGCGCGAGCGCCCACCCGACGCGCATCCCGGGCGCGAACGTCTTGGAGAACGACCCGAGATAGACCACGTGGCCGGGCTCGTCGGCGCGCAGGGCGCGGAACGGCTCGTCGTCGAACCCCAGCAGGCCGTAGGGGTTGTCCTCCAGCACCAGCAGGTCCGCCGCCCGGCAGATCTCCAGCACCTCGCGGCGGCGCGGCGTGGACAGTGAGACGCCCGCCGGGTTGTGGTAGTTCGGGATCGTGTACAGGAACTTCGCCCGCTTGCCGGCGGCCGCCAGCGCGCTCAGCGCGTCTCGCAACGCCTCCGGCCGGAGCCCGTCGTCGTCCATGTCCACGTGCACGACGTCGCACTCGAAGGCGCGGAAGACGCCGAGGGCGCCCACGTAGCTCGGCGCCTCGCAGATCACCACGTCTCCCGGATCGCAGAAGATCCGCGTCACCAGGTCGACCGCCTGCTGTGACCCGACCGTGACGACGACGTCGTCGGGGTGCGCGTCGACGCCCTCGAGGCGCATCACCTCACAGATCTGCTCGCGCAGCCGCGGCTCGCCCTGGCCGGAGCTGTACTGCATCGCCTGTGCGCCGTGGCCGCCGATCAGCTCGTGCACGAGCGTGCCGATGGTGTCCAGCGGCAGCCCGGAGATGTTCGGCATGCCGCCGGCCAGCGACACGACCTCCGGTCGGCTGGCCACCGAGAACAGCGCGCGGATCTCCGAGGCCGTCATGCCGTGGGTGCGGGCGGCGTACCGGTCGACGTAGGAGTCCAGGCGCGTCTCCCGGGCGGCGCGAACCGGTGTACGGCGCTGCTCTGGCTGCATGGTGGTGGACTCCTGCGATCAACGTCGCCCGTGCTGTGAAGGTCTACGATGCCTCATAGCAGCACGTCCGAGGGCGGCGGGTGCCCGGGCCCCTGGGCGGGGCTGCTGTGTGTCCCGAGGGCTGGTCGGCAGTTTGGGAGTCACGGCCATGGCGCGTCGCATGGTGAGCCTCACGCTCGACAACATCGACGACCTGCCGCTGCGGTGCCGCAACTGTGTCTTCTGGGAGCTCGACCCGGTCGCCGGTCGGCGTGCGGTCGAGGCCGGCGACCCCGCGCTGGAGAAGGAGGCGTGGCTGTCCGCGGTGCTCCTGGACTGGGGGTCGTGCGGGCGGCTCGCGTACGTCGACAAGGCTCCCGCGGGCTACGTGCTCTACGCCCCGCCCACCCACGTGCCCCGCTCGGTGGCCTTCCCGACCTCTCCGGTCAGCGCCGACGCGGTGCTGCTCATCACCGGCCAGATCCTGCCGGAGTTCCGCGGGGGCGGGCTCGGCCGGGTGCTGGTGCAGACGGTGGCCAAGGACCTGATCAAGCGCGGCGGGATCCGGGCGGTGGAGGCCTTCGGGCGGGCCGAGGGCCCGGAGCTGGCGAAGTCGGACATCGGGCGGTGCGTCGTGCCCGCCGACTACCTGACCGCGGTCGGGTTCAAGACCGTGCGCCCGCACCACCGGTTCCCACGGCTGCGGCTGGAGCTGCGCAACGCGGTGACGTGGCGCGAGGACGTGGAGGTGGCGCTGGAGCGGCTGCTGGTGTCGATGCGCCCGGAGCCGGTGCGGGCCGGCCCGCTGCGCCACTGACCTGGCCGCCCCGGGGTGGGACGCCCTGTCTTCCGGTGCGCAGCCGAGACGACGGATGCCCCGTCGCGAGGACGGGGCATCCGTGCGATCCGGCGCGAGGACCGCTGGTGCGGTCTCGGCGCGAGGGAGGGTTCAGGCGTTGATGACGTCGCCGAGGTCGTTCAGCAGCGCGGCCTTGGGCTTGGCGCCGACGATCATCTTCTGCAGCTCGCCGTCGGTGAACACCGCCATGGCGGGGATACCGGTGACGCGGTACTGCGCCGGCGTCTGGGGGTTCTCGTCGACGTTCATCTTCATGATCGTCAGCTTCTCGCCGTGCTCGTTCGCGATCTCCTCCAGGATGGGCGCGACCTGGCGGCACGGACCGCACCACTCGGCCCAGAAGTCGACGAGCACGGGCTTGTCGGCCTTCAGCACGTTGGTCTCGAACTCGCTGTCGGTGACGGACTGGATGGTGCCCACGATTCTCCTTCAGGTGTTTCGGCGGGTCAGGACCGCGCGCTGTGCGCGGGCTCGACGAAGGTGGCGGGGTCACCGGTGGGGTGCGCCTCCGCCTCGGTCTGCAGTACGTCGCCGGCAGTCGACGGCGCGTGCTCGAGCGCGGCGAGGAAGCGCTCGGCGTCCAGCGCCGCGGCGCAACCCGTGCCGGCCGCGGTGATCGCCTGGCGGTAGTGGAAGTCGACCAGGTCGCCGCTGGCGAACACACCCTCGAGGCTGGTGTGGGTGTTCGGCGCGGCGACGGCGACGTAGCCGCTGTCGTCGACCTCGAGCTGGTCGCGGACGAGCTCGGAGCGCGGGTCGTGGCCGATCGCGATGAACAGGCCCGTCGCCGCGATGTCGCGGGTCTCCCCGGTCACGATGTCACGCAGCGTCAGGCCGGTGAGCTTGTCGTCGCCGTGGATCTCGGCGACCTCGCTGTTCCAGGCGAACTCGATCTTGGGGTCGCCGAACGCCCGCTCCTGCATGATCTTGGACGCCCGCAGCGCGTCGCGGCGGTGCACGATCGTCACCTTGGCCGCGAAGCGGGTCAGGAACGTGGCCTCCTCGACGGCGGAGTCGCCGCCGCCGACGACCACGATCTCCTGGTTGCGGAAGAAGAAGCCGTCGCAGGTCGCGCACCAGCTGACCCCGTGCCCGGACAGCCGCTCCTCGTTGGGCAGGCCGAGCTTGCGGTACGCCGAGCCCATGGCGAGGATCACGGTCCGTGCGCGGTGCGGCGTGCCGCTGGCGTCGGTGACCACCTTCACCTCGCCGGCCAGGTCGGCGGTGCTCACGTCGTCGGTCACGAGCTCGGCGCCGAACCGCTCGGCCTGCTTGCGCAGGTTGTCCATCAGCTCGGGGCCCATGATGCCGTCGGGGAAGCCGGGGAAGTTCTCCACGTCCGTGGTGGTCATCAGCGCCCCGCCGGCGGTGACGGAGCCCTCGAAGACGAGCGGCTGCAGGCCCGCGCGGGCGGCATAGATGGCGGCCGTGTAGCCGGCCGGCCCGGACCCGATGATGATGACGTTGCGGACGTCGTCAGACACGTCGCCTCGATTCGTTCGCTTGCCGCTGCCGGATTACGTACCCGCTGCAACGGATCTTAGGCTGCGCGCATTCCCGCTAGTCGCTCAGCCCACGGCGCAGCAGCACCCGCGGCGGGGGGTCGCAGGCGAGCAGCACACCCTCGGTCGGCGCGACGCCCGGACGGAGCACGACCAGCCCGCGCGTGCCCCCCGAGCCGGCCGGCAGCCGTACGGCGTACGCCGCGGCGGTGCGCGCCCCACCCCCGAGTGCGGCGTCGACGCACGCCGGCCGATCGCGGCGGACCGTCCCGGGTACGTGGCTGGCCGCGACCGCGTCGATGAGCTCCGCCGGCGTGAGCCCCCGCAGGAAAGGCTCCGGGCTGTCCCCACGGCCGCGCCGGGCCTCGGGGGCTATCGCCACCCCCGGACCGCGTCGCTGCGCGGGCGCGCCGTCGGGGCCCGGCCGACCGGCGTTCGGCCGGCCGGGGTCGGCCGCGTCCGCGGGTGCCCGCCCGGAGACCGCCGACTCACCGGCCGACCCGCCGCCGTCGGTGCCCACCACCTCACCGAGACCGATCGCCACGACGGTCACCGCCGCGGCGGCCAGGAGCCCGCCGGTCAGCGCGCGCCGGCGCCGCTGGCGGCGGCCGGCCAGGTCGCTCACCGCCACCGGACGGGGACGCCGCCGCGCCTCGTCGGCGAGCACGGCCTGCAGCCGCGCTGCCACCTGCTCGGGCATCGGGGGCGTTGTCGCTGCCGCGGTGCGCAGCGTCTGGGGCATCGTGGCGAGGTCGCGCGACGTCGCCGTACATGCTTCGCACTCCTCGAGATGGGCGCGCACGCGGTCCTGTTCGTCGGTGCCGAGCACACCTTCGAGGTAGTCGGCGACCTGCTCGACGCTGGGGTGGGTCACCGCGGGTCACCTCCCCGGCTCGGCTCCGGCGCGTCCCCGGGCGGGACGTCCGGTGATGGGACGTCGGCGGCGGCGTCGGGGTTCCGCAGCCAGGCGAGCATCGGGAGCAGCCGGGCCCGGCCGCGTGCGCACCGGCTCTTCACCGTGCCGGTGGCACACCCCAGCAGCTCCGCGGCCTCGGCTACCGAGTAGCCCTCCATGTCCACCAGCACGAGCGCGTGCCGCTGTTCCTCTGGCAGCCGGCGTAGGGCAGCGAGTACGGCGGTGCGCTCGACGAGCTGCTCGGCCGGGTCCGGTGGCTGCGGGCCGGCCAGCTCTGCGGTGTGGTCGAGGTCGTCCGGCAGCGGCTCCGCCGCGCGCACACGCTGTCGCCGCACCAGGTCCAAGCAGGCGTTGACCACGATCCGGTGCAGCCAGGTGGTGACCGCGGCGTCCCCGCGGTAGGAGCCGGCGCGTCGGAAGGCCGAGACCATCGCCTCCTGCAGGGCGTCGGCGGCCGACTCCGGGTCTCCTAGCGTACGCAGCGCCACCGCCCACAGCCGGTCGCGATGCCGGGCGAAGAGCTCACCGAACGCGTGCGGGTCGCCCTCGACGTGCCGGCTCAGCAGCTCGACGTCGCTGGTCCCGTCGCTGGTCCCGTCGCTGGTCCCGGAGCCGGCCATCCCGCAGGTCCTGGTCAGCCCGCGACGGTGATCTCGTTGACGAACCCACGGAACGTGCCGCCGGACTCCGGCGGCAGCTTCGTCAGCCACACCAGCAGGTAGCGGCTCCGGACCGAGCGGTTCAGCGTGACCGTGGTCTGCCCGGACGCGCCGCTCACCGTGCCGACGGTGGCGAAGTCGCCGGGGTCGGCGGGCGCCGTGCCGGCGCCGGCGGGAGCGGCTCGCACCTCGAGGTCGGTCCCGGACCCGCCGAGGTCGAGGGTCACCCGGCGTACCTCGCGCGGTTGCCCGAGGTCGAGCACCAGCCCGAGCCCCGGCTTGAGCCCGCCGAACTGCGGGTCGCCCTGGTACGACAGCGTGGTCCACTGCGTCGACGGGTCACCGTCGAGCACCAGCGGTGCCTCCTCGTTGTTCTCTCCCTCCTCGCCGAAGGGATCGAAGGCGCTCACCGAGGCGACGTTGACCGGCTGCACCGGCTCGCTCGCACCGGCGGCGCCGGGGCCGTTGCCCGCGGCTTGGTTGGCCTCGTCGCCGGTGCTGTTGAACCCCAGGTAGAAGGAGACGCCGGCGAGTGCCAGGACGATGGCGGCCACGGCAACCCACATCCAGACCCGACTCGGGTCGCGGGACGGCGGCGGCTGGTACGCCGGCGGGGGAGCGGCCAGCGGCGCCGGGGAGGGGTCCGCGCTGGACTGCGACGGGGCGGCGACCGGCGCGGTCATGGCCGGCATCTGCCGGGTGGACTGCGGCGACTCGTCGCCCGGCCGGGGGTAGGCGGCGGTCCGCTCGGGCGTGCGCTCCACCGCCGGCTCCGGTCGCAGGCTGCGCGGTGGTGGGAGGGTCTGGTCGGGCGCGTGCAGCGGTGCGGTGGGTTCGTAGCCGCCGGTCAGCGCGGCGAAGCCGGCCGCGGCGGTCGCCTCGGGGTCGCGGTGCGGCGGGCTGTCGGTCAGCAGCCGCGCGGTCGCGCTCAGCTCTGCCGCGACCGCGCTCGCGTGCCGCAGCGGTTCGCCCTTCTGCGGCGGTTCGCCGAGGATCCGGTCGCACACCTCGTCGACCTGCCGCGGGACGCCGGCGCGCACCTGCGCCGGACGCAGCAGCCGGCCGTGCTCGGCCGGAGCCGTCGGCACTGCGCACTCGGGGCCACCGGGCCAGCGCGCCACCAGCGCGGCGTACAGCAACCGGCCGAGCCCGCGCACGTCCTCGGCCTCCGCGTCGGCGTGCTTGACGCCGTGCAGGGCCGCGTCGGTGGCCAGGCCGATGATCTTCACCCCGCCGGTGTCGGTGACGAGGATGTTCTCCGGGACCAGCCGAAGGTGGTAGATGCCGGCGCTGTGCGCGACGCTGACCGCCTCGGCGACCTCGTGCACGATCCACGCCGCCCGGCGGTGGGTCAGCGGACCGCCTGCCAGCACCAGGTCGAGCGACTCTCCGGGCGCCCACTCGCGGACGACGTAGACGTCGCCGTTCTCCTCCGCCGCGTCGAGCACACGCAGGAACCGTCCGTCGGTGACCACGGCGGCGCGGCGGGCCGCCTGCACCAGCGCGGAGGCGCGCGGGGCGTCGGAGGGAAGCACGTCGACCGCGACCGAGCGGCGCAGGACCTCGTCGACAGCGCGCCACAGCCGCGCCCCGGCGCGCTCGGCGAGCAGGTCCTCGACGCGGTAGCGGCCCGCAAGCTGCCGACCCGGCTCGACGGTCATGGCTGGTGCGGTCCTCCTGTCCCGAGATGGCGCCGGTTTGCTGCCACGTCTCTGGGCGTTCCTCTGAGCAGTCTCTGGGCACCATGCTAGGCGCTGTGGGGACCGGCCCCGGCCGTTACCCGTGCCGGCGGAACCGCCCGAACACCGTCCCCACGATGCTGGACACCTCACTCAGTCGGAACAGCCGCGCGAACAGCACGAGGACCGAGACCGCGATCACACCTGAGGTCAGCAAGATCACCGCCGCACCCAGCTTGCTGTCGGGTGCCACCCCGGCCGAAGTGAGCGCCCGCACCACGAGCCAGGCCGCCCCCGCGGCGGGCAGGCTGACCAACGCCATGCGGACCACGAAGCGCAGCAGCTCGGGCAGCGCGAGGCCGCCGAGCCGCCGCCGCAGCAACAGCATCGAGACTGCGGCACCGGCCAGGTAGGCAGTGCCGTAGGCCAGCGCCAGCGGCGGCGCCACCTGCGGGTCCACCCGGGGCTCGGTGTAGAGCAGCGCGGCGCCGATGTTGACCGCCGCGATGACGCACTGCAGCACGAACGGCGTCCGGGTGTCCTCGAGCGCGTAGAAGCCGCGCAGCATCAGGTAGTGCACGGTGAAGAACAGCAGCGCGGGAGCGAAGCACACCAGGGTCAGACCGAGCGCATCGCTCTCCCCGGCACCGGCGCCCCAGCTGAACATGATGACCGCGAGGAACGGGCCGAGCACGGTCAGCACCGCGCAGAACGGCAGGATCACCGCGAGCGAGTGCCGCAGGGTGCTGCCGAGCTCGTGACCGACCTGCGCCAGCCGTCCGTCGGCGGACAGTCCGGACAGCCGGGGAAGGGCAGCGGTGGCCAGCGACACGGTGACGATCGCGTGCGGAACCATCAGCAGCAGGTAGGAGTAGCTGTACGCCGTATAGCCGCTGCTGGGCTCGCCGGTCAGCGCCCCGGTGGCCGATGCGTTGGTGGCGATCCGGCCGACGACGACGTACGCGACCTGGTTCACGATCACGAACATCACCGTCCACAGGCCCAGTCGCAGCGTGTGACCCAGCCCGGTGCCGCGGAAGTCGAACCGTGGTCGGTAGCGCACGCCGGACTTGCGCAGGTACGGGACGAGGACGGCGGTCTGCACGACGATCCCCAGGGTGGAGCCCAGCCCCAGCAGCAGCTCCTGGCCGGGGGAGTACGCGCCGGGGCCGCTGGCGCTGCCGAAGACGCCGAGGTAGACGCCCAGGACGACGATCGCGACCAGGTTGTTGGCGATCGGGGCCCACATCATCGGGCCGAAGGTGCGCCGGGCGTTGAGCACCTGCCCCATCAGCACGAAGATCCCGTAGAAGAAGACCTGCGGCAGGCAGTACCGCGCGAAGTCGATGAACGACTCGGTCTGCGCCTCCAGGCCCGGGGCGAACATCCGGTCGCCGGCGAGCACCCGCATCACCCACGGCGCGGCCGCGACCAGTACCGCGGTGACCCCGGCGAGGAACAGCCCACTGAGGGTGAAGATGCGGTTGACGTAGGCGGCGCCGCCGTCCGCGTCGTTGCGCATGGCGCGCACGATCTGCGGCACCAGCACGGTGTTGAACAGCCCGCCGGCCACCAGGATGTAGACCATGTTCGGGACCGTGTTGGCGTAGTTGAAGATGTCGGCGTGCAGGCCGACGGAGCCGACGGCAGCCACGACCATCGCGGTCCGGACGAATCCGACGAGACGGGAGATCAGCGTGCCGGCGGCCATGATCGCGCTGGACCGCAGCAGGCCCGACCCCGCGTCGGCCTCGCCGGGCGCGGCCACCGTGTCGGTGGTCTCGGGCTGGCCGGCCGGTGGCTGTTCCGGCGGCGGCCGGTCGGTCGGCGGCTCCCGGTCGGTGGGGTCACTCATCGCGCCCCCCGGACCCGGCGGCGGTGACCGCGCACCCGCAGGAAGATCCGCCGGCCCGCCGCGATGAACAGCACGGCCGTACCGACGCCGATCACCACCCACACCACCGCGCCGATCTGCGTGGTCCGCACCTGGAACGTCGCCATCGGGCCGAACGGTCTCCCCTGCTGCGTCAGCATCCGGGCGGTGAGCGTGGTGATGCCGACACCGCGGGCCCTCGTCTGCACCGTGACGGTCACCCGCTGGTCGCGCTGCAGGGTGACCGGGCCGGCCGCCTGCACCGTCATCCGTGGGTCTCGCGCCGTCACTGCGAGGCCGACGGTGATGGGCTGGTTCAGCCCGTTGGTGATCGAGACCGGGAACCGGCCCGAGTTGCTCGACAGCGTGACGAACTCCGGCGCCTCGATGTCGATGCTGCGGATCATGGTCTGGTGCGTCGCCAGGAAGTCGGTGGCGACCTCGCGGCCCGTCCGCCGGTCGGTGCGCCATGCGGTGGACGAGGAGAGACCGAACGCCCTGTCGGTCAGCTCCAGGTTGCCCGCGGAGTCGGCCAGGAGGTTGTTGACCGTGCGCGCCGTCCGGCGTACCCGTTTCACCGTGTTGAGGATGGGACGGCCGAGCTCCCGGCGGCGGGCGGCGGGCGGGTAGCGGAACCCGCCCGCGTAGGTCCGCCTGGGCCCGCTGGTCAGCGTGTTCGCCGTCACCCGGTTGATCCACGGCGCCTGCAGCTCGTCGAACAGGTCGGCGTCGCGCCACGCGGCGTCCGGCCACCAGCGTCTCGAGGGCATCGCGACGGCCGTGCGCCGGGTCGTGTCGCCGGACAGCGCCCGGAGTGCGGTGTTGGCGAGGACCAGCTGACGCCACTGCAGCGTCGACTGTCCGGGCTGGGCACGCAGACCCGCGCGGTCCTTCTCCGGGTCGGTCACCAGAGCCGGTTGGGCAGACTCCTCGGTCTGCGGCTGGCTGCTGCGCGTGCGCCTCGGAAGGGCGACGACCCCCTCCGCGGGCGGGTCGTCGAAGGTGTCCCGGGAGAGGAGCGCGACCTCGGCACCGAGCTGCCGTCGCGTCGCCCGAAGGACGGCTCGGTCGGTGTAGCCGGCCGGAGGCCACAGCAGCTGCTGCCGGGCGATCCCGAGGTTGTCGAGCACGAGGTCGCCGGCCCGCTGGGCGCGGCGCATGCCGTGGACTGATGCGTGCGCGAGCGCCGCGACGTCCGGGTTCCCGTACGGCAGCGCCAGCGCGACGCTGCTGTCCAGCGAGCTGCGCACCACGTTCAGCCAGGAGGCCGCGGCCCTCGCCGGGTCGGAGTCCGCGCCGAGCTCTTGCTCGCCCCGCTCGAAGCCGTCGGACATCTGCTCGGCCGCCTCGAGCACGGCGGGGTCGATCACCCAGGTGAGTGGCTGGTTGCCCGCACGTGCGCCGAGGGCCGCGAGGGCGCGCAGCCGGCCGCCGTCGGCGAACTGCGCGGACAGCGAGTCGTCGACGAACTCCTGGCCGTTCCAGGGCACCGGAGCCAGCAGCGGCCACAGCACCGCGAGGTCGACGGTGGGCGCGTTGGCGGCGTCGCCGACCAGCGGCATGAACGTGAGGGTCCGCGCCACCGAGCCCCGCAGTCCCTGCCCGTCGGTGGCGCGGATCTCCGCGCCGACCCAGTAGGCGCCCTCGCGGCCGTCCACCTGCAGCTCCGCGTAGGGAACGGTGAGCGAGAACGACCGGGACTGGCCGGGCGCGATGTCCCCGATGTCGTCGAAGGTGCCCGGCGCGAGGATCTGGTCGCCGGTGAAGTCCTGGTACGGGTCGGCCCGGGTGGCGGCTGCGACCTGCGCCGGCGTGGTGAACGGCATCTGCGAGGCCAGCAGGCCGACCTGGGCGTCGCCCCAGACCTCGTCGGTGTCGTTGAGCACGGTGCCGGTTACCCGCACGGGGGTGCCCGGGAGCAGCCGCGAGGGTGTGAGCGTCTCGATGGCCAGCGGCTGCCGTTCCGGCGCCACCGGTGGTCGCACCTGCGGTCGGTCCACGCCGCGGCTCGGACGGTCGTGCCGGGCGTCGCGGCCGGAATCGGCCTGCACAGGGGTGACCGCGGCGGGTGCCAGACAACACACGACTGCGACCACAGCGCTGAGGATGCGTGCTGCCCGGCTCACGGTAGGTCCGGTGCTACCGGGCTCGGGCGGATCACGCCTGCATGCTAACGATGATCCTCACCTGCACCCGGCAGGGCGGCTCGCCGACGGCCTAGAGTGGATGCCCGTGCCCGCAGCCTCCCCCAACGACGGTCCCCTCAACGCCGCCCAGCGCACCGCTGTGGCGTCGTTGCTGCAAGTCGCGCCGGTCATCGACGAGCTCGGTGAGCGGTTCCTCGCGGCAGGGGAGGAGGTCGCGCTGGTCGGCGGGCCGGTGCGCGACGCGCTGCTGGGCAGGTGGGACGCCCCCGACCTCGACTTCACCACGTCGGCGCGGCCCGACACGATCGAGAAGCTGGTGCGCGGCTGGGCCGACGCGGTGTGGGACGTCGGGCGCGACTTCGGCACCATCGGGTGCCGCAAGGGCGAGTGGAAGCTCGAGATCACCACGTACCGCGCGGACGTCTACCAGGCGTCGTCGCGCAAGCCGGAGGTCCTCTACGGCGACTCGATCCACGGCGATCTGGTGCGCCGCGACTTCACCGTGAACGCGATGGCGCTGCGGCTTCCCTCCTGGGAGTTCGTGGATCCCTACGGCGGCCTGCGCGACCTGGCCGAGCGGGTGCTGCGGACACCGGGCACGCCGGAGTCGTCGTTCGAGGACGACCCGCTGCGGATGCTGCGCGCCGCGCGCTTCGCCGCGCAGCTGGGGTTCGAGGTCGACCAAGCGGTCGTGGAGGCGATGGCGAAGATGGCCGAGCGGGTCGACATCGTCTCGGCCGAGCGCATCCGCGACGAGCTGGTGAAGCTGGTCTGCGCCCCGCAGCCGCGGCTCGGGCTGTCGCTGCTGGTGTACACCCACCTGGCCGAGCGCATCCTGCCGGAGCTGCCGGCGCTGCGGCTCGAGCGGGACGAGCACCACCGGCACAAGGACGTCTACGAGCACACGCTCACGGTGCTGGAGCAGGCCATCGACCTCGAGGACCGGCTGCCGTTCGACGCGCCGGACTTCGTGGTCCGCATGGCCGCGCTGATGCACGACGTCGGCAAGCCGCGCACGTGCCGCTACCACACCGACGGCTCCGTCACGTTCCACCACCATGACGTGGTCGGGGCCAAGATGACCCGCAAGCGGATGAAGGCGCTGCGGTTCTCCAACGAGGACACCGACGCGGTCAGCCACCTGGTGGCGCTGCACCTGAGGTTCCACGGCTACGGCAGCGGTGAGTGGACCGACTCGGCCGTACGCCGCTACGTCCGCGACGCCGGTGACCAGCTGCCGCGCCTGCACGTCCTGACCCGAGCGGACTGCACCACCCGCAACCGCCGCAAGGCCGACCGGCTGCGCCGTACCTACGACCACCTCGAGGAACGCATCGAGTGGCTGACCGAGCAGGAGGAGCTCAGCGCGATGCGGCCCGACCTCGACGGCAACGAGATCATGCAGACGCTGGGCATCGAGCCCGGGCCCGAGGTGGGCCAGGCCTACCGTTACCTGCTCGACCTCCGCATCGAGGAGGGTCCACTCGGGCCCGAACGGGCCCGTGACGAGCTGCTCTCCTGGTGGAGCTCCCGCAGGCAGGACTGACGCCTCACCCACGCCTTCCTGTGGTGAGGCGTCGATCTCTGCTCACTGGCGGTGGTGCATCGGCGGTACGGCGGCCCGCTGCCGCAGGTGGATCCGCCAGTACACCAACGCGGTGAGGGCGTAGCCGACCGCGATCAGCCCGAGTGCGGCGTAGGACTTGCCGTCGATCGGCAGGATGAGCGCGCCGACGACCGCGGCCGCGACGAACGACACGTTGAAGATCACGTCGTAGAACGAGAACACCCGGCCTCGGAACGCGTCGTCGACCCACTCCTGCACCAGCGTGTCCACCGAGATCTTCACGCCCTGCGAGGTCACACCCAGCGCGAACGCGGAAACCAGCAACGTCGGCTCGGTGTAGAACGCGCCCGGCAGCACCTGCACGACGGCGGCGAGCACGAGCAGCGACGTGACCCACGCCTGCAGGGAGAGGCGGCTGGTGGCCAGCGGCGTGACCAGCGCAGCGGTGACGAACCCCGCTCCCGAGACGAGCACCGCCACCGCCAGGCCGGAGAACCCGGCCTCCGGGTTTTCCGGCGCGTGGAAGTAGGAGCGGTACAGCAGGATGGTCGCCACCGTGGAGATGCCGTAGAAGAAGCGGTGCGACCCGATCGCCAGCAGGCCGTCGGCGGCCTCCCGGCGCTCCCGCAGATGACGCACGCCGTCGACGAGGCCGACCATGATGTGGCGCACGTGCTCGCGCACCGTCGGCAGCGTCGGGTCGAAGTCGGGGCCGAGTGTGGTGCGACCGATCCGACGCGCCAGCGCCGCGGCCACGGTGTACAACAGTGCGGCGGCGATGAGCACCGCGAGGTCGCCGTACCCGTGCAGAGCCTCGACCAGCTCACGCAGCGATCCACCTGCGACCAGACCGAGGAGGAAGGCGAAGGTGCCGCTGGTGGGGGTCACCGAGTTCGCCATCACCAGCCGCTCCTCGTCGACCACGTGCGGCAGCGCGGCCGACAGCGCGGCCAGCAGGAACCGGTTGACCGACAGCGCGGCCAGCACGACCACGAAGAACCACAGGCCGGCGAGCCCGGCCAGCACGATCCCGGCCAGGACCAGCATGATCACGGTGCGGATCAGGTTGGACCAGAGGAGGATCTGCCGCCGGGACCACCGGTCGATGAGCACACCGGTGAACGGCCCCAGCACGCTGAACGGCAGCAGTACCACGGCGAACGACGTCGCGATCGCCTCCGGCGAGGTCTGCCGCTCCGGGCTGAACAGCACGTAGGAGGCCAGCGCGACCTGGAACACGCCGTCGCTGAACTGGCTCCCGACGCGGACGGCGAACAGGCGGCGGAAGCCACGCCCCCGCAGCAGGAGCCTCAGGTCACGTACCGCGCGCACCGACCTGCCTCCTCGTGTCTGCATCCGCCGGACCGAGCGCTACAACGCTCCGCCCGGCGGACGCAACACTACGTTCGGCTCAGCGGTCGGCACCGATGGTCTCGTCCGACCTCGCAGCGGAGCTGCTCGACCTCACCGGTCCGACTCGCCACGGATGAAGCCCTCCACCAGCGCACGACCCTCGTCCTCGGGGCGCTGCACCGGCGGCGACTTCATCAGGTACGACGACGCCGACAGGATGGGACCGCCGACGCCGCGGTCCTTGGCGATCTTGGCCGCGCGGATCGCGTCGATGATGATGCCGGCGGAGTTGGGGGAGTCCCACACCTCCAGCTTGTACTCCATGTTGATCGGCGCGTCGCCGAACGCCCGGCCCTCCAGCCGCACGTAGGCCCACTTGCGGTCGTCGAGCCACTGCACGTAGTCGGACGGGCCGATGTGGACGTTGCGGGCGCCCAGGTCGTGGGAGATGTTGCTGGTCACGGCCTGGGTCTTGGACACCTTCTTGGACTCGAGCCGGTCGCGCTCCAGCATGTTCTTGAAGTCCATGTTGCCGCCGACGTTGAGCTGGTACGTGCGGTCGAGCACCACGCCGCGGTCCTGGAACAGCCGGGCCATCACCCGGTGCGTGATCGTGGCGCCGACCTGGGACTTGATGTCGTCGCCGATGATCGGCACACCGGCGGCCTCGAACTTCGCCGCCCACTCCGGGTCGGAGGCGATGAACACCGGCAGCGCGTTGACGAACGCCACCCCGGCGTCGATCGCGCACTGCGCGTAGAACTTGTCGGCCTCCTCCGAACCCACCGGGAGGTAGGAGACCAGCACGTCGACCTCGGCGTCCTTGAGCGCCTGGACCACGTCGACGGCCTGGACGTCGGCCTCCTCGATCGTCTCGCGGTAGTAGCGGCCGAGGCCGTCGAGCGTCGGCCCGCGCTGCACGGTGACACCCATCGGTGGGACGTCGCAGATCTTGATCGTGTTGTTCTCGCTCGCGGTGATCGCCTCGGAGAGGTCGAAGCCGACCTTCTTGGCGTCGACGTCGAACGCGGCCACGAACTGCACGTCCCTGATGTGGTAGTCGCCGAACGTCACGTGCATGAGACCGGGGACGGAGCCGGCCGGATCGGCGTCATGGTAGAAGTGCACTCCCTGTACCAGCGATGCGGCGCAGTTGCCCACACCCACGATGGCCACACGAACCGAACCCATCTGGTCTCCTCATTCCTCAGTGTTGTCACGGGTACGACGGACGGTCGGGGCGTGCCGCGACCGCTCGTCGTCGATCAGGTCCTTCAGCCACGAGACCTCGCGCTCGACCGACTCGAGCCCGTGGCGCTGCAGCTCGAGCGTGTACGCGTCGACGCGCTCACGGCTGCGGGCGAACGAGGTGCGGATCCGTTCGAGCCGCTCCTCCATGCGGGTGCGACGGCCCTCGAGGATGCGCATGCGCGTCTCGGCGTCGGTCTTGGCGAAGAAGGCGAAGTGCACCCCGAAGCTGTCGTCCTCCCAGGCGGAGGGACCGCCGTGCGACATCAGCTCCTCGAACCGGTCCTTGCCCTCGGGGGTCAGCTTGTAGACGATCTTGCCGCGCCGGCCGCTCCCGGCCCGCGCGGCGCCGTTGGCCCGGCCGGTGCGCCCGGCGCGGACGGCGGCGTCGGGCGCCCGCGCAGCACCGGGCGGGACGTCCTCGGTCAGCCAGCCGGCGCGCCGCATCTGCTTCAGCGCGGGGTACAACGAGCCGTACGACAGCACTCGGCCCCAGCCCAGCAGGGCGGAGACGCGCTTGCGGAGCTCGTAGCCGTGCATGGGCGCCTCGTGGAGCAGCCCGAGGACCGCCAGCTCGACGGCACCGCCACGCCTGGCCACGGCGACACCTCCTGCACACGGCTGGTTCGGACAGAGCGAAGCGGGCCGGCGCCCGCCGGTGTCTCGAGGACACGTATCGAAATGATACATCGTCTGTGAACGACAGGTGTCGCGGGGGCGACCCGTGGGCAGTCTGTGAGTGCCGTTGGCGGTTGGCCGCTGGCCGGCATCGTGCCCGCGTGATGCCGCTCACGGCCAGGCGGTACAGATTCCGCATCCGCGCCGATGCCCGTACCCTCACATGCGCAGGATCCGCGGGTCGCACCCCCGTCCAGCCCCGGTCGGGGCGGGTCATCACCACCGGGTGTGCGTGCGGCGCCGCGAAGACGACACACCCAGGAGTGACGACCCGATGGCTGGAAACCGGAAGCGCGGCACCGACCGCAGCGGCCTCAAGCGCGCGCTGCGCTGGGTGCTGCTGATCGGGTTGTTCGGGGTCGTCCTGGGCGCCGCGACGATCGCCGTCGCCTACACCCTCATCGACATTCCGGACCCCAACGAGGAGTTCCAGGCCCAGACGACCACGGTCTACTACTCCGACGGCAAGCACAAGATCGGCACGTTCGCCGTCCAGAACCGTACGGCGGTTCCGCTCTCGAAGGTGCCGCAGCACGTGCAGGACGCGGTCGTCGCGGCGGAGAACCGGGAGTTCTGGTCGGACGAGGGCATCGACCCGCAGGGCATCGTGCGTGCGGCGTACTCGAACCTGCGGGGCGGCACGACGCAGGGCGCGTCCACCATCACGCAGCAGTACGTCAAGATCCTCTACCTGACCCAGGAGCAGACCTACACCCGCAAGTTCAAGGAAGCGATCCTGGCACTGAAGGTCGACCGGGAGCTGGCCAAGGAGGAGATCCTCCAGGGCTACCTGAACACCATCTACTTCGGCCGCGGCGCCTACGGCATCGAGGCCGCTGCCAAGGCCTACTTCGACAAGCCGGCGAAGCGGCTGACCGTGCGGCAGGGCGCCGTGCTGGCCTCCATCCTCAACAGCCCGGGCAGCCTCGACCCCGCGGTCGAGAAGGACAACAGCAAGGAGCTGCTCGACCGCTACCGGTACGTGCTCGACGGCATGGCGTCCTCCGGCAGCCTCGATGCCTCCACGGCGGAGAAGCTGAAGAAGAAGCTGCCCAAGATCGCCAAGCCGCAGGACGACGGCAACACCCTCGGCGGCCCCAAGGGACACCTGCTGAAGCTGGTCGAGCAGCAGCTGGCCACGCAGGAGTTCACCCAGGACGAGATCCTCGGCGGCGGGCTGAAGGTCGTCACCACGATCGACTTCCAGGCGCAGAAGGCGGCGCAGCGCGCGGTCCGTGAGGTCGCGCCCGGGATGAACAAGCTGCACGTGGGGCTGTCGTCGGTCGAGCCGCGCACCGGCGCGCTGCGGGCGATGTACGGCGGCCGCAACTACGTCAAGAGCCAGATCAACTGGGCGATGGAGGGCGGCCAGCCGGGTTCGGCCTTCAAGCCCTTCGCCCTGGCTGCCGGCCTGCGCGCCGGATTCACGCTGGACTCCTACTTCGACGGCAACTCGCCCTACGACCTACCCGGTGACCACGAGGTGGGCAACCAGGGGCTGACCGACTACGGCTCGGTCTCGCTGCAGAGCGCGACCACGCAGTCGATCAACACCGCCTACGTGGACCTGACCATGCAGATGGACAACGGCCCGGAGAAGGTGATCAACGCGGCCGAGGACGCCGGCGTCGACGAGGACCCGCAGGACCCGCTGCAGCCGAGCGGCGTGGTGGCGCTCGGCCCGCAGAACGTGCCGGTGGTGGAGATGGCGGAGGCCTACGCGACGTTCGCCGCCAACGGCCGGCAGGCCGACTGGTACGTGCTCGAGAAGGTCACCGACTCCTCCGGCGAGGTACGGCTCAAGCACCAGAAGGGCAGCGACCGCGCCTTCGCACCCGATATCGCCTCCAACGTCACCGCCGCGCTGCAGCAGGTCGTCGACGACCCGGAAGGCACCGGGTACGGCAACGTGTCCGGCTTCGACCGGCCGGCCGCGGGCAAGACGGGTACGGCGACCTCCGGTGGCGGTGGAGTGTCGTCCTCATGGTTCGTCGGCTACACGCCGCAGCTGGCCACGGCGGTGATGTACGTCCGCGGCGACGGCAACGACGATCTCCGCGGCTTCCTCGAGCCGTTCTACGGTGGCGAGTACCCCGCGCGCACGTGGGAGACGATGATGACCGACGCCCTGGAGGGCAAGCCGGTCCGCGAGTTCCCGGAGGCGGCCGATCTCGACGAGGATCTGGAGTCGACGGTGGCGCCGCCGGAGCCGGCGTACACCCCGGAGCCGGTCTACACACCTCCGCCCGAGCCCGAGCCGGAGCCCGAGCCGGAACCGACCCCGACGCCGACCGAGGAGCCCGAGCCCACGCCGACGCGCACCGAGGAGCCCGAGCCCACGCCGACGCGCACTGAGGAGCCCGAGCCGCCGGACGAGTCCGACGGGCCCCTTCCCGACCTGCCCGGTGGTGGTGGCGACGGTGGCGACGGTGACGGTGACGGTGACGGTGACGGTGACGGCGAAGGCGGCAATGGCGGTGGTAACGGCCAGGGCGGTGGTGGCCCCGGTGGCAACAGCTAGGTGACCCGGCCAGCATCGGAGGCGCACGAGGTCGTCGCGCCGACGCACGAGGACCCGGCCGTGCGCGCGCTCAGCCCGGGCATCGGCGGGCCGCACGGCGCCCATGCTGGGGGATCGTGGTGGACCCCCGTCCGGATGCTGCTGGCACTGGTGACCGTCGCGTTCGCGTTGGGGCTGGTGCAGAAGGCGCCGTGCGCGGCGCAGGCGTGGCAGGACGGGACCGTTCGCTACACGCAGATGTGCTACAGCGACATCCCGTACCTGTACTCCGGGCGCGGCTTCGCCGAGGGCTGGGCGCCGTACGTCGACAACGGCGGCCGCTACGAGTACCTGGAGTACCCCGTCCTCACCGGCGTCTTCGCGTACTGGGCGGCGACCGTGACGCACGCGGTGTTCGAGGAGCCGTCGACGGCCGGGCAGACGGTCGAGCAGGTGCAGTCGGACCCGGTGGTGCGCGACAACATCGTGCCGTTCACCGTGGTCAACGCTCTGCTGCTGTTCGGCTGCGCGCTGCTGGCGGTGTGGGCGCTGGCCGGGGTGCACCGCCGGCGGCCGTGGGACGCGGCGCTGCTCGCCGCCGCGCCGGTGCTGCCGCTGGCCGCGCTGATCAACTGGGACCTGCTCGTGATCGCCCTGCTGGCGGCCGCGCTGCTGGCCTGGTCGCGCTCTCGCCCGCTGTTGGCCGGAGTGCTGCTGGGGCTCGGCACTGCCGCGAAGCTGTACCCGCTGTTCGTGCTCGGTCCGGTCCTCGTCCTGTGCCTGCGGTCACGGCGGATGCGGGCGTTCTGGCTGGCGCTGGCCGGCGCGGTCGCCTCCTGGGTCGCGGTGAACCTGCCCGTGGCGCTGGTGAACTTCGAGGGCTGGGCGCGGTTCTGGACCTTCAACGCCGAGCGCGGCGCCGACCTGGGGTCGCTGTGGTACGCCTGGACGCTGACCGGTCAGCAGGTGTCCACGAACACCGTCAACGTCGGTTCGTGGCTCCTGTTCGGCGGGGCCTGCGTGGGGGTGGCGGCGGCCGCGTTGCTGGCTCCGCGGCGACCGCGGCTGCCGCAGCTGGCGTTCCTCGTGGTGGCGGCGTTCCTGCTGGTCAACAAGGTCTACTCGCCGCAGTACGTCCTCTGGCTGCTGCCGCTGGCGGCGCTGGCCCGGCCGCGCTGGCGCGACCTGCTGATCTGGCAGGCCGGGGAGGTCGTCTACTTCGCCGCGATCTGGCTGCACCTCTCCGGCGACTTCGCCCCGGCGGCCGGCGGCGCCGTACCGGTGCCGTACATCCTCGCGATCCTCGTGCGCGTGGCCGCGCAGCTGTGGCTGGTCGCGATGGTGCTCCGCGACATCTGGCAGCCCTGGCACGACCCGGTGCGCGCGGACGCCGTGACCGACGACCCCGCCGGCGGCGTCCTCGACAACGCCGACGACCGCGTCCGCCCAGCGGTCAGCGGATCGTGACGCGGTCGAAGCGGGTGGTGGTGAAGCGTACGTCGAGGCCGATCTCGTCACCGAGCGCCGGCCCGGGGGCGCC